>OZ245997.1:1908333-2226388 GCA_965230195.1 Putridiphycobacter sp.
CCAACATGCCATGCAGCTTCCTGAACAGTCATTTCCTGATTGCTGAGTAAGTGATAAGCAGTTTTTAACCGCTCATTTTGCAAATACTTAAATACCGGAACACCAAACAAGGCCTTAAAGCTTTTTTTCAATTTAAAGGTATTTAAACCAATTTGCTGTGAAAGGTCTGAAAGAGAAGGAGGATTGTCAAGATTGCTAATAAGAATGTTTTTAGCTTGTTCCAGTTTCTCCTGTTCGTTGGAAGACATCTGTTTTTCTGATGCCATTGAAAGTTGTCCGAAGAAATGAGCCAGTAAAACGGTAATCTGACTCCTGAAAAACATCATTCTGGCTTTACCTTTGTACTCTGTACGCAAAACCTGATCAACGATCGATTGCATTTCCGGTGTCATAAAAAAGCCCGGACCTTCTACATAATGATCAGAAGGATTGACTAACTGATCTAACATTTCACTAAATAATTGCCCTTCCTGATTAGGAAGTTTATCCAGGTTGCTGATTGATGAGGCCACAAGGATGCACTCCAGTGGTTTTAAAGCTGAGATAGTATGAACAAATTCCACATAGGAATCAGCATAGAAAGAAATGACCAGGCCCTTGGTATAGTTAAATACTTTTTGCTTGTCTCCAAATTTCACTTCCAAATCTACATTCCCTGATCCGTAAAAAGCAATGGCAATTACAGGTTCATCAAAAATGCAGGTGTTGGTGGTTGGAACTTCAGATTGTCCTGTTTCTACCAAAACTGTATAGTCATTAATGTCTATAATATCTCTGTTCATTGCTTTTTTTGATGGTCAATAGCTTTACTTAAATTGAGGTCAAAAGATACCATTTTTTCAGTTTGGAGTGTACACTTATTTTGTTTTTGTTTTCTGAAATATAAAAATAGCGGTTCGGAATATATACCGGACCGCTATAATTTAGCTGATTAATAAAAATGTTATTGAATGGCTTCCCCCAAAATAAAAATAAGGTTATCTAGTGATTCATCCCGCTTCGGAAATAATTTTTGCATTCTTTCATCAGTCACCATATTCTGCATTCCTTCCTGAGATTCAAAATAGAAACGGTGTATTTCTGTAGGTTGTTCAAGGTCCCCCTTTGATTCGAATGGCACTAAAAATCGCTCGAAATGGGTTCCAAATTCAGGGATAATAGTACAGGCCTCATCATGATACTCTGCAAACTGGGTTAGGTATTTTTCTTCTTCCTTAATGTAAACCAGTGCCACACCATAGGTCTTTTTGCTGTCACCAATTTCACGTATGAATTCGAAATCTGAATTATTAGTAACAAAGCCATACATTTTATCTACTGAAGGTCCAACAACTTCTTGTTTTAGTTTAATAAATTCGGGATCATTATTGAAGTCCTCCAATGCCTGAACATTAGGATATACAGCAAAATGGATTTCATCAGGAATTTCTATAGCGCCCTGAGCAATCATTGTTGGTTTGATTACCCGTTCAATTCTGGCTCCGTACTTTTCCAGAAGTACGTTACCTCTTGACCTCAGTTTTTCAAATGTTTTTTCTTTTCCATCTTTTAAATAGAACATAGCTACATTGACAACCTCTTTATTTTCTGTTTTCATATTTTCTTTTTGATCAGATGATATTTGTTCGTTAGTGGAGCAGGAAAACAGGAGTAATATCCCAAACGCTCCGGATAATAGTGATTTCATTAGTTTTTGTTTTTAATAAATTGTTCCATTTCTTCCAAACCGGCTGTCCATAAGTTTCGAAATGCTTCTTTTGCAATAATTGCATTTTCGTCAGTTGCATCAAAACTTGCTGACCAATCAACAATTGATTTTCCAATACCACTATCCCTTACAGTCATGGTTTCGACAATATTCTCTACGGGAAGCATCTCTTGTTTTGGAATGCCAAACCTGAAAGTTCGCGTTTTATGGTTGATCTCTAAGATATGTTCTTCAAAGGCTATACCGTCATTGGTTTCACAAAACCGTTTTCCATCAACAACACTACAGGTTTTAATAAGGGAACCGAACCATTTGTCTACGCCTTCAACTGCACCAATAACCTTCCATGCACTTTCGGCTGAAATATTTAATTCTTTTGAAATTTTCTCTTCATTCGTCTTCATAATATTTTGTTTTTTAATTATGAAGCAAAATTCAGGAAAGGCTGATCAATAATGTTTCACAGCTAGTTCAATGATTTGCCAAAATGGTTCGTCTTGTAAATTGTAGGGGGTACACCTTTTATTTGTTTGAAAGCTCTTGAAAAATGAGAGACACTTGAGAATCCACATTCATAAGCTATTTCTGTGGCTCGTAATTCAGTAGCTGAAAGTAATTCTACAGCTTTACTTATCTTTCTTTCTCTTAAGTATGTTGCTGGAGAGGCCTTGTATATTTTTTGGAATTCCCTTTTAAAAGTCGAAACGCTCATATTAGCCAAATCAGCCAGTCGCTCAACGGTTATTATTGAATAAATATGAGCATCAACTATTTCTCTTAACGAAAAACTGGAAGGACTAAACAAATTAGATAAAATAGCTCTGATTGCAGGAGAATTTTTGGTTTTGTTGAGTAACACAATAATTTCCTTAAGTTTAAGGATCAATATTTCTTCATCAACAATCTGAGGATTTTCAAAGTAGAATAATAGCCCATCAATATATTTTTTAATTAATACGTCACTATTAAGCTTCGCCATTCCTGTTTCAGGAAGATTTGTGTTTTTTAAAAAGTCAGGAAGCTTATTCTCATAAACCCTTAATAAAACTTCAGGATAGAAATGAACAGCTACTGCCTGGTATTTGTTCAATCCCGGAGTGGGGACCATATCAGATAAATAGTTCCCACATTTCATTAAAATTGATTCATCAGATTGAATTCTGATTTGTTCCTGTTCAGATGTCGAGTCATATGTTCCTTCCAGAACATACAGAAAACATGCTTCATCAGGCATAGGGTTTGGTTTTTGAAAAGGCGGACTTATCACCATTGTTTCAAAAAGCATTTTCCCAAATAAATCAATCCTTTTGTGTTGTAGTATCATATAATGATTCGGAACTTTTGTTAATATCAGATTTTCTCACCTTTAATAAAAAAAATGTTTTCTCTTATAAATATACAACCGGATTCCCTTTTTTCCTTTTCAAGACTATTTAATAAATGATCCGTTAATTCTGATTCCGGGGCAATATTCTTCATTATTAATAAACCTGACAGAGCTTGAATGATAGGTGCAAGTGAAATATCGTTATCGGGTGTTTGTATAATAGGCTTTGCTTGAACGTCTTTAATATTAAGTGATTCTTGAGAAAAGATGTGCCAGATTTCTTTACCAATATTGATATTTCCTCCGTTCTTTTCTACAAGGTCCCAAATCCACCCACTAACTTTATGATGCAATGGCATTTTATCCTGATTGATAATTGATGTGGAGTCGTGCTCCTGAAATGCAATTATGCCTCCGGGTTTGAGAAAAGGAATAAGTTTATTGATTGCCAACTTAGGGTCATCCAGATAGACCAGTACTCTCCTGCCAACAATTGCATCAAATTGTACTTCGTCAGCTGAAAAATCATGGATGTCAGCGCAGATATATTCAATATTTTTCCAGTTATTAAGGTGTGCCTTTTGGGTTGCCATATCTATGGCTTTTTGTTTAGGGTCAACGCCAATCACTTTTCCAGTCGGACCGACTAGTTCGGCTAATAGTTCGGTGGTTACACCTCCTCCGCAACCAACGTCCAATACTGTCATTCCATTTATTATTCCGGCTCTTTTAAAAAAATCTTGTGTAAGTTCATTCATGTTATTGTTTTTCTGTCAGTCGTTTGATTTTTTGAAGAACATCTCTCCAAAATTCATCCGACCGGTTCTTTTGTTTTTGACTGGGTATATTGTCTTCTGTAATTGTTAAATGTGATATGTTATTTATTTCTTCTATGTCAAAAGTCCATGTTCGGTAATTGTCGGGGTCATCTGGTAATCCATCAAACTTGCTCCAATGGGAGTATTGAAGGTGATGATTAGGAATGACCTTTAAAATAATACCTTTTTCTTCATATTTATTGCCATTAAACTCTCCCTTAAAGAGAATTGAACTTCCTTCCTGCCAATCAGTAATAATTTTTGCGCCAAAGAAGTACTCTTTTGCAATTTCAGGTTTTACGAGTGCTCCCCATAGTTGAGAGGGGGAGGTGTGAATACTGATAGACGATTTTGATACTAATATTTTTGTCAAATTGTTTTTTATGAAATTGATTAATAAAAGGTCCTGCCCTGGGCTATTTAATGATAATTTTACCTTGTCCAATAGTTTCATTATTTGATTTTACTGAAACAAAGTGCAAGCCCGGACTAAAATCTTTTGTAGACAGATAAAAGTAATTATTGTTAAAATTATCAATATGATAAACAAGTTGTCCTCCCGAATTATAAATACTGATTTCGCAATTTAAGAGGTCAGGATTATTAAACTCAAAAGAAATCCAGTTTTCAGCAGGATTAGGATAAAACCGAAGTGTCTCGCTTGTTTGATATTCAAAGCCAAGAGAATTACAATCAATATAGGACTTAATAACATTATAAGCAGGTTTGATCAAGAGACTGGTATCTGCAATCAGGCCTGAAGTAGAATGCGCTGGATTTGCAGTGCCCTCCACCAATTTAAAAAAGTAAATTTCAGGAATGCCAATACTATCAAGTACTCTGATGTATTCGTATACCCGGTCGGCCTGATATGATTCCGAATAAGGTTCAACATTCATGTTCGGACCTCCGAATTCAGATACAATAACAGGTTTACTTAATGTATCAGTAAAGTTTGAATATAGTGCCGGCCACAATTCGGCATCATCATACAAGTGTATATCCAGCATGTCGTAATCAGCATATCGGAGTACAGAGTCAATTCTGTTGGAGGTAGCGGTAATCAATGGATCACTACAGTTATTAGCCAGGTACAGGCTATCGTAAAAATTACCATCATCATCATAAAATTCAATATCGTACCCGTTACAGGCAGCCAGAAACCTTAGAGACATTGTTGTAAATCCACCTAAAACTACTTTAGTATTAGGCGAATGGCTCTGAACAGAATTGTAAAGTGTATTATTCGATTCAATAAATTCGTTGGCATTACCAACGTACCAATATTCAATTTGCCATTCATTTCCGAACTGTATTTTATCAATTTGGTTAGGATAACGCAGAAGCAATGAATCTATATAATTTTTAAAATAAGCATTATCACTATATACGCAGGACTGACCATTTTGTTGACTACAGGCCCATGCCGGTCCCCTGGATTGTATCGTCAGTAAAACTTCATAATTATTGTCCTGTGCCCAGGTGATTCTTTGGTCTAAAGGCCCCCAGTTAAAATTGCCCTGGGTAGGTTCTCTTAATGTCCAATCTTCAGCAAATCGTATTTTTTTTATGCCTAGGGAGTCCAGATGTATTTCTGCAAAATCGCGCTGGTTCTGATCGGCAACAGGAGGAAAAGAAATGCCTATTTCAGTATTAAGCAAGCAGGTATCAGTTTGACAAAATGTGTTTCCAATGTTGAAAGTAAGGACTAAAACCAGGAGGATGTTCAAATATTTCATATTGATTTGTGATGGTCTAAATTACTGCTTTTTCAGGTTGCGGTCTACTTTTTCTTTAATTTTAATTGCTTGATCAGAATTGTAGAATTCCGTAATTTTTTTAAAAGTTTTAGTTAACGTCTTGTCTAATTTGTTGTCGTTATCCCAAAGTTCACTGGTAATTGAGAAATTAGAGACTCCCTTCAGAATTAATCTTTCTTCTTCTGATTTTAATTCAACAGGTTTTTGATTAAGATAAATTCTACCGGGTAGCATTTCCTTATCCAGATAATCCAAAAAAACGTGTTGAGTAAACATAAGTTGGAATTTTTCTCCATTCTTTGTTTGACATTCAAAAAATAAACTACCGCCATCACCAGCTGCAGCGGAGGAAGTAATTAAAATTCCCTTTTCAAATTCCTTTAGTTTCATCCAACAATATTGTACAGATAAAGTTAAATATTTACCACAAATAAGAAGACTTAATTTACAAATTAATCCAATTCAATCTGAACCAGCTCCCATAGAAGACTATACCTTTGTTCGGTATTTTTATCCTGCATTGAAGCCCCGTTATAGGCAGTAGAGATAGTGACATTCTTTTCTGTAAAATGCATTACATAACATTCATAGGAAGTTGTAAAACCTGCGTGTCCAAAGGCCATTCCGTAAGGTGTATCATAACGTTCAATCCCCAGACCATATAATTCTTCACCGAATCCTTCAATTTCTATTGAGGCACCACCGCCTTGAGTAATTAAGTCCTCTGTCATTTGCTTTAAGGCTGCTTCACTAATGATTTGCAGGTTAAACAAAGCCCTGAAAAAAGCATTGACATCTTGCATATTACTGGCAATACCACCATCTCCTGTAGCTGCATCTGATACAGCCATATGCATGGCATCAAAGTATTTATTGGCATGTGTCGCCAGATAGGGACGTGCCGCTTCCGGAGGAATTGGTGTCTCATAAGTTCCCATTTTGAAGTTCTCAAGTCCCAATGGTTGAGCAATATACAGATCAATAGCATCCCAAAGCGGCATTTTTCTGGCACTTTCAATAATTAAACCTAACAGTACATAATTAGAGTTAGAATAGGCATATGTTTCACCAGGTGAATGAGTAGCGGGTTTATCGAAGATATAGGACAATTTTTCTTTTTGAGTTTCTAATAAAAAGGGTTCGTTAATCGCATTGATATGCTGTCGCACACTCAGGTAATCTGGTATTCCGGTGGTATGGTTTAGCAATTGTTTAATAGTAACCTGATCGGCATTGGCAATCTGATCAATTAAATCCTGATCAAGCCACTTTGAAATCTGATCGTCAATACTAAGAATCCCTTCATCCTGTAATTGGAAAATCATGACTGCTGTTACCACTTTTGAGGTACTGCCAATCATAGTTTTTGTGCAGGACATAAAAGGTACATTTGAAGGAATATCAGCCCATCCGTTTGCGTCAGTCCATGAGTCTCCGTTTTGAGAAGTAATGGCAATTTGCAAACCGGGTGTTTTTAAACTGTATGATTGAAGTACGTCCGAGAACTGGCTTGCCCTGGGGTGAGATGCACCATCATTTGGAAAGGATAAATTGCAATCATAGACAGTTGGAGAAACAATTTTCTCCTTTTCACAAGAAAAAGAGAGGAAAAGAAAGAAAAGAGAAACCAGTATTTTATTCTGCATTTTTTTCATTTTTTGTGATGTAAAATTTATAACCCAATCCCACGAATTGGTGCAATCCCGTAAATATGTTAAACGGAATCTCTATAGATTCTGAAAAAGTAATAAATAGGGAAGGTGCGTATTCTTTTTTAGATAGTTTAAAGGCCAGTTCAAGCGAAAGAGAGGGCATTAAACGGGGAGTACCGTAATCATTAATTTTTTTAATGGCACCGTCTTCAATATTATAAACCGGGTTAAGGGCAAAAACATGAGCGTATCCCAAACCAAACTTTGGAGAAAGGCTAAATCTGCCTGGTGAATACCGGTAAGCAATTTCGGAGTTTATAAATACGGATGAAACCCATTGTTTATGATAAAAGAATCCAAGATTAGCTGTGGTGTGCCAGTCTGAGTTTTTTCGTTCTGAAAGTATATATTCAGTTCCTGCAATTACAGCTGGATTATATTCGTAACCCGTAAACCAAAAATTAGGGGCTGAGATACTCTCATCCAATACCGAAATTTTTATCGGAAAATTTTGGGCACCTACGTTGGATTGAAAGCAAAATAATACACAAAGTGATGCAAATAATGTGCTTTTTCTTAGCCTCATTTTCTTAATTATTAAAAGTTGAGACAAAAATACTAATCGAAGTTAAACCAGCTAAAATAGGGAGGGTTCAGGACTCCGGAATTCTGGGAAGTATACAAATTAAGACTTTTTGTTCTGCTTTCTGTAAGCGCCAGGTGTCATGCCGGTATAGTTCTTAAAAGTCTGATAAAATACACTTTTAGAGTTAAAACCAGCTTCCATTCCAATGGCTTCTATGGCATATATATCAAATTCCGGATTAAGTAATAATTTTTTGCTAAAATCAACTCTGTATTCACTTATTACCTGGTTAATATTTTTCCCAAACTCCTGATTGACTATATTGGATAAATGACTTTCGCTGATACCAAGTGCTTGTGCTAAATCTTGTCTGCCCAATAAAGGGTTTTTATAAATTGTCTCTTCTTCCAGCAATGCTTTTAGCTTAATAATATGTTTTGAAGAGCCGGTTGGTTTCGTTTTTACAGTCGGGCGATTTTCCTTACTATGATTACTCAAAGTGTGATGAATTTTATCCTTTTGAGATACGATTTGAAGTTTAAAAACGCCATAGTATAAAACCCACCAAAACAAAAATGAAAGTAAGGCCCACAGAACGGGGGTAGCGTATCCTGTTCCTGTAAATATATCTTCCAACATATAAATAAACCAAACCATATAAACACCTATTACCAGTAAATTTAATCTGAGTAACCAGCGTTTTTTTTCAATTGAAATCAATGTTGATTTTCTAACTAGTTTTCTACTCCAAAAAATTAAAATGATATTGTAAAAATAGGACCCTGTATCTTCAATGAAATAGAAAAGCTGTACTGTAAAATCTTCAAGTTTAAATGATGAATCGTAAAGGTTAAATATGAAGTCTAAATCCAGGAGAACATCTCCAATCAAGGTAAGAAAAAAAGGGAGATACAGCCACTTTAACCAATTTGCCTTCAAGTATTGATGATCCAGTTGAATTAGAAAGTATTTAAATAATACTACCGGGAATAAAAATTCCCACATGATACCTTGCAGGAATTCTAAAACACCACCATTAGGATTATACCAGCCCAAAAGCATAATACCGGTTAAAATAAACAGAGACAATGAAAGGTATTGATTGGCCTTATTCCTGAAGAGATCAGATGTAATGAGCGACAAGCTGGTAAAAATACCCAAAAGTCCTGAAGCCATTACTATAAAATCTAAAAATGTCTTGTCCAATGTAGTGTTTGATTCAATTTCCGGAAAGGTATTGCTTTAATTTAAGTAATCTCTAATGATGTTGGAATATTTTAGTTTAGGATATACTTCGAATATTCAATCCCAGATTTTTTCAAAATGATGATAGATTATACCAGATTTTTCGTCAACAATTAAAATGTGGGACTTAGGGTACCTATTGCATTGGTATATTTTAAATGATTTTAATTTTTTGTAGTCTTCAAAGAAATCTAATTCCCCATTCAATTTTTGACCATATTGATCTTTCAGATGTTTAGTGTTTGATGATATTTGATTTGTATCTGTTGGACTAAAACTTGTATTTGAAATATCCGGGAGGTTTGTTTCAATATTGGAAATATAATTCATGATTGAGTCTGAATTGGCCTCATATTTTAAGAAACCATAGTAGAAGCCAAGCGGCATATCAAACCAAATTCCTTCCTGATGATTGATCTTGAAATGATTCGGTTCACCAAACTCTTTAATGAATGATGTTTTATGAAACTCCAGATTTTCATTTATCAGCTCATCTATTTTATTCTCCAGAACTTCTTGAGTTCGGTCAATCAATTTCCGGCCTTTTTGCTTTGCCCGGTTACAAGACACTAAAGTCAAAGAGAGAATGATACCTAATAATATAATTGAAATCCGAATTTTAAACATGCCTATTCTTCATTTTTATTAATCGCAACTTTGATTGGTACTGCTTGACAGATAACGAATTCTATATTTTTCTGCGATTAATTTATTGAGTTCAATTACTAATTTATTAATTGACTCCAGATAATAATGGTGAAGATGGATTTTATGTGTTGAATTTTCGGTATTAAGAGAGATAAAATATTCAGTACCACTTGTTATCATGACACAATTATTGAAATAATTGTTATTTAGTGAATCAAGTTGTAATTTAGAAATGCGTTCAATCACCACATTGTCAATTTTACTTTTATAAAGAATTGTGTCCTTTTGAGAAAAGATAGCTCTGTTGGAAACAATAATTTCAGTACTTGTTAATTTGTAAGTCGTTGTACCGTTAAATATTCGTTCAGCATGATTGTACGTACTAAAAGTCAACGAAAATGATGTATCCTTTTTTTGCTGTGCTAATGAATACCCACTGATGATTATAAAAAAGTTAAGGACGAGTAATGATATTTTAGTCAACCTCTTAATGGTGATTTGTTTTATGTTTGTCTACCAATATTAACTGTGATTCAGCAATACTAAACAGTTTGTGTAACTGCTCGAAATATTGTGTTTCTGACAGTCCAATATTTTTTTGAATGGCATCATTTTCAGTGATTTTTAGTCGGTTGCCGGTTAGTGTAATTCGACCACCAGGGGTTGGGCGGGTGATTAACTTCCTTTGGGTAAAGTGAGAGTCGGGACTGGTTTGATGGTATTGACACATGCCCTGAAATTCGTTTAATGTCCTGTCTTTATCTGTAAACTTGTATTCAATATTTTTCGAATCACCTTTTATTTTAAAAACAGTATAGATATCATTTTCTTTTTCTATTGAAAACTGTCCTCTTTGGTCTTCCTGAACTACATTTGATTGAATAATCAAAGGATGAGCTGCAAATTCACCGAATCCTACATCCACCAGATATTTAGTCTGATCCAGTTCCACAATAATGGCCAGATGGTCGAACTCTTCACCAAATTGTCTTTTTTTATGATCATAAACCCTGGCTGATATCATTTTAGAATTAAATCCCACTTCTTTTAAGAGGTGATGAAATAATCCATTGAGTTCATAACAAAAACCGCCTCTTTTTTCGATAACTATCTTTTGATAAAACTTGTCTATATCTAATACAATTGGTTTACCATAATGGATATCAAGGTTTTCAAAAGGAACAGCAAAAATATGGTGAGCCTGCAGTGCATTTAAAACACTAAGGTCAGGTTTTAAATCACCTTTGTAATTGATTCTGTTAATGTATTCCTTAATATTCATTTCAGGTTTTAGGGCAATGACAATCTCAAATTAAATAAAAATAAAACGAGTGACTATTAGCTTTAGTATTTCTTAACAAATTTAT
The DNA here is from genome assembly GCA_965230195.1 of Putridiphycobacter sp. Classification (GTDB taxonomy): domain Bacteria; phylum Bacteroidota; class Bacteroidia; order Flavobacteriales_D; family Crocinitomicaceae; genus Putridiphycobacter. The sequence continues at coordinate 1,919,445 of OZ245997.1, forward strand.
TTAAGTAACAAGTAACAAGTAACAAGTAACAAGTAACTGGTAAGCGCATTTCTTAACCAACGTCAATCATATTGGTTTTTGCACCTCCTAGTTTTGCGCCATAATCAAATTAACAAAATAATAAAATGAAAAAATTAGTATTTAAAATAGCTCTAATATTGGTAATCTTTCTACCATATACTGTACAGTCTAAAACACATTTAGGATTATCACTAAATCATGAGTTTACACTAAAAAATAACAATACAGCGTTATTAAAATCCGGTACATTTTCACCGTTAACCGCAAAATCTACAAACTTAAGATCAGATGTCTCAAAGCTGTCCTTAAATTTTGCCAAGCACAACTTCATGAAATCAGATGATTTAGAGGGCAGTTTTTTGTCAAGCCGAAGATTTAAATATGCGGGGTTGTGGACTTTTACTTCTTTAAACTATTTATATGCTGATTTAGTAGGTTTAATGGATGCCAATCTTCTTAACCAATATACTACAGGTACGGTAAACGACATTGATATTACACCAGGGTTTTTAACCGGGGCAGGTGCATATATGCAATTGTCACTGGCGAATAGTTTTTTACCGTTGGTTATAAAAAATGACAGGGCCTTACGTACTATTCAAATTGTATCAGGTTGCATAGCTACCGTAGTGCAAGGGGCCACTTTATTTGTTGGTAAACCAGCACCGTATTACTTTTTATTTTCAACTATTGAGATGGCGGCCACAACTTATATTACCATTGATGCCATAAGGTGGAAACCAGAAAAGAAAAAGAAGAAACTACTTTAACAATTTTATTTCAGGAGTTCCGCTTGTCTGCGATTCGTTTTCTGATTCGGCTTAAGGATTCAGGTTTAACACCAAGATAACTGGATAGCAGATATTGCGGAACTCTTTGAATCAAGCCAGGCTGAGTGTTTTGCAAATTCAAATATCGTTCTTCGGGTGTGCTATTCTGAAAATTTGTATAGTGATTCTGCTGCTTGATGATTTCCTGTTCCAGAATTGTCAGTGAAATTTTTTGGAACTTAGGATTGTTTTCCAGCATTTCGCCACCTTCCTTGTCATTGGCCACTACTAATGTGGTTGGCTCAATGCATTTAAGAAAAAATGTTGATACTGTTCCTTCTTCACCAATGGCAGGTAATATCCAGTTTTCTTCAGCGTAGAAATTAGTGATGTGCTCGTGCCCATCTTTTAAGGTATATTGACAAACACAACCTTCCAAAACAAAATAATTGTCAAAAGCCCTTTGTCCCTCCTCCAAAAGAATATGACCTTTCTTAAATTGTGAAATATTCATGTCTTTTGTAATTTGCTCTTGCTCTTTTTCCGTCAGAGGGGAAAACTTTAAGAAGTACTGAATGAATTTATCTTTCATCTGTTTTTAATGTTATGCTATCTTAAGCTAAAATAATCAAAATGGGCTTAACTATTCTCTTAAATTAACGTTATGCTTTTTTTAAAATACTCGAATTCCAAATTTGCGGTTTGATTTACTTCTAGGGATTGATGACAATTAAAGTCATAGTAAAAATCATTGTGTTCTGCTTTTACGACTTTCAATTCTACTTTTAGTGGTTCATTGAGGTCAATATGTTCAAACAAATACTCGGCATCATGTTCATAGAAATTACAACCGGAGATTTGATATGGTGCATATTTCTTTACAATTTTAAAGTCTGTAAGAATTTCAGCCGTTCCTGAAGCAGACAAATCCATAAGTTCCTCAAAACTATTGTAAGCAATATCTTCCAGTTCAGATTTATGAGTGATGTTCAGGGTGATTGTGGGAGAGAAAATACCCTCATATTGAGGTAAATCTGGAGAATATTTAGTGGCTATACATATGGGTGTCCCTAAATCTTCCCATATTTCATCTTTATAATCATTGTATCCATTCCCAAGAATTTGTTCATCTTTCAGCTTTCCAAAATCTTTAATTCCTAAAAAATTCCAACCTTTAGGTTTGTAAAAGAGAATACCAAGTTTTTTATTAATGTATGCATCATTATTCGTGACAACTGCCTGTAAGGGATCAATCGCCATACCCGCCATGGCAAGACCTGTTAATCTTAAAAAGTTTCTTCTTCCGATTCCCATTTTTAAAGCATTTTACCCATAATTAAACCATACCGTATCCGATCCCCGTTCTTTTGCAAACTCAAGAAAACGTCTAAAATTCCTTAAATCCTGGCCTAAATTATTTGGAGTCAGACGATCCTTAGTATCAAATTTCAAATTGGAAAAATAATATTCTGAATTTAAAGAATCGAAATTAGTTTGAATGAGTTGAGGATAAATATTTTCCTGTCTTTCTAAGTTTTGAATCAGCAAATTAACTGTCTCTAAAACCCTATTCAAATTCCCCTTTAGTTTTTCCTTTTCTATTTCAATATTCCTGAGTATTTCAGCTTTTTGATTTTCGGTTTCAGCAAATTCCAGCTCAAATTCTAATTCTTCTTCATCAGGATAGCCTTCCATTTCGTAAATAGGAGAAATGTCAATTCCGGTTATTTTACCAATTTGATCCAGTTCGGGAAGATGCTCAACCACATTTCTTCTGCAAATCAAGTTACAAAAGGTCCGACTCAGATTATGTTTATTCATGTAATCATGTGCTTCATCATAATAATCGGCAGTAAAAAGTGCTTCCTCATTGTTTGCTGATAAATAGATGTCTAGTCCCATAATATTGATGGTTTTGATTCAACTAAATTAAGCATTATTTATTACTGCAGTCACTAACATGTGAGTATTTGCTAGCCTGTGGATATTTGATTAATTTCCTGTGATTGAAGATAATAAAAGTCATTATAATGCAAAAAGCGACTCTGATAAAAACCAAAGTCGCCATTAATTTTACCCGCAAGGAGGTATAGACTGCTTATCAGATTATGAATTAGCCTGCATTCTTCTTTCAAGGTGATTTTTCGTCATACTAAGATTCCTTTAATCAGGAGATAAAAAACCAACGTTTAATTTTTAAATACAGCTGCTTTTAGGTCTGCTGAGAAGTTGATTACTTTAAATTGATAATCCTTGGTAGCCAATAGTAAATCGGAATTGTACATTTCTATAATGATTATGTCTTGCTCAGGGTAATACCGTACAGAAGATTCGAAGCCGATCATTACACCGGAATGGCCATATGAAATGCCGTATTGATCGTGGTTTTTATAAAGGCCATATCCGGCACCATCATCTTCATCTGAATCGCCACCTTTAAACCATGAGGTCATTTGATTAAGACTACTCGAACTTATCAGGTTTCCGGCCATCAATTGATTAAAAAAGTAACCAAAGTCCTGAGCGTTAATTGAAATGCCACCATCTCCGCCATAGCCTACATCATCTTTATAGTAATCTTTTGCTTCTACATAATTGTCATTGGTATTGACATCAGTATAACCTTTAACCAGGCCTGAAGGCAGGGCGTTATGTCCAATATCATAATGCGCACTTTGTAGTCCAAGGGGGGTAAATATTTTATGAGCATAGACTTCTTTTAAGCTTAGGCCAGATACTTTTTCAAGTATCATACCCAGCAAAATATAATTGATGTTTGAGTAGGACCACTTCTCGCCAACTTTATTCGTTGCTTTTTTACCATAAACATATTTCAACATATCTAGGTTTGTCCAACCATTGTTCTGCTCATTAATGTAATCCATGGCATGGTTTACATTAAAAATGTCAGGAATGCCACTGGTATGACCTAAAAGATGTTGGATGGTAGATTCATTTGCATTGGCAATTTTATCAGTAATTGATTGGTCAATCCATTTTTTAACAGGGTCCTCTAATTGAAGTTTTCCCTCATCAATATATGAGAAAATAGCTGTGGCAGTGAACAGTTTTGATGAACTTGCTATCAGAAATTGATTGCCCACTTCCATTTTTACTTTTGAAGCCAGGTCCGCATATCCGGCACTACCCAACCATGTGCCGTGTTTATCTTTTATAAATATAGAAACACCAAGTCCTCCTTTTGCTTCAAATTCGTTTAAAATATTTTGATATGTCTCAGATTTAGGATGATTTGAACTGGAATCCTGAAACGACAATGTGTTGTAATAGTGATGCTGAGGGACTATAGTATCTTTTTTGCATGAAGTCGATATCAGGAGGCTTGTTATAATTATTAAATTTAATTTATTCATTTCGTAGATTTAGATTGATTGATATTCCTGCTTTTAATATGGCGGTTGATCTGAGGTAAAAATTGAATTCCCAAAAATTGAGGTAGTTAAAATCATACCTGATAAAAGGATGAATTACTTTGGGTTTTATATAAGTAACACCAACACCAAGACCTACCTGAGCAAAAGATTTACCCTTTCTGTTAGGTTGCCATACACCTTCAGATGAATTGTATTGATAACTTTGAGAAGGGAAAAGACTGTAAACATAACCAATTCCTGTACTGAAATCTACTCCGAAACTTTTTTTAACGGAAACCTGATACCGATAATTACCTGAAAAGTAAAAACCGGAAGAAACTTTATCGTGATAGAAATACCCCACTGATCCTAAAATCGATTGGGAGATATTTTCCTTTTCTTTTTGAAGCACTGTGACATCAATTTCAACCCCAGGATGAATTGGAAACATTTTATAAAAGGGTAATCCATAGTGGATATTGGTAGCTGCTATAGAAATCCGTGAGAATTCAGTTTTGAATTGCCCTAAAGATTTACCCGGTAAGAGTCCTCCAATTATTGAAATGATTAGAAGTACAGGTTTTAAATTCATAGTTTTTTCGTTTTGTGTTCAAAACAACAAAACTTGAATCATTTAAAAGAACCAATGGATACAATGGCACCTATTCCGCTTTATTTTTTTGGGACTTTTTGAATTCCGACGGAGAAAGACCAGTATCCTTTTTAAATATCCGGTTGAAGCTTGTCTTGGAGTTAAACCCACATTCATACGCCAGTCCTAACAAGGTTAAATGTTCATATTCCGGTTGAGTAATTTTATCTTTCACCTCGTCAACACGGTATTTATTGATTATATCAAAAAATGAAATATTCATATGCTGGTTTAGTAAGGCAGAGAGTTCCTTGTCGGAGATTTGAATTAAATCTGCAAGTTTTGCCAGGGTTAAATCCGGTTCCAGATAAGGTTTTTCATTTTTTAATACTGTTTTGAGTTTTTCTGTCAGGTTGTCCAGTTTATCATTACCAATGCCAGATAAACGAGTGTTTTTTCTCTCTTCTCTTGCTTCCCCTTCGAAAAGAAAATCGGGCAACAACATTGAGGACTGGTTTGTGCCATTATATCCCAGATAACTGATGAGGGCTATTAATGCCAGAATGACGAGAAATGGGCCAACAAAACCGGGGTCTTTATAGAAATACATATAGGCACTAAGTATCAGATCGGATACTGCTATGATTACGCCACCAATTAAAAAGTGTTTTATCCAGTTAAAGTCATTAAATGTAAGGTTCGAATAATTTGATTTTAGTGCAGACTGGTATTGTTTCAGTATTTTTAATGTCCAGATAAAATAAAAAATCATGTAGATATCCCTTAAATCAGCTTCTCTGTCACCATATTCAAAGTGTATTTTAAGGTACTCAAAAACAGGTGTATTTGAACCATTATTTAAGCTGTCGTATATAAGCGTAGGTACGGATAAGGAAAAAAGATAAATGAGAAAGGGAGTAAGATGGAAGATGATGCTTCGAAAGATCTTTTTGCCGCTGAAAAATAATGAACGAACATAAATAAACATGGCCGGACCAACCACCCACCCTATTGTTTCCCTCGGAACTTGTGTAATTAACTGAAGTGTTCTTACCTCATGCAAAATGGCATAAAAATAAATAATTGTCAACAGAAAAAATGAGAATAATGTAATGAGTATATACTGTGGAAACTGCTTGACTTTCTGTCGAATTAACAAGAATAAGACTATAATGGTAATTGTTGCCCCCATTACCAGAATAAAATCATAAACTAATGACATAATACTTTTATTGGTATAGGCAAAGAACCCTGAGTTTAAGCTTGGTTTCAATTACCAGTATATGGTGATAAAGATACAGCATTATTTGCATTGTGAACAACCAAACCACAGCTTAATTTGAGATGCCTTAGATCCATTAAAATAAAAGTATCATGTCATATATAGTTTTTCAAAAATTCAAGTATTGATTTTTAATAAAATTCCTTTTAACGTACAGAAATTGTTTCTCTATTCAGAGAAAATATTCGAACCCCTTAATTTAAAAGTAGGGTTAAAAAACTACTCAAACATTTCTTTTAAAACGCTTTCAAAAATATCTTTTTTGGCTGTGTCAAAAGCTTTGGTATTGTTTACAAACAGAATATAAGTCATATCGGTTTCAGGAAAGTAGAATCCAAAGGTGTTAAAACCATCTATTCCTCCGGTATGACCAACAGCATAACCATATTCGGTATTAAACTTTTCAAGCCCTTTGCCGTTTTCAGTTTGTCCGTAAGATTCCCAATGCCAATCCTCTGGTATGTCAAACCAATCCGTCATGTGGTTCAAACTGCTTTGAGAGATTAAATCTCCTTTCATTAGTCTTTCCAGGAATACGGCCAAATCGTATGCATTAATGGCAATACCACCATCTCCACCAATCCCCAATTCATCATAATAATAATGCTCTCCTTCGGTCACAGTACCCTTAGTATTAAACGCAGGATAACCCTTAACGCAATCATCCGGTATTGGATTTGATTCACTATAATAGCCGGAAGTTAAATTTAAAGGATTGAAAACTTCGTTTTGATAAACTTGTTCAAAGCTTAAACCGGAAGCGTTTTCAAGAATTATTGACAAAAGCAGGTAATTGGTATTGCAATATCCATAAGTTGAACCCACATCAAAATTGGCTTTTTTACCGTATATATAGGTCAATACCTCTTCTTTGGTAAAATTATTGTAGTCTTTATTGAATCTGTCTAATTCAAATTTAGGTGTATAATAGTCAGGTATACCACTTTGGTGTGCCAAAAGGTGTTTAACTTTTGCCTTGTCTGCATTCGCTACTTTTGAAACAATTTCATCAGAAAGCCATTTACTGATAGGATCTTCTATATCAATAAGACCTTTGTCGACATATCGGAAGACTGCTGCAGCAGTAAATACTTTGCTGATACTCGCAATTAAAAAACGATTACAAGGTTGCATGTCAACATTTGAAGCAATGTCTGCCTGGCCTGTTGAACCAATCCACATGCCGTCCTGATCTTTTACCAGCAATACAGCACCAACCATCCCTTTTTTTTGGTTTTCGTCCAATATGTTTTGATAGGTACTTGCCTTTGGATGAGTCAGACTTGTATCGTTATATTCAAACTGACAGGCATAGGTGTTTGAAGGTTTAATTTCTGGTTTTGTACATGACAATATGCCTGTACAAATAGCTAATGTTACGAGGATAAATTTATTAATTTTCATTTTGCGATATTTTAATATTAACACCTAGTTTTACAAATGTTCTCAGGTTGACAAAACCATTATAAAGCGGGACTTCAATTGTGCTTTCCTGTCTGATAAAAGGTTGTACATTCTCTGATTTAATCCAGGTCAGTCCAAACCCGACACCGGTAATGAGGTGTGATTTGCCAATTTGTGTTTTTTTAACCCAGTCCCCTGAATCTGTATCTTGCTCGTAAACCGTTCCGGGATAAAAATTGTGTTGATATCCGGCATGAAGTGGAACATCAAGTCCTATTGAGTTTAATAACTTGTATCTGTAAACATATTCTCCCCGAAGGTAGAAGCCATTTTCCACCAGTTTATGATGGTACCCGCCAAGGTAGGCACTGACAATTTGCTCATGGTTTCCATTTTGTTTCGACCATAAGGACAGGCCTGCTTCAAGACCAGGGTGAACAGGTAAATATCTTGTAAAGGGAAACGAATGTGTTTCTGACATTAAAGCAATAGATAAGCGATCCAGCTTTTGTCCGTAGGTTGCCAAAACAGACAGGCAAAACAGAATGACGGCGATTTTTTTCATTTGTATATAATTTTGTTTTCAAATGCCAAATGGAATTCCCAAAATTGACTCATGCTCGGTGGCTATATTGAGCATTGTGAAAATTTATGGTCATTTCATGTGATTTCTTTTCATCAAGACAATTCAAATGAAACTTACCCCTATGCAAAATAAAAAAGGAGGACTGATGTCCTCCCTGTAATAGTTAAGTCTGCTGGTTTTGTATCAAATTATGCCTCTAGTGTTACAGATGGCAAAGTATCATCTTTTTATTAGCTCTGGTTGAACCTTTGACCTAAGCAAATCGATTAATTCTGTTTGATAATATTCGAACTCATCAGGAATATTTAATACCTCTATTTTCTTTTGGTACCTGAAATCAGTATGAGCATTAATTATTTGTTTATGTTTCTCTTCCATTACATAAACACGATCAGCCCAGATGACTTGCTCTTCCGAAAGTGGGGTGGTACCTTCTTTTAAACATAGTTTATGATTAGTTCCGCCTGAATCAAACTCCAGTTCAGGGAATTGTTTTTTAAATAAATCTTGAGCAGTTCTTGACCTCTGTTTATTGGCAGAACATACAAAAAGGTATTTGGTCATGTTATTCTTGTATTTATCTTCAATTAATTTAAAGACTTCATCTAATACTTCAGGCTTTAAGTTTTCAATGATGGCACCAAATTCACTTTTCAATTTTTGACTGTAGTTATCGTTATGGAAGAGCTCCATATTGGCGTCTAATCTTTGTAATACCATAAACGCTTTATCGGTATTTTCGTTTGTGTCTTTTGGACGCCGTTCTCTCAAGGGGTCACTTAACCAAAGTAATTCGCTACCATATTTAAGGAAGAGATTATATGTTTCTTTTGAAATTTTCATTGTTTAATGCACTAAGATTTCTTACTTTTCGATATCACCAATTGTCTAATATCCGGTATCACTTCAATATCAGTATTTTCAAAAACAAAGGTATCGATTGAAGTAATATCCTCAGATGTTAATGGATCACCAATTAAATCAAAAACTCCAATTGTAACAGCAGCACCAAAGTGAGCGGGTACAGTATCTACATATGAACCAACTATATCCTTAATTCCTACTTCAATTGATTTCGGAAGTCTGTAATTGTCAACAATATGTTGAGCTGCTTCAATTGCACTATTCTTCCAAATTTTTAGAATTTCTAATTCTTCAAAGTTCGGATAAGACTGTTTTAAAGTTTTCCAACTACAGTCATCCAGTACAATTGAGTTAGATTCAATTGGATTGATTTCGATTTCAACCTCTCCGTAATGACCTCTTCCTCCCAATTGTTTAACGTATTTGTATCTATGGGGTCCGGTTTTCATTTACAGCTTAAAAATACGGTAAATATTTCTACTGGTTTTATTACCTCACTCATTAAATTAATTAAAAGTATATTTACTAACTGTTTAATCAAAAAAAGAAAAGTTGTTAGGTGTTTTAGTGGTTTTTGCATTTTCCTGGTTAATACTCTGGTTAGTTTCAAGAGAGCATATAACTGCTTTGGGTATAGTACCTGACTACGGGAGGCTAAAAGCGTTTTCAATAGGATTGATTTTTATGGCACTATGTTGTATTATCAATACAATCGGTCAGTCTTACTTTAAAGAAATTAATTATATAAGAAATACTGAATACGGGTTTTGGGAAAGTCTGAACGGTATTTGGTGGACTTTTAAAGCTGCCGTTTTTGAAGAACTGATTTTTCGGGGCGCGATATTATATCTCTTAATTAAAAAAATAGGGGTGAACTGGGCATGTATTATTAGTTCTGTGGCGTTTGGAATTTATCATTGGTTCAGTTATGAAATGTTTGGGCGTGGATTTATTCCAATGGCTTATGTGTTTTTATTAACCGGAGCAGGAGGTTGGATGTTCGCCTATGCTTTTGCAAAAACTAAATCCATATATGCACCGTTAGGCTTACATTTTGGATGGATTGTTATGAGTATAGTAGTTTTTTCAGCCGGGCCATTGGGTGATTCTCTATTGGTTACTGATAATGAAGGAGTAGAATTGGGAGGATGGACACAGCTATTATTCTTTTCGTTGCAGACCTTAATTATCCCTGGAATAGTGACCTGGTATTTGGTTAAGAAGTATAGAGTGGCTCGACTAGATTAGTTCAAATTCCTTACTTATCTTAAGCTAATCTCTCCATTGGTTCTTACATACACAATTGTTTCACTGTTAGAGTTGTTCGTAATGGTATGAATCGCCTTCTCATCAGCACCAAAATAGCTACCAACATCTAAATTTATTATTTCTCCATTTTGAGGCATTGTATAGTTTAATCCTCCTTTAATTATCACTGAGTGAAGCATGGTTCCATTCGATATTATTTCACCACTATATCCCTTAGGAAACCTTATAAAAAGGCTTTTAAGTTTATCATTTTTCCTACTCTCCAAAAGGAAACTGAGCTCAGCTTCGCTTACTGAATCAACCCAATTTGTTTTTGTGTAATCCAGCCAAACAATATTTGAAACATCAATATTAATAGGTCTTTCACCGCTGTCAAAAGCTTCAGTGATTGGTTGTACAAGATAAGGTCCTTTATCTATTTCTACTAAAGCAATATTTTCTTCTCCTTTTGCTGATGTGATATGTGACTCTCCGACCGGCTGAGTCCAGAATGACCCTGGTTTCATCCACATATTCGAGGCGTCAGGATCATCATTGTGCACCAGCCCTTTAATCACCACAGCCCGATACGTCACATTATGGATATGAGGTGGTGAAGAAAAGCCATCTACAAACTTGGCTAAAAAACCAGTTGAAACTTCTCCTTTTCTGTCGCCCCAAATTGTTCCGGCTTGAGGACTTTGGTCCCCACGTGCAGGGTTAAGCTTTTCCCACTCTATTTCTGAACTTAATATAACCTTGTTAGTTGGATTTTCAATTTTTTCCAGACTTATATTTTCCTTTTTCGTGTTATTACAAGACAGTAATATTCCTGTAAGGATTGTTGCAAAGATTTTAACTTTTGTCATTAATTTGAGTTTAGGCTAAATCAGGTTTGGTGTTAAAAGTTCAAAGATACACCTTTATCAGCTCTGATTGAATTCAAGGTACAGTGTATTGTATAAAATATGTTAAGTATCTAATTTCTTATGAAAAGTAATCTATTTTATCAAATTTAATGATGAGATTTTAAATCAGAGCTTTCGAAAAATACAGTTTTATTTAGTTTTGATTATTGTTTAACTGATTCTAATCCTTTTTTATAAGTTTCAATCGCACGTAACCGAGCTGTTTTATGATCGACTATCGGTAATGGGTAATCAAGCGTATCCAATTCCGGAATCCATTTTTTAATATAAGCTAAATCAGGATCAAATTTTCTGACTTGTTCAGTTGGGTTAAATACCCGAAAATATGGTGCTGCATCACATCCGGTTCCGGCTGACCATTGCCAATTTCCATTATTTGATGAAAGCTCATAGTCTAAAAGTTTCTGAGCAAAATAGGCTTCTCCCCATTTCCAATCTATTAACAGGTGTTTACATAAGAATCCCGCTACAATCATTCTTACTCTGTTATGCATATAGCCGGTAGAATTTAACTGTCGCATTCCGGCATCAACAATTGGATACCCGGTTTTCCCAAGTTTCCATTTTTCGAATTCTTCCTGGTCATTACGCCACTCAATCAGATTATATTTTTGCTTGAAATTAGATTGAACAACATGAGGAAAATGATAGAGTATTTGCATAAAGAACTCTCTCCAGATTAATTCACTTATAAAGACATGGTTTTTCTGTGTCTTCCGGATAACTTTTCGAATGCTGATTGTTCCAAATCTAAGATGTGGTGAAAGATTACTTGTTTGATTGGCTGCAGGAAAGTTTCTTATTTCTTCATAATCATCTAAATGGTTTAGGTCATAGGGGTTAACCTTAACAGATGATTTTATAAACCCCAAATCTGACAAATCAGGAAAAGGTATGCTGCATTTAAGGAAATTAGATTTGTCAATTGGATAATTTGTTAAATGAGAAATTGGATTGAAATAACTTAACCATTTATTTTTGTATGGTGTAAAAACTGTATAAGGCGTTTTGTCCGCTTTTAGAATTTCATCTTTGGCAAATATGACCTGGTCCTTTGAAAAATTTAATTTAATGTTACGTTTTGCCAGTAGCTGTTCAATTTCAGTGTCTCTTGCAATAGCATACGGTTCATAATCTTCATTAGTATAAACCGAATCAATATCAAATTGATCTAAAAGTTTTTTCCAAACATTTTTAGGAGTTCCCTTTAATACATAAATGGAGCTTGAAAGAGAGTCTAATTCTGAAGATAGTTTATTAAGTTGATTGTAAATAAATGTGATACGGGGATCTTTTTTGTCAAGGTCACTTGTTATATTATCATCAAAAATAAAGATTGGAAGTACAGGGAATTTACTGTTAAGCGCTTTACTTAACCCATGATTGTCTTCTAACCTTAAGTCTCTTCTGAACCAAAATATTGAAATTCTTTCCCTGTTCATAAATTTAATACATCATGTTACAACACATTTTATTCTGTTGTTTAAAATTACCCTTTAAGATTTCAACTGATTTATTGGGACTTAAACGATAATTGAATTTATATTTACTTCTTACCCGGCCTGAATGGCTTAATTACCGTCTCATCACATTCCAGATAAGGACCATCCATTAAATCGATACAATAAGGAACAGCTGGAAAAACAGCATCTAAGCATTCCCGGATGGACTTTGGTTTTCCGGGCAGATTAATAATTAAACTACTACCCCTAAGGCCAGCAGTTTGTCTTGATAAAATAGCAGTGGGGACAAATTTCAAAGATTCAGCGCGCATTAACTCTCCAAAGCCAGGCATCATTCGGTCACATACCGCTTCAGTTGCTTCGGGAGTCACATCTCTTTTAGCCGGACCAGTACCTCCGGTAGTCACCACCAGGCAACAATTTTGGCTGTCGACCATATCAACAATGGTTTTTTCAATCTCTTTTTGTTCGTCAGGTATTATTTTGTATACCTCTTCCCAACTGGATGTTAGATATTCATTAAGGGTATTGATGATTGCTTTTCCACTGATATCTTCATAAATCCCCGCACTTGCTCTGTCACTTACAGTTATAATTCCAATTTTAGCCACTGGCATCCTGATCTTTTTTATAGTTTGACTTAGATTTTGTTATCAGCGTTGAAAATAATTAATATTTATAGTATGATAACCTATTTTTTGCAAAATCAGGAGAGGGGAGAGGTAATGCCAAATGTCACACCATGTGACCAGATACTATTGTTCCAGAAGTCTTGCGCTTTAAACACATGACTTGAAGAGAATTCAAGGGAAAAGAATAGCTTCGGTGATAAAGCATATTCATAACCCAGTGTATAACGCATTACACCTGAATATTTTCGTTCAAGGTCAATACTTACCTGATTATTTTCCAAACTGAAAACCGGGTAACCATAAAACCGCACACCCGATTGTACATAGCATATAATATGGTGCTTTTTTAACGATAACCTGTAACCAATGCCGCCAATTAAATCAGAAAAAGTGGTTTTTCCGGTAAATCTGGTGGAATCATTCAATGGATATTCCAAATTCATACTGGTATTAAATACGTCAAAGTTGGCCCTAAATACAAGGTGAGTGAAATCCCTGTATTCAATACTGGTTTGGGTCATTAAACCTCCTGATAAAGCATCAGTTTCATGAAAAACATAACCCAACTGAAATTGAGGCATAAAAGTACGTTCCAGGTCATTGATAGTAGTATCCTGGGGTTGACCCCAAATTATAAGGTGAAGACCAAGGAAAAGCGTTAGGGAAATATTTTTAAGAATTGACATGTTGTTTTTATTTTAATTGTTTGTGGTTAATTGAACTTACTTTAAATATAATCATCAAATCTGACTGATTTATCTTTCGAACACTTTTTAGGAAATTCAGCCAAATAAGGAATAGCAATCAGTTATTTTTTTGTCGTTTCCTTATTTTCCCTTTCTTAAGGTATAGAATTTCAGAAACTTCTTCATTAATGTCATATATCGTTATCCAGGATTCCTTTGTAGATTGATTGTACCTTGATTTGGTTAATAGTCCACCATTTATGGAATAGGTATGCCATTTTAGTGTTTCTGAATACCAATTGTCATACAACTTCATTTTAGTCTTAGGGCAGCAATAGGAGCCTTCACAGGTAAGAATTGGTTTTTTACTCTCAATTTTCATTTTAACTCCTTTTGCTTTTATGTTTCCATTTTCATGGTATTCGATTATTTTTCCATCCGGGAATTTATCATAGAAAACGCCCTCTAATCTTTTTGTTCCACTGGAGTCGAATACTACCAAATAGTAGTATTGATTATATTTATTAATGACTTGAAAGTTGACTTTTATTGAGTCTTTATATCCCTTATGAGTGGTAGTTGAGTCAATATAATTCGTTCCTGCCTCATCAGAATTTTGATGAGTCTCAAGCCATGGACCAACACATGCTCTTTGAGGGTAAAAGCTCATGTCTTGTGAGGAATTCATCCTGATCATTATTGTATCCAGTTGAATGGACTGAGCTATAGCTTTGGTAAAACTCAATATTATTATGCTAAACAAGAAAATTAAATACTTCATCCTAATTATTACAATTGATGATTGATTAAAGATATACCATTATTTGAATTGTTTTCTCATCACGTAATAATTGTCATATGTTTTATGGATTTTAAAACCATATTTTCGATAGAGTTCCAAAGGACCTTTGAAATTTCCTTCACAGGACAATTCATTTTTTTTAGGGTATGCTTCAAGATAATCATAATCAGTATTTGAATAATCAGAGATGATTCTTTCCATAATTTGTTGCGCAATACCTTGTCTTCTATAATCAGGATGGATTAGGAAGCAAACCACTGAGCAAACCTTGTCGTCAGGATTATCAACATAGTCATAGTCTTTGAGTAATCTTTGATAATTTGATCTGTTATTGGCATTACACCAGCCGATTGGTTTGTCATCATCAAAGACTAAATAACCGGTCAGCTGTCCTTCACTGATCATATTTGAGACTGCAAAACGGCTGTCCTCACGAGTGCATGATTCCACATCTCCTGTAAAATGATAATCATAACAATAACATTTGTGCCGGTCAGGGTTTTCGTCAAAAATGATATGATCAAAGAAGGATAAATAGTCTGCTTTTAAAGCTCTGGTTAAAGGTTTAATTTCAAAATTCATAGTATTATTTTGTTAAGTTATTACTTTGGTTTTTTAGTCTTTCAACATCTAATTTAATGTTGTGGCCATTTTTTGCCTTTTGTTTTTTATTCAAATATTTGCCTTGAACGGAAATGACTTCCATGTCAATCAATTTTGCTAATGCATTTGAAGATATTTTTAAACTAGCCCGTATAACGGAAGTTAGTTTCAGATTAAAATCAAAAGGGTATTTGATGTTAAATGTAATGACTTCGATATTTGAATTCATTAGGTCTGTAAAAGTGATATCATCTGAATATATTTCATATTCGACACTGTTAAAGTCCAGCTCTACATTATTTTTTTGTTTGATCTCATGAGAAAATGCATATTTTCTGGCAATTTCAGAGTCATTTTCTGAGAATTTTATAAATAAATTTTTATCTATGGAACACGTTTTGACTCTGGAGAATATAGTCATATTGGTTGTGTAATCACATTGGGTACATCTATAGATTAACCATACATCTATGTTTTTCTTTTGAGCATTTAGTCTGAATTTTTCACTGCAATAAAATCTGTTATTATTACAATGGCTACATTTTTTTATTAGAAGGGGGAGACTTGTCGCTTTTATCTCCCACGTATATTGATCTCTCACAATTTATAATTCTGCTTAACATTCGATTTAATTTTTAAACATCATTTAATCATGAGTTTCAGTATTGAATAATCAAAACCTGAAGAACAAGTGTGAAGGCTTTTACAGCAAAACAACTAAAATGATTAAATGAAAAACCGATTCGGGTAGACTACCCGAATAAAAAAGTAATTAGCCTGTGGTTTCTGAGGCTAATGTTAAGCGACTATAAATTTCAGAGTTACGTTCAAAATGTAATTTATTGATACGACCTAAAGATAGGAATTTTTGTGTGATTATTATTGTAGGTTATTATAATCTTTCTTGGTTCATCAATTTAAGCAACTGTAACTAGTAATACGTGTAACTGGCGCGCGAATACTCGCGTGCCTATCTTATGATAGCACTTTTTTAATATAAAGTTGAAATATTTACATTCATCATGCTTCCAATTTTTTCATCAGTATACATCAAGTAACTACTATTTACATAATCACTTTGATGAAAGCAAATCCCAGCTTCAACAGGATTTTTATGAATGTAATTTACACGTTGGGCGATCTTTTCATTGGTGTCTAATAAAACCGGATGGAAACCATCTTTCCAAATTTTGTAATTTTTATTCCGTTTGATTCTGTCTGCAGCGAAACTAAATTTATTTAATAACCATTCCTTTCTACTCTCCCCTGATTCATTAATCAATAATATAAACTGTTTGGTTGTATATCGCTTAAAGCTTTGGACTATTTTGGATAAATCATTTGATTTGGAGGAGACGATTAAGTGAATATGGTTGCTCATATATACATAAGCATGCACAATTAAACCCTTTTCCTCAATGCAGTAGTTCAATGATTCATCCAATACCTTGGTGTATCGCTTTCTGGTTAATAAATCTACCCAATCTATAATGGTTAATGTAATAAAGGTTGGGCGAGAAGAATCAATAACTTTATATTTTTCGGACATGTTTCAAAGTGTTGACTTTAAAGTTAATACAAAAAAACAGCAAAGTTAATAAGATGAACACGTGAACATTCGTGCTTCAATGTGCGAATTACTAAGATAGGCACGCGAGCATTCGCGCGCCAGTATCTAATAGGTTTATTTTCATTTTTTATTGCTTCTTCCGATTGCCGGCAACGTTATTCTTGTTTTACTGAATCGGTATGTACAATTACATAGTAGTTGTCATAAGTGTCTAAAATCGAATCGTGTTTTTCAGGTAATGAGTCTGTTATATGGTGTTCATCATTCTTCTTTCGTTTCTCATTATACCAATTTACATGTTCTTCAAGAATTGGTGTTCCTCCTGATTGATCTAAAATACCATTTGGTTCACTTTTTTGAGCTGGAGAATTTTCTTTATGTTCTGAATGACAAGAAAAAAGTAAAAGTGTAAAAATTAGTATATAATATTTCATTTTTTTCTGGTCATTAGTATGTAGTTTCCGGTTGAAACCATTACAACTGAGTATTCCCAAAATGTTGAATCCTGAGAGAAATGAAAAAGTTGCAGTTCCTTTTTTGCTGAATCATATTGGTAGGTACATTTTACAATCGATTCACTCAACCCTTTTTCATGTTCGTATCTCTGGATTTGAATTTCATTATCCGTAAAAGTCCATATTGTCAGGTCTGTTTTTAAGGAGTCAACAGGGATATTTAGTTTTGTAATGCCTATTTCCTCTAATTTGCTAATATTAAAATCATCAATCTCAGTTTCAGAAGTCCATTTATAAGTTTTTAATCCGTCAATCAACATATCCTGACCAAAGGATTGTATTGTCAGGGAGCAGATAAATAGTACGAATATCAATTTTTTCAAAACCATTTTTCAATAAAAGTCATAGTATATACTCCATTCTTCCGTCTCTGCATTTTTAGCAAACATTAAACTGCCACTATCTATAATATTTAAGTTCGCTTTTTGGTCAGATGAAATTTGAAAAACAAACTTATAACCTTCTCCAAATCCATCAGCATCACCAATTCCGGACTGACAAAAAGAGGGATAACCACCTATTTTATGTTCGTAGGTATGGTCTGTGATATCATAATAACTATCAATAATGCCTTCATCTTCTAATTTTAGGATCTCAGTTTCCATTTCTCCTGATAGTCCACCGCCATCCCAAATCGGAAAATCCTTTTCAATATACTCAGATTTTAGTGGAAATGGTTTTAAGAAGGGTTCCGGATTCTTTAAATCCTTAATCACGATTCCATCAAGACTGCTATACTCTCTTATCAACCAATAATTGCCCATTTCTTCCAGACATTCCGGAAATTGTTTAGAAATAAAAACAGTAATGAGTTTTGTGTTTTGTATGTTTCCATGAATGAAGGGAAGATTTGGAATGTAGAGCTGTGCCAGCGGAATCATTAAATCACCATTTTTATCAGTTGGTATTTCCTCATCTTTATTAAATGCAAAAACACGGCCTATCCAACTTTCTTCAATGGTATTTTCAGGTTTAAATCCACCGGTAGTAAATTTAGTTATTGGTTTCGCTATCTTATTTTGAATTTCTTCTATTGTCATATGTTACAAGTTGGCTTTTATCCGTTCAGTTAGATCCTCAATTGTTCCAAGTCCTTCAAATGTCAGAACCTCAATTTCAGATTTCATATATTCAATGGCTGATCTTGTCGAATTCTCAAAAACTTCAATTCTTTTTTTATGAATTTCAGGATCTTTGTCATCTTTTCGATTAGAGGTTTGTGCTCTTTTTTCAGCTCTGATCAAAAGTTCCGATTTTGGAACATTTATATTTAGAACTTTTCCGATTTTCATGTTTTTTGATTCAACAAGTTCAAGTAAGTCATCAACCTGGGCTTTTGTACGTGGATAGCCATCCAGAATTATTCCGGTATTTTCTTTATTCTCTTCAAGAATTTGATTGAATAGATCTTTCATTATTGAGTCTGGTACCAAATCACCTTTTTCTTCATATTCTGACATTATTTTCCCAATATCAGTGCCGTTTTCTTTTTCAAGCCTGCATCTGTCTCCTGTTGATATATGATTATAATTCAATTGCGTTTTTAGAATTTCACATTGAGTTCCTTTTCCTGAATAAGGAGGTCCTGTAATTATTAATATTTCCATTCACTTTTTAATAAACCATAAATAATATCATCTACCCATTCACCATCAATTAAAAGGCTTTCTTTAAAATGGGCTTCTTTTCTAAAACTCAACCTTTCTAAAAGTCGAATTGAATCAATATTTTTTGGATCAACAGATCCCGTTATTCTATGTTTATTTAGAGATTTAAATAAATAATCAATTGTAACTTTCATGGCATCTGTAGCAAATCCTTTTCCATGGTATTTTTTATCTAATGTACATCCAAGTTCACATTGAAACCCGTCATCTCCAATAAAATGTATTCCTAAATCACCTATAATTTCATCAGATTCCTTTTCAATAATAACTAATTGAAACCAAGATTCAGGCTGGTTAAATTTTGTTGGGTTTCTTGCAATAAATTCATCAACATCATTTAGTTCATTTGGTACAAATCCTTGATACTTATTTGTTATTGAGTCAGACCGATAACTAAAAATTTGTTTACTATCTTTTGAGTCAACAGGTCTTAATTTAATTCTTTCCGTTTCTATCACCATTTTCATTAAGTACTTGTTTGGATAAAGATAGTAGCTTTATTTTCGGCACAATACGAAACTTGTGTTAAAATAAATAAACAAGCTTTGATTTGAATAAAAACAAACATTGGCACAGCTCTTGTGAATCATTGTTTATTCCTATCTTTAACACGATTTAACAGCACATGAAATTCAAGTTTTTAAAAAGCCGTAAATTTTGGAAAAGGTTCATCATTTGGTTGATAGCTTTACCTGTAGTCCTGTTTTTTACTGTTGCATTAGTAGCTTACTGGAAACAGGATGCAATTGTACAGGAACTGGTATCCAAATTAAATGAAGATTTTGTTGGAGAAATTGAATTGGAAGATTCCCATATCAGCTTATTTGAAAATTTCCCATACATATCAATAGACCTGGATCATGTTAAGATTTATGAAGATAAAGCCGATCATAAAGATCCGATTGTAGATTTGGAAGATATTTATGCCGGATTTGATTTATGGACCATTCTGTCCGGTTCGTACGATATTAAAGTACTCGAACTTAAAAATGGGTATATTCACGTGATTCAGCATAAAGATGGTGAATTAAATATTACACATGCTTTGTCATCAACCAAACCGGTTGAAGAGATTGAAGAAGATTTTCATATTCACTTAAAATCCATTGAGCTGATAGGTGTTGATATTTACAAATTGAATGAGTCAAATAATTTAATTGTGGAGTCATTTGTTGATCATGCCGAATTGTCTTTTAAGTCGAATGATGAACATGTATTAGCCAGTATTGACGCTCAAATGGAATTGAATGTGATTAAAGATGGTGATACCACTTTTTTTAAACATAAGCACCTCAACATTGACAATGAAGTTGAGTATTTAAAGGAGAGTGACTTATTATTGATTAGTCCATCCGAATTAGAGTTGGAAAAGGCCACTTTTACCGGAGAAGGTTCTATCGATTTTGCAAATGATTTTAATGTAGATGTTGAGCTGTATGCCAGAAAGGAAAATTTTGAGTTGTTTATGGCATTTGCTCCTGAAGAAATCTATCCGGTACTTAAACAATATGAAAATGCAGGGGATATTGTTTTTGATGTTAAAGTAAAAGGCAAGGCTGTCAATGGTAGTACACCTCATGTTGATGCCACCTTTAGTTGTAAGGATGCACATATTGAAAATAACCTGACCCATAAAAGATTAGATAAACTGAACTTTTCCGGAAGCTTTACCAATAACGGAAAAGGTGGCCTGGAGCATATGGAGTTTACCTTAAATGATTTTTCTGCTAAGCCCGAAGCCGGAACATTTTCCTCAAATCTTTATGTCAAAAACTTCGATTCTCCGGATATTGATATGACACTTGATTCGGATTTTAACCTTGAATTTTTGGCTTCTTTTATCAATATGACCAGCTTTGAAGATATGAGTGGGGATGTACAATTGCACATGAAATTTCATGATATCATTGACCTGACCCGTCCCGAAAAATCAATTGAGAAGTTAAATGAGGCTTATTATTCTGAGATCCTGGTTAATAATCTCAGGTTTAAAACCTCTGCATATCACTTACCACTGGATGATTTGGACATGAAAGTTACCGTTGAGGGACATGAAGCTCAAATTGATTATTTCCGTGCAAAAGCTGGAAATTCTGATATTAAAATGAACGGTCATATTACTGATTTGCCGGCTGTTTTACACCATACTGATGATGTAGTTACTGCCGATTTAACTATTGAATCTAAATTATTAGATATAAAGGAGCTGACGCGAATCGGAGATGTAGATTCATCTTCAGTTGATGAAAAAATTGATGATTTTAGTATGAAGCTAAAATTCGTGACAACCGCACGAAATTTTACGGAGTCACCTCATCTGCCAAGGGGTGAGTTTTTTATTGATGACTTATATGCCACCCTGGAACATTATCCACATACATTACACGATTTTCATGGTGATCTATTTATAGAAGATTCCAATTTCAGAATTATTGATTTTTCAGGAATGATTGATGAATCAGATTTCCATTTTTCGGGACGATTATTTGATTATGAACGTTGGCTGGAAGAGCATCCTAAGGGAGATACACGGATTGAATTTGATTTGACATCAGATAAATTGCAGTTAGAGGATCTCTTTTCTTATGGGGGAGAAAATTATGTGCCGGAAGATTACCGTCATGAAGTATTGAGTCAATTAAAACTACATGGTGCAGTTGATCTTCATTTTAATAATGGTTTCCGTTCATCTGATTTAAGATTAACCCAGTTAGACGCTAAAATGAAAGTACATCCCATGAAGTTTGAGAATTTTAATGGAAGGGTGCATATTGAGGACGAGCATTTAGTGGTCGAGGAACTGAACGGGCAAATTGGTAAATCCAAATTCGGTTTAGATATGAATTACTATTTTGGGGAGGATGAGGCCATTCGAAAAAGAGATAATCACTTTGGTTTAAGGGCTTCGCATCTGGATATTGATGAATTATTTAATTATAATGAACCACCTGGTCAGTTAGCCGAAAGTCCTTCGGAGCACGAAGATGTTTTCAATATTTATGAATTGCCTTTTTCAACTATGACGTTCGATCTGGACATTGATCATTTAAATTATCACCGGTATTTACTGGATGACTTGCATGCCCGTTTACGAACCACACCAGATCATTATATCTACATTGATACAGCGCGTTTAAGAGCAGCTGGCGGTAAAATAGAATTGGCAGGATATTTTAACGGGTCGGATAAGGATAAAATCTATTTCAGCCCAAATTTGAAACTAAAAGGGGTTGATTTGGATAAACTGCTATTCAAATTTGAAAACTTTGGACAGGATCATTTGGTATCTGAAAATTTGCATGGAAAAATAACCAGTACAATTACGGGTAAAGTGCACATGCATGCTGATATGGTCCCTATTTTAGATGACTCGGAGGTACATATGGATGTGACAATTGTGGATGGCAGCTTGATTGACTATGCCCCTATTGTTGATCTCAAGGAATATTTCGTTGACAAAAACGTGCACAAAGTGCGTTTCGATACTCTTCAAAATCATATCGACTTTAAGGATGGTACAATCACTATTCCGAATATGACCATTAATTCCAGTCTGGGTTATATGGTGATTTCGGGTAATCAGGATGTTGATTATAATATGGAATATTATATTCGTGTTCCACTAAAACTGATTGCAGGTACCGGGTTTAAAATGCTTTTTGGAAAGGATAAGGAGGCCGTTGATCCGGAACAGGAGGATGACATTGAATATGCTGACAATAACCGTAAGCAAAGTTTTGTCAATGTTAAAATTATTGGTGATGCCGAAGATTATTCTGTATCGTTGGGTAAGGATAAACGAAATCGAAAAAAGGGGTGATAGAATGTAAAAGTATTAGCAGATTGCGCTCCTCTCTAACTTGATTTTATACCAAATTCGGCCCTCTGTCATTTAATTTATTACGACCTTTTTGATTATTGGTTTTTTGCCATTTTGCATAATAGACAGGTAATACAAACCACTATCAAGGCCTGCAAAATTCAATAGAGTATCATAGCCCTCCCAATTTGAAATTTCTTTGACCTTTTTACCATTATTATCAAAAATTACCAGTGTAACATTAGTCAGGAATTCATTAAATTCAATATGAATAACAGCATTCGAAGGATTCGGATAAACTAACACCGTCTCATCATTTTCTAAGTCATCAGTTCTTAAACCCTCGCCTGTGAAATACCTTGCAATAACAAGGTCCTGGTTATCTGTATTATAAAAATGACCGGCTAATAACAGGCGTCCATTATCGTGGATGGCCATATCATTGGCCTGACTGGTTGTAGATGAAATTTGTGTAATTACCGTACCATTATCTCCGAAATTGAGATCTAAACTGCCATCTGATTCAAATTTTGCTAATGCCAGATTTGAACTTGTTGCCCCATTATTTGCAGCACCAGCCAGGAAAATACTGCCATTATCTGTAATTGCCATGGCTTTAGTTTGGCTTGACGTACCTACAATGGCGTTAGCGATACCATTAGTGCCAAAAGTGTTGTCAGGTGTCCCGTCACTATTATATTGTGACAGTAAAAAAGCATTTGTTAAAAAACCAGTGTGAGCATGCCCGCCCACCAAAATTTTATTGTTATCAACTATGCTCATTGCTTTGCCTATAGCTGAATTCCCAAAAGGAGTCAACACCAATCCATTGGAACCAAAAGAATTATCAACTGAGCCATCTGCATTATATCTCCATAATGCTAAGTTCGAATTGGATGTGCCACATAAAATAATTTTACCATCATCTTGTACAGTCATATCATAACTTTCTCCTTCAGTTCCTACTACAATACCATTTGTGCCGAACGAATTGTCTAAAGTACCATCAACATTGTATCTCAATAGTACAATGTATGAATTGTCATTACTGTTGTGCTGAGCATATCCTGCTAAAAGAATCTTGCCGTCGTTTTGAATGTCAATGGCTGTGCAAAGTTCACTGTAATAACCACTGATATCGGTAATGATAGTACCATTTTGTCCGAGTGAATTATCAATTGCTCCAGACGCGGAATATCTTGCCAGATTGATGTGCCAATCTGAAGCACCACACATTACTATTTTGCCATCATTCTGGATCGCCAAAGCATTGCCTTCGCTTTGATTTTCGATTGGGGTTATCACCGTACCATTATTGCCAAAGGTCAGGTCCTTTGTGCCATCATCATTGAATCTGATTAAACCAAAATCCCACGAGGTGAAGCTATTTTGAATATAACCGCCAATCAAAAATTTGCCATCATCCTGAACAGTAATAGCCCGGACATCATCATTAAACAAGCTGGGTGTCTCCACTACTATCCCATTTGTTCCAAACGATTGATCCAGGGCACCTGCCTGTGCATTTAAGCTAACAGGTAAACATAAGACCAAGACAATTTTAGTTATGATGAGTTTATAGTTCATATTATCAAACATAAGGAGAATGACTGATTTTGTTGGGAATTTTATGGTAAAGTGTAAACAGTTTTAGTAATGTGGTTGTTTTAGCATTTATTTGGTTTATTCTTTTATTAATCGAATTACAGCTTTCTGACCTTCAGATTCAATAGTCAGTAAGTAAATTCCTTCAGGTTGTTTTAGATTTAAATTTAATAATTGCCCTTCAATATAGGTTCCTGATTGGATTACCTTTCCGCTTAAGTCAATTATGGTGATCGTTATAGAATTGTAATTTTGTCCTAAATCAACGGAAAAATCTCCATTTGTTGGATTTGGAAAGAGCCGGAGGTCTTGCCCAAAACTATTTTCAATGACACCAACATTTGTGATATTGATGCAGGCAGATGTATCTGAGCAACTACCGACACTAACTACAACAGCATAGCTGCCATTATTAGTTGCAGTATAACTGGCACTGGTAGCTCCTGATATTGGACTGTTTCCATCATTACAATCAATCCATTGATAATTTGCTCCAGTCTGATTAGACGACATTACTAATCCAACAACTGCAGTTGATGTATCAATTGCGCTTAACACATTTAAGTTGATGGTAACCGTAGAATCACAGCCATTAGGTCCTATATTTGTAAACACTTCAGTTGCTCCTGTCACAGAGGTATTATAAGTGGTGCCATTAACCACAATGCTATCCCCATCACATATGGTTTGATTGATCACGCCTTCCAAAGGGCTTAATACAGTCAGGTTGATGGTGACGGTAGAATCACAGCCGTTAGGTCCTACACTAGTAAACACTTCAGTTGCTCCGATCACCGAGGTATTATAAGTGGTGCCATTAACCACAATACTATCCCCATCACATATGGTTTGATTGATCACACTTGCTAAAGGGCTTAATACGGTCAGGTTGATGGTGACGGTGGAATCGCAGCCATTAGGTCCTACGTTAGTAAACACTTCAGTTGCTCCGGTCACCGAGGTATTATAAGTGGTGCCATTAACCACAATGCTATCCCCATCACAAATAGTCTGATTGATCACACTTGCTAAAGGGCTTAATACGGTCAGGTTGATGGTGACGGTAGAATCGCAGCCGTTAGGTCCTACACTAGTAAACACTTCAGTTGCTCCGGTCACCGAGGTATTATAAGTGATGCCATTAACCACAATACTATCCCCATCGCAAATGGTCTCGTTAATTGTGCCCGTCAGAGCGGGTAATAAGGTCAATGTTGTTTCAACAATACTGTCACAGCAACCGGTGTTAAGGGTGTCATAAAATATTCCGGAGGAAAATTGCCACGAACCGGCAAGAAATGAACTGTCAGAATTACAAATTGTAGCGGATTGAATAGTAAGAGGAATGCTACAAACGGTTTCAATGATCGAAAGGTCTGTTCTCGTAACTCCAGTGCTCCCGGGCGTTGAGCTGTTGCTCCCGTTTAAGGTACAGTTTGATTGTGTTGTGGTCAGCGTAGTGCCATTCGCACCTCCGTTATTACTTAAAACAATATTTGGGGATACTGAACTTTGGTTAACCCATAAAACACCTCCGCTTCCTCCTCCTCCCGGACCATTACAGTTTGAAGTACCTACATTAGCAACATTTCCGCCATCGCCTCCACTTGCATTTACAGCCAAAGTTCCAATATATGTTGAAACGTCAAGTAATACTGTGCCACCGGCACCAGCACCACCGGCACCATCTGCAGAATTTGCGGAGACTGATGCTCCCTCAACATTTATTGCATTTCCATTTCCTATGATGGTATCTGCTTTGACTATAACAATACCTCCTCCATTGCTTCCTGCAGTAGCTGTGGCAGGGTTGTTTTCATGTCCCGAACCACCGCCACCTCCTAAAAATATTTTGTTGAGGGCATTGGAATAGGTATTTGATTTACCACCTACGCCTGGTGAAATTCCTCTGCACGTAAAAGTACTTGGTCTGATTCGCTCACCACCTTGTCCACCGGTATTGGCATTTCCACCACCACCGCCACCGGAATTATGATCGTTTCCACCACCTCCTCCATTGGCCTGAGCTCCTCTTCCTGCTGTTTTTCCAGTTATGTAGAGGGCTACTCCTTCCCCTTTCATGGCGCCTTCCCCGGTATTGATGTCATAATGGTAGTCCGAAGGATCAGAAAACCACGCACAACTAAAGGCAGAGGTCGTTGTTGAGCCTCCCCGAAAGCCAAGGCCTTGTAAATCTATGGCATCATTCATTGTAAGGGTACCCGTACATTCAAAGGTAAGAACACCTCCTGTCGATCCATCCCATGTGGGCGCCGTTAGCATTCCGGTAATGACAGCTTCATGATAAACCGGAACCCCGACGATCTGAACGATTCCTGAAGGATCGTACGTTCTCTGAATCCCCATAACAATAATAGTGGTAGCGTCCGGAATACTACAGACCGTAGTAAATTCATAATTGCCAGCATCATTTATATTCGTAATATCTCCAAAACCTGAGGTGTTACTTTGATCAATAGTTGCCCCTTGCATCTGAATGATTAATAATTTATCACCCGCAGAAAACCCTGCCGAAGAAGAAACTGTTATTGTGTCACCAGAAAACCCACTGACGCTGGCGTATGTATTTATAATTCCGGAAATATTGGTACTTTGAGATACACATAGAACAGATGTGCACATTAGAATTATTATTAAAAAAAGATTTCTCATGGTTCGGTCTGCTTTAAAGTTTGTCAACGATTAGTATCTGAATCCTATACTACTGCTATTAGGCTATCCTTCGGATATGGTATTAGTTTTCCCTTTAATATACCTAATTTATACCTTATAATAGTACTTAACATCAGTTTAAAGATAGTTAAATTTTCAGGTTAGGAGTTTGTTTATATCACACTCCGGATGTGAATACTAACTTTTCCTAAAGTTGTTATTCAAACTCTTGTCCATTCATTTGTACCACTGAGTATGATCTGTTTTTCAATTGAATATTAAATTGATACTCATATTCACAAAAACATTCACAAGTAAAAAAACTGATATTCTTATAAGTTAGATTTAATGTATCATCTTTGATATCAATATCTCCAATATACTCATGGCAACAATCATCAATAAATCTAAATTGTATTAAATGTGATGTGTCAGTCTTTGTATTAATTATGTCGAAAGGTTGCTTCCGTTCATATTTCCTTACATTTTCCATACTTGCTCCACCACCTTTACAGTTGTCGGTACAAACAAAAGTATATGACTTCTTTTTCATTCTAACCAGGTGGTCAGATTTCTCCTTTTCAAGTTTTTGTTCAATATCCTCTTCTTCATTATCAGACTCACCCCTGGTTTGATTAGATGAAATAGTAGTTAAGTGATGTCCTTTTTTTTCCTTTTCTTTTGACGATTGAGGTTGGCATGATACTATCAAAAAGCTTAGAAGAATTATTAATATGATTTTCATGTTTTTTGAAGATAACTTAGAGTTTACTAAAGTTAATCAATTATTCAATACATGTTTAAGAGAGTCACGCGAGTATTCGCGCGCCAGCTTGGTGAGTTTAATCAGGTTTAAGACTTGCCTCGTCACTTCGAGTGAATTTTCAAGGAAAATTTTTATCGAGAAGTGATGAGGAGGGAGTCGTTCTCGATACATTTTATACAGATGGCCATCTGTATAAAACACTCGAACTGACACCAAAAACAAAACCCCGATACTTTAGTATCGGGGTTTAATATTTTAATAAAATGGATAGGTTTTAATCCAGTGCCCAACCAAAACGGTCCTGAAGGACTTTAGAGACTAATGCACTTAATTTTTCATCATCTACAGCGTCAAATACTTCACCGGCAAAGGCAGATACCAATAAGGTTCTGGCTTTGTCTTTAGAAAGTCCTCTGGTTTGCAGATAAAACAAGGCATCTTCATCCAATTGTCCGGTTGTGGAGCCATGAGAACATTTTACATCATCCGCATAAATTTCCAATTCAGGTTTTGAATTGATTTTAGCATAATCCGACAGTAAAATATTACCATTTTGCTGATAGGCATTAATTTTTTGCGCGTCTTGTTGTACGATTACCTTACCATTAAATATACCTGTGGATTTATCATCCAATACATATTTATAGTTCTCGTCACTCATACAATTGGAAACCAAATGGTTTACAAAAGTATGATTATCCACCAATTGGTTGCCTTTGGTAATGACAGCACCATTCAAATAAGTTTCACAGTTTTGACCTTCCACTTCAATGTTCAGGTTATTTCTGACAATATCACCTGATAGAGTAATGGTGTTGATCTTAAAAGTTGAATTGGCATCCTGGTCCACATTTTCAGTCATGATTTGCCATCCGGTACCAATTTGAATTTTATCTAAAGTGATGTTTGCATTTTCAGCCACAGTCACTTCAGTATAATGATTGGCAAATGCTGTTACAGCACCAGGTACAAATGTCGTGATGACATTAGCCTTAGCTGATCGTTCAGATTCAATTACCAAACGGGTATTGGTCATCACATTTTCAGTGGTATTGATATAGATGACCTGAACTGGTGTTTCCCATACCGTATTTTTCGGTACTGAAACAAATACCGTTTCAGTGGCAAAAGCTGTATTTAAAGTCTGAAATAATTCATTAAAATTCGCTGAAGTTGATTCCAGTTCGGCAGCCGGTTGAATGAATATATTCACTTTTTCCAGGTCAAATGACGATAAATCTGATCGGAATTGCCCATTCTCAATCACAATAAACTGATCAGATACAATGTATTGGCTAATATCCAATGTTGATCGAGCGGAGTCGAGAGCATCAGTAGTAGGCAACAACAAATTGGCATTTGCGATTTTATTTAACCGGGTATATTTCCAGTATTCGTCACGCGTAGTAGGGAAGTCCAGATTGTCCAATGCAGCATAAGCTTCAGCCTGAAGTGCATTTTTCGAATCAAATGTAAAATTTGATAAGAACTTCGCCAGTTTAGTTTCTGTTAACACGTCCATTATTCTGTTTATTTGGTTAACCAATCATACCCTTTTTCTTCTAATTCCAATGCGAGGGAAGCATCACCGGTTTTCACGATTTTTCCGTCAGCCAGAACGTGTACAAAATCCGGTACAATATAATCCAGTAAACGTTGGTAGTGCGTAATTAAAACCACGGCATTGTCTTCACTTTTCAGTTGATTGACACCGCTGGCTACAATTCTCAGGGCATCAATATCCAATCCTGAATCGGTTTCATCCAGTATAGCTAATTTTGGTTCTAACATGGCCATTTGAAAAATCTCATTTCTTTTCTTTTCACCACCTGAAAACCCTTCATTAACTGATCGTGAAGCCAGTTTGGCATCTAATTCAACAATTTTAGATTTTTCACGCACCATTTTCATAAAATCCTTAGCAGAAACAGGTTCTTCTTTTCTGTACTCACGGATTTCATTAATAGCCGTTCTTAAAAAATTAACATTAGATACGCCTGGGATTTCAACAGGGTACTGAAACGCTAAAAATAACCCCTCTTTGGCTCTTTCGTCCGGATCTAAATCCATTAAATCGACTCCGTCAAAATCCATTTCTCCGTCTGTCACCTCATATCCGTCTTTTCCGGATAAAACAGAAGCTAAAGTAGATTTTCCGGCACCATTTGGCCCCATAATCGCATGTATCTCTCCTGCTTTTACTTCAAGGTTTAATCCCTTTAGTATTTGTTTGTCTTCAACCTCAGCATGCAGGTCTTTGATGTTTAACAACGTTTTGCTCATTTTATGTTTAGATAATAGATGTCAGATCTTTAGATGTTAGACAATAGATGGCTAGATTCTTTGATCTGATATCTGTTTTCATGTTTTAATTAATATTTTGATTATCCCACACTGTTTTCAAGTGAAATGGCCAGTAGTTTTTGGGCTTCAACCGCAAATTCCATTGGCAATTTATTCAGTACTTCTTTGGCATAACCGTTTACAATCAGGTTAATGGCTTTTTCTTCCGAAATTCCCCTTTGCTGACAATAAAAAATCTGATCTTCCCCAATTTTTGAAGTTGTGGCTTCGTGTTCCAGTTTTGCCGTATTATTTTGACATTCGATATACGGGAATGTATGTGCTCCACATTCATCTGTCATCAATAAACTGTCACATTGGGTAAAGTTTCTGGCATTATCAGCGCCTTTATTAATTTGAATCAATCCCCGGTATGAATTCTGAGATTGACCAGCTGAAATTCCTTTTGAGATCACAGTACTCTTTGTGTTTTTTCCTAAATGGATCATTTTCGTACCGGTATCGGCCTGCTGAAAATTATTGGTTACTGCTACTGAATAAAATTCTCCGATTGAATGGTCTCCTTTTAGAATACATGATGGGTATTTCCAGGTTACTGCTGACCCTGTTTCAACTTGTGTCCATGAGATTTTTGCGTTTTTTTCGCAAATTCCCCTTTTGGTTACAAAATTGTAAACACCTCCTTTACCGTCTTTATCACCAGGGAACCAGTTTTGTACGGTTGAATATTTTATTTCGGCATCATCAAGAGCAATTAACTCTACTACTGCAGCATGTAATTGATTCTCGTCCCTTTGAGGTGCAGTACAGCCTTCAAGATAAGACACATAACTGCCTTCATCCGCTACTAATAAAGTTCTTTCAAATTGTCCTGTCCCCGCTTCGTTAATTCTGAAGTAGGTTGATAATTCCATAGGACATTTCACGCCTTTTGGAATATAGCAAAATGATCCATCCGAAAATACGGCCGAATTCAATGCGGCATAAAAATTATCGGTTGAGGGTACCACTGTTCCCAAATACTTTTTAACCAGTTCAGGATGGTCCTTCACTGCTTCACTGAACGAACAAAAGATGATGTCAAGTTCAGCCAGTTTTTCCTTAAATGAAGTGGCTACGGAAACCGAGTCCATCACAAAATCAACGGCTACTCCGGTCAGCTTTTTTTGCTCTTCCAATGAGATCCCCAATTTATCCATGGTGGCTTTCATCTCCGGGTCCACATCTTCCCACGATTCATATTGTTTTTTAGGGGCAGCAAAATAGGAAATGTCCTGAAATTTTGGTTTCTCATATTTTACATGAGCCCATTCCGGTTCTACCATCTCCTGCCAGATTTTAAAGGCATTCAAACGGTATTCTAATAACCATTCCGGTTCTTCTTTTTTTGCTGAAATTAAACGGATAATATCTTCATTTAATCCCACCGGGATTTTTTCCGTTTCTATATCAGTTGTGAATCCAAATTCGTACTCCTGAGATTTTAAATCCTTTGCTAATTCCTCCTCTGTATAATTCGCCATTCTGTTTAGTCTGAAATTTATAATGAAAAGCTTTCGCCACATCCACAGGTTCTGCCGGCGTTAGGGTTGTTGAATACAAATCCTTTTCCGTTCAGTCCACCTGAAAAATCTAATGTTGTACCTGCCAGATATAACACGCTTTTTTTGTCAACGACTATTTTAATGCCGTTATCCTCAAATTCCTTATCATTATCATTAATTGTATTGTCAAATTCAAGTTTGTACATTAATCCTGAACAACCACCACCTTCAACACCAACTCTGATGAACGAATTGTCCTTCCCTTCCTCGGCCATTAATGTAATGGCTTTCTGTTTGGCTTCTTCTGTTACTTTAATCATTTTTAATACTGATTTTTGCTAGTTATTTGCAAAATTACTCAATCATAACCGTTATATCGAGAAAAAAGGGGTGAATTAGTTAGGGTGAAAAATTAAACTTGAGTTATATGTTTGAAGATCAGATCATTAGATCTGTTTTTCTATTTAAAATGAGTCTAAATAGTAAATGTTAATTTTACTTAATATGGCAATTAATTTGCCAATAACTAATTTGGTTTACCTTTGTATGATCAATCTAAAAACAAGAAATTTCTATGAAATCATCTATTGGAAGAAAAATCCTGATGGCCCTGTCCGGTTTTTTCTTATTGCTTTTTTTAGCGCAACACTTCACAATCAATTTCATATCGGTTGTTAGTGAGGAAGGATTTAACAGTGCTTCTCATTTTATGGGAACAAATCCTATTGTTCAGTTTGTGTTTCAGCCTATTCTGGCATTTGCAGTTGTTTTTCACCTGGCAATGGGAATGGTTTTAGAATCACAAAACAGAAGAGCAAGAGGTGTAAAATATGCCATGAATAAACCAGGGGAAAATGCCTCGTGGGTATCAAGAAATATGATTTACACGGGATTAACCGTATTAGCGTTTTTAGGATTACATTTCTATGATTTCTGGATTCCTGAATTAGTAGTTAAATATGTTGATGGTGATATGAGTGGACAACTAACTGAAGGCGGTTTCAGATATTATGAAGAATTGGTTCATAAATTCAAGGATCCTATCAGAGTTGGTTTGTATTGCTTGTCGTTTGTGTTTCTAGCACTGCATTTATTACATGGTTTCCAATCAGCATTTCAATCGGTTGGATTTAACCATAACAAGTATACACCAATTATTAAGAAATTAAGTAACATTTATGCAGTTGTAATCCCTTTAGGATTCATTTTTATTGCATTGTTTCACCATTTATTTTCCCACCACTAAATATTAATCAGATATGTCAGTATTAGATTCAAAAGTACCAGAAGGTCCAATTAAGGATAAGTGGACTAACCATAAAAACAAGATTAATTTAGTAAACCCTGCCAATAAGAGATTGATTGATGTTATTGTTGTTGGTACCGGATTAGCCGGAGGTTCAGCAGCAGCATCATTGGCCGAAATGGGATATAATGTAAAAGCATTTGCTTTTCAGGATTCACCTAGAAGAGCGCATTCAATTGCAGCTCAGGGGGGAATTAATGCCGCTAAAAACTATCAAAATGACGGAGATTCCACTTACAGATTATTTTATGATACTGTAAAAGGAGGTGATTACAGAGGGAGAGAAGCTAACGTATATCGCCTGGCAGAAGTTTCTGCTAATATTATTGACCAGTGCGTGGCACAAGGTGTACCATTTGCAAGAGATTATGGTGGATTATTAGATAACCGTTCATTTGGTGGAGTATTGGTGTCAAGAACCTTTTATGCCAAAGGACAAACCGGACAACAATTATTATTAGGGGCATATTCAGCCATGAACCGTCAGATCGGTAAAGGTAAAATCCAAATGTATAACCGTCACGAAATGCTTGAACTAGTAGTAGTTGATGGTAAAGCCAGAGGAATTATTGCAAGGGATCTGATTACAGGAAAGCTGGAAAGACATTCTGCTCATGCTGTGATTATAGCTTCAGGGGGATATGGAAACGTGTTCTTCCTATCTACAAATGCTATGGGATCAAATGGTACTGCAGCCTGGAGAATTCATAAAAAAGGAGCATTCTTTGCAAACCCTTGTTATACACAAATTCACCCAACTTGTATTCCACGTTCAGGAGAATATCAGTCTAAACTGACATTGATGTCTGAGTCGTTAAGGAATGATGGTAGAATTTGGGTGCCAAAAAATAAAGAGGACGTTGAAAAAATCAGGTCAGGAGCAATTCGACCGAGAGATTTGGCAGAAGATCAAAGGGATTATTATTTGGAAAGACGTTATCCTGCTTTTGGTAACCTTGTACCACGTGATGTAGCCTCAAGAGCTGCTAAAGAGAGATGTGATGCCGGTTTTGGTGTAAACGCAACCGGTGAGGCTGTATTTCTGGATTTTGCTTCGGCAATTCAAAGATATGGTACTGAGAAAGCACACGTTTTAGGAATTCATAATCCTTCAAAAGAAAAAATTACAGAATTAGGTAAAGGTGTAATTGAAGATAAGTATGGAAACTTATTCCAGATGTATCAAAAAATTACCGCGGATAACCCATATGAAACACCAATGCAAATTTATCCTGCAGTACATTACACTATGGGTGGTATTTGGGTAGATTATAACCTGATGACAACTATTCCGGGATGTTACGCAGCCGGTGAAGCGAATTTCTCTGACCACGGTGCAAACAGACTGGGAGCTTCAGCCTTAATGCAGGGATTGGCTGATGGTTATTTTGTATTGCCATATACAGTTGGTGATTATCTTGCTGACGAGATTAGAACAGGACCAATTTCAACGGATTTACCTGAATTTGAAGCGGCAGAAAAAGAGGTTTCAGATCGTCTGTCGAAACTCATGAATATCAAAGGATCAAAATCAGTTGATCATTTCCATAAAGAATTAGGAAAAGTGATGTGGAACAATGTAGGGATGGCGAGAAATGAAGCCGGTTTAAAAGAGGCCATTACTAAAATAAGAGCGATTCGGGATGAATTCTGGAAAGATGTTAGAATTCCCGGAGGCTTGAATGAGTTTAACCCTGAATTGGAAAAAGCAGCGAGAGTGGCGGACTTCCTTGAGTTAGGAGAGTTATTTGCTGTTGATGCTTTACACCGAAACGAATCTTGCGGTGGACACTTCAGAGAAGAGTCAGTTGAGCAGGATGGTGAGCAAAAAGGAGAAGCAAAAAGAGATGATGTCAACTTTAAATATGTGGCAGCCTGGGAGTGGACAGGAGATCCGGGGCAGGCTAAACTGCATAAAGAAGAATTGGAATTTAAAGATATCGAGTTAAAACAAAGATCATATAAATAATAAGAGTATGTCAGAAAAAGGAATGAATTTAACATTAAAGATTTGGCGACAAAAAGATGCTAAATCGAAAGGTAAAATGGAAACCTATCAATTGGCTGATATTTCTGAGCATATGTCTTTTTTAGAAATGTTAGATGTATTAAATGAACAATTGATTAATAACGGTGACGAACCGGTTGCATTTGATCACGATTGCAGGGAAGGGATTTGTGGAATGTGTTCATTATACATTAATGGTGAAGCACACGGACCGGACAGAGGCGTAACCACTTGTCAGTTGCACATGAGAATGTTTAATGACGGTGATACCATTTATATTGAACCGTTTCGTTCAAAAGCGTTTCCAGTCATCAAGGATTTGGTGGTTGACAGAAGTTCTTTTGACAGAATACAACATGCCGGTGGTTTCGTATCAGTGAATACATCAGGAAACACACAGGACGCTAATGCACTGCCTATTCCAAAACTGGATGCAGACAAGGCATTTGACGCAGCAACCTGTATCGGTTGTGGTGCTTGTGTAGCCACCTGTAAAAATGCATCAGCCATGCTGTTTGTTTCAGCCAAAGTATCTCAATTCGCTTTATTACCGCAAGGTAAAGTAGAAGCTAAAGACAGGGTATTAAATATGGTGAATCAAATGGATTTGGAAGGCTTTGGAAATTGTACCAATACAGGTGCATGTGAAGTGGAATGTCCGAAAGGCATTTCCCTTGAGAACATTGCCCGAATGAACAGAGAATATTTCAGCGCTTCAATTAAGTCTGAAAAATAGATAAGAAATTTATTTATCAATTTATAAAAATCCCCTTTGGTTGTTTAAACTGAAGGGGATTTTAATTTTAGGCTTTTATTTATTATTGTGGCTGGCATGAAATGCCTTTAATGTTTCAGTAATCCTTTGGTATTCTTTTTTGACTTGCTGAACCCCGATTACACCACCTACATAACCTTTGGCTAATTTGGTAAACACCAGGCCGGTTTTATCCTCGTGTTTGGCTATTGTTACCTGCCATTCAAAACGCTTTACAAAAGCACCGAACAATACTCTTAAAACTTTACTTCCTTTTCCGTATACACCATTAACAGGTGTTCCTGATTCAAGTTTATACTTTGACTTACTCAAATACTCCTTTACCTTTACGCCCAATTCATCAGGTCCCATTGATTTGAACAGGTAAGTGGCTTTATCTTTAGTTATTCTGACCAATTCATCTTTCTCATTAAATAACTTAGGGTCGTCTAAAACTTCTTGCTCCATATGCTTTTAAATTAAATTTTGTGGTTAATGGGAAAGATAGTTAATTATGATAAAAAATTGCCGAAAAACGCATGGAAAACAATCATTCACAAAGTATTTGGCAACAAATTCCATTTAATAACTATATTTGGTAGTAAACAATTTGGAGAATGATGCACAAGATTTTGATAATTGATGATGAGCCGGATATTAGAACTTTGATTAAGTATAATTTAGCTAAAGAAGGTTATAGTGTTGAGGAGGCCGGAGATGGGAAAGTTGGAATCGAAAAGGCGTTGGAAATTATTCCTGATTTAATCATTCTGGATGTGATGATGCCGGTTATGGATGGAATGGAAACCTGTGAGTTGTTGAGGAAAGAGAAAACCCTGAAAGATTGCATCATTACTTTTTTAACTGCAAGAGTAGAAGATTATTCACAAATTGCCGGGCTAAATGCCGGTGCGGATGATTACATCAGTAAGCCTATTAAACCAAAATTGTTAGTCAGTAAAATAAATGCCTTGTTAAGGCGAAAAAATAACCTTCATTCAGCGGATGAAGATGAAAATGTAACGAACGATTTATTTATAAACAGAAGTAAGTATCTGGTTTATCTGAAAGGGGAAGAATTAAATTTACCCCGAAAGGAATTTGAGTTGTTGGCCTTGCTTTATGATAATATTGAAAATGTTTGCACAAGAGAGGAAATTCTACAGAAAATCTGGGGGATTGATGTTATTGTTGGTGACAGAACCATTGATGTTCATATTAGAAAATTACGGGAAAAAATTGGTGACCATAAAATAAAAACGGTCAAAGGAATCGGATATAAATTAAAAAGAGGATGATATCCTCACCCTCTTTAATACATAACGATAATTGCTAGCTTTTTTACAATGCTTTTGTCCAGTTAGCAGTCCAGTCAGAACCGGATTGTACAGCACCTATATAGTTAGCGGAAGTAAACCAGGAGCTTAACCCTGAAGTATTAAATGCACCGGTTGATGAAGTTCCTATATATCCATTTAAGAAAGAAGCTAAAGAACCATCAGAGGCAGCTTGATTATTATTAACAGCCTGGTCAAACATATTTGTTACAGTAGTATCATTACCTGCTGAACTGGTAAATTTAAACGGGCTAACATTGTCAATAATTGAATTTTGGAAGGTCAATTCACCATTGTTCATATTGGTGATCGACTGGTTGTGTTCCACCTGGCATCCTCTTTTAGGAAATCCTGTAGCTACAACATTATACAAGCTACCTTTTGTTCCTTCTCGAAGTTTTAGGGCCTGATTTAAGTCGTCACCGTCATTTAATCCAACTAATGTAATATTTGAAAGTGTAGGGTTGGAGTAAGGAGTGACAGTATTGTTATCCTCAAGGTTATCGCCTTCAATACCCCTGTCACCACCATTCGAACCTTGTTGAGCCACCCAAAATTGCCCGTTTCCTGTCCATCCCTGAGTCCAGTCAAAGCTGTCATCTTCATTTCCGGTAGATACTGCGTATTTTAATGATGCTGTTCCTCCAAAAAATTCAAATCCGTCATCAGCTCCTTTGTACGCCTGCAAGTATTCCAATTCAGTTCCCGATCCCACACCGTTAAATGAAAAACCATTTAATTCATTATCTGTGCTCAATAATTTTCCGGCATATTCTACTCTGACATAACATAGTTTTCCTGAGTTATCTGTTGGGTCAGAACCTCCATAGAGCCCTGTTCCGCCTTCACCTGTTGCTTCAGCTCCCACATTAATAGGTGCTTTTCCATTAAGGATAATACCTCCCCATTCTCCGGGATTAGGACTGGATTTAATTGGTGTAAATACTATTGGAGAGCTTGAAGTACCGCAGGCCATTAATTTTCCACCTCTTTTTATGGAAAGAAAAGGAGTGGTACCATCATCAGCAGTATTAATTGTTGTACCGGCTTCGATAGTTAGAGTAACGCCATCTTCAACAAATACACCACCCGAAAGCAAATAGTTTTCAGTAGCCTTAAAGGTGGTATTGGTTTTAATGGTTCCAAAAATTTTATTGTAAGTAACGCCATTGATCACCACCACAGTGGAGTCAAATAAGCAAGGGTTCTTTTTATCTTCCTTTTTAGCATCAGGATTATAGTTGGTTGCAGTTGAGTCCATACATCCTTTTTTACAGGAAGTAGCCAGTAATGCTATTGCTCCGGCAAAAAGCAGAGTCTTTATTGTCGTTTTTCCTTTCATCATTTCTTTTTAAATTAAAATTACGGGATGCTAAATGAAAAGTGGTTAAGGCTTTATTAAGTATTTATGAATAATACAACTGGTTTTTTGACATAAAAAAATCGGGTGACACAATGGCCACCCGATTTCCTTATTAGTTATGTACAATTTACCTATTAAAGTCCTTTGGTCCAGTTAGCAGTCCAGTTATTACTTGATTGTACTGCACCGATATAGTTAGCAGAAGTAAACCAAGAATCTAATCCTGAAGTGTTAAAAGCTCCTGTTGATGAAGTTCCAACAAATCCGCTTAAGAAAGAGATTAAAGAACCGTCAGAAGCAACCTGGTTGTTATTTACAGCTTGATCGAACATTGCAGTTACAGTAGTATCGTTTCCTGCAGAGCTTGTAAATTTAAAAGGGCTAACGTTATCAATAATTGAGTTTTGGAAAGTTAAGTCTCCGTTGTTCATGTTAGTGATAGTCACATCATGCTCAACCTGGCACCCTCTTTTAGGGAATCCTGTTACAACAAAGTTATAGAAGTTTCCTTTCATTCCTTCTCTTAATTTCAACCCTTGGTTAGAAGCGTCTCCATCATCAGTACCAACTAAAGTTACGTTAGAAATAGTAGGGTTAGAGTAAGGAGCAGCAGTGTTGTTATCTCCAAGGTTATCACCTTCAATACCTCTGTCACCACCATCATTAGCTTGCTCAACTACCCAGAATTGACCGTTTCCGCTCCATCCGTGAGTCCAGTCAAATGAATCATCATGGTTACCTGTAGATACAGCATATTTTAAAGAAACAGTTCCTCCGAAGAATTCAAATCCATCATCAGAACCTCTGTAAGCTTGTAAGTACTCTAATTTAGTTCCTGAACCAACACCGTTGAATGAAAAACCATTTAACTCGTTATCAGTACCTAAAATTTTACCAGCGTACTCAACTCTAACGTAGCATAAAGAACCAGAGTTATCAGCAGCATCAGAACCACCATAAGTTCCTGTTCCACCTTCACCTTCAGCTTCAGCGCCAACATTAATAGGAGCTTTACCATTGATGATAATTCCACCCCATTCTCCTGGTAATGGATTATCTTTAATTGGCGTGAAAACAATTGGAGAGCTGGCAGTACCGCAAGCCATTAGTTTTCCACCTCTTAATACTGATAAAAATGGAGTAGTTCCGTCATCAGCAGCATTAATAGTTGTTCCGGCCTCGATAGTTAAAGTAGCACCATCAGCAACAAAAACACCTCCTGATAATAACCAGTTGTCAGCAGCAGTTATTGTTCTGTCTTCTGTTAATGTTCCAACAACTTTATTATAGTTAACACCGTTGATTGTTTCTACTGTATACCATGAATCAGCAACAGGGTAAACACAAGGGTTATCTTTATCATCTTTTTTTGCGTCTGCATCATAGTTAGTAGCAGCAGGATCAGTACATCCTTTTTTACAAGAAGTAGTAGCGACTGTAAGAGTTCCAGCCATAATCATCAAACCGATTGTTGATTTTCTTAGTTTCATTTTCTTTTGTATTTTATTTGGCACAAATATCTGAAGTAAACATGTGGGGCCTGTTAGGGGATGTTTATATGTCTATTATTTAAATGTTAAATTTCATTTCACTTTTCTTAACATAAAATGTTAAATCATTTAAAATGAAACACCTCAGCACTATATAAAGTAGCTGAGGTGTTTTAAATACCTAAGAAAAAGGCTGGACTCTGTAATATAAAATTTTTAAAACATAATGCTTAAACCTCCGCTTGCACCTACCCATATTGAGGTACTTCCTTCGTAATACCACCAGTCTTCGGCATATAATGTATAAGGAACATTCAGTGCCTGAGAAGAGGCATCAGCAATTTGATGCTCGGACAAGTATACATTAAATGAAGGTCCTGCAAAGAATGCAACATACCTATTAAGGTTAAAACGCAATGTTAAGTCTGATTTAGCTAAAAAATCAAATTCAGGTTTAAATGGTTGCCTGATAATATGGTTACCTGTGACATCTAATGCTATTTTAAACCGTTTCGATAAATTTAACATTGAACCCACACCTAAACCATAGCTATAATATTTATGGTCGGAGTTGGAAGTATATCCGGCTTTATAAATGGTGTATAAATTATCAACACCTATCTTTAAAGTCGCATTGGCATAGATTGACTCACTGATGGAAAGGTCCAGGGCGTGAAACCCTTTTTTAACAACACTGATTAATCCAAAAGGTACACCTCTTTCAAATTCTTCGGCAAAATTAAACAGACCGAGCTGTAATCCGTTTACTTTTTTAGCCTTATTTAATAAACCAATTTGAATCCCACTCAGGTCACCCAGGTTTAAATTTGATATACCGGCTATTTGTGCGCCTATAAGGTTACCATTATTGGTGTTTGATATACCCGAAGTTTGAATACCGAATAAATTACCATTGTTAATATTGGTAATACCAGCCATCTGGATGCCATAATAATTGCCATTTACTGTATTGGAAATGCCTGCAATTTGAATCCCGTTAGCTGATTTTCCAATAATGTTTGAAATACCGGCAATGGCGATTGAATTACTTGAATCTTTTACAACATTTGTAATGCCTGCAACCATCATACCGTCCGCATGTTTTGAGTTGACATTGGCGAGGCCACCAATTTGAATGCCATTAACGGCACCCAAATTGGTATTAACCATGCCTCCTATTTCTAACCCATTAACGCCACCATTAACACCATATAAAACATTGAAGGAAAAATTGTTGGTATACTGTGGTGAGTTAAGTCCGTTTGTACCCAATGGGTAGAAAAAGGATACCTGTACAGGTCTGTTTAACCGTGTTGAGTCTGTAACCTGTGCTTTTGCTGAGTAAAATGTCAGGGATGCTAATAAAAGGACTGTTAGTTTTATAGTTTTCATCTGCTTATATTTTAAGTTTGGTTGTATGGAACCCCATATTATTCTGGTGTAATAGTGAAGTTAATATGTCTGCTTTTAGAATTTTATAGTGTAGATAACATTAGGAATGAAAGATAGCTGATAGCCTTCTTCTATACTTTGTGTTCTGGAGTTATAGTATTCTGAAACAACCGCCTGATTATTTGTTAAATTTTGAATGTCGATTTTGAAGGAATGACTGGCTTTTGGCTTATCCACTCTGTAGGTTAATCCTAAATTAAGAATGAAAACATCATCTCCTTTTGTAGAATAAGGCTTATCCCATTGTCTCACCGTACGATCTTCTGCTATTGAAGCTTCAAGATCAATAGGAGTGTATCGGTTACCACCCAGGTAAGATATCTTGGAGTTAATACCGAAAGTTTTGTTTTTAGTTTTTCCGAATTTAAACTCCTTTCCAAATAATACATTACTGGTAAAGTTGGCATCATATTTCGAATCTCTTTCAATACCATCATGAGGTGTATAGAGCGATTTGTATATTGATCCTGTAACAAGGTAGTAGAAATTATTATTAAAGAATCTTTCTAATGTAATTTCTGTACCATAATTTCTTCCGGTTCCTTCATTTACCAGTTCACTACCAGGTATTCCTGAAGAGAAGTTGATCATTGAGAAATTACTTGTAGGATCTTTGCCAACCGGAACATTGTATAAATGTTGGTAATACAATTCTGTTTTAAGGTTTAGATTTTCATTAATTCTGAATCCGTACCCTAACACATAATGGATACTTTTGGTAAAGTCAAGTGTTTTATTTGGGAAAAAGTAGGTACCATCTTCCTGTAAATCATTGTACATATAAGTTGATAAACTTTCCATTCTGCTGTGCATACCAAATCCTGCAGAGAAATTATGCCGCGGTGACGGTTGCCACTTCATTCCTAAACGGGGCTCAACGGCATAGTTTTCGTTGAGGAAGAAATGGGTGTGATGTAGTCCTGAAACAAAGGTTAAATCATTATTGATTCTGTATTTCCATGTTAAAAATGATTGCATCATATCCGCTGCACCATCTGATTTAAGGAAAGGTGTCATTATACCATCTTCATCTTCATCATCTTCATAGAAAAAATCATAAGTCAGGTGTGAAAAAGTGGCGCCTACCTGGAATAAATTTTTGGCATTAGCTTTATAGTTTATAATACTTTGCGCCGCTAATTTATTATTGGTAAACTTTTCTCTTTCTGAGAAAAACAGGACACTATCCGAGTTTAAGAAATGACCTTCACCTCCGTTTCCATCAGTAGAAGCTGAGATGTAACTTTTAATGTATAATTTAGGATTAACAATGTAGGTGTGGTTTAAACCAACTACTCCAAGGTTAGCTCCAAATTTGTAACGCCAGTAGACTTCACCTGTTTCCTCGTCTTCATCTGCCTGGTCAATACTACTGATTCCACCTAAACCAATAAGCGAGAAAGTACCTGCTTTTTTAGTAGGGAAAACAAATTTAAATGAAGCATCCTGATAGATTGGGATTCCGCTGAAATCAAGAATTCCTAATTTGTCCAGTATACCAACCGTAGAGTATCGGTAGTTTATAAGATAAGATCCATTGTATCCTGGTTTAAAAGGACCTTCCATTGTAGCATCAATACCCAATGCGCCAACAGAAAATGCATACTCTCTTTTTTCATTGTTTCCCTGACGGAATTTAACATCAAAAACACCTGATAATGCATTACCATATTCCGGTGCAAAAGCGCCTGAAAAGAAATCTGAATTCGCCAGAACCGAACCGTTTAAAGCATTTACCGGTCCACCTGTAGATCCATTATTGGAGAAGTGGTTTGGATTGGGGATATCAATCCCTTCCAAACGCCATAGAATACCTCTTGGAGAATTTCCACGAACCACAATATCATTATCACCTTCAGCATTACCATTTACACCAGCAAAAGCTGACACCATTCGTGCCGGGTCGTTTAATGATCCCGCATATCGGTTAGTTTCTTCAACTGTAAATGTTTTAGCACTAACGGTAGCCATTTTATTAATTGATTCCGATTTGTCCTTCTGAGCCTTAACCTCTACTTTATTAAGCATCTTAATATCGGTTAACATCTCGGCATTAATAATCTTTTCTTTACCAGACTCCACTAATACATTAGGAATAAGTATTTCCTGGTAACCAACACTTCTTACCTTCAACTGAATTCTTCCAACTGGTACATTTTCCAGACGAAACTTTCCTTCTGCATCTGTAATTGCGCCTATAAATGGATCTGAGTCCACAATAATAACACTTGATCCCATGAGAGGAACTTTGGTGTCAAAATCCGTAACTGTTCCTCTGACTGTTTGAGTTAAATCCTGACCATAGGTCATAGCCGAAACTATCAGAAGAATTAAAGTGATTACTTGTTTTTGAATTTGCATGGTCTTTTATTTATGTTCTTATATCTAAAAGACAACTCAAATCAATTTACCCCCTATAAGAATTTAATTTTTTTTAAAAATAGTTGGGGAATCTGGTCTAAAGAGGTGGGTTCAATGCAATTGAGTATATGAAAGAAAGTATCGGGAGCCTAGTTCTCTTAACCCGGCCGCATCATAATGAATAGAATCGGATTCGTTTAAGTTTATATTGATAACAATTGGTGCATTTGGATCGGCATATCCTGTTCTGGATACTCTTCCCGGTGTGTTTTTAATGATATTTTGTATAAATATACGTTTTGGATCTTGTTGTACCCATATCGGATTCATACCACCTAAAATAAAAGGGATATCAGGGCTTTTAATGGATTGTCTTAAATCACTGATGAACTGGTCCAGGTCATTTTGATAATCAGGATTTTTCAGGTCTGATTCTCCCTGATGCCACAAAATGGTTACCAATTTACTTTCGGGATATTCAAAACGAACCATTTTAATTCTCTTAACCAGGTCCTCAAATAAGGGTTCACCTTTGTTCCAGTCTTTTTCACAGAATGCAGAGCCGGCTTTTCCGGCAGGAATGATCAATATTTTTTCTTCTTCGTTTAAATAAGTTTGAAGATAAAATTTACTGAATGTAAGTGCAAAACCGATATGATCTTCTTTTTTAGTATAGTGGTCAAGGGGCTCAACAGCAGGTATCACTCTCATATCATTACCATCATGCCTGCCCAGTTGATATATTTGAGGATGGGGAGCATCAATAACCTCATCCAGCCCTATACCATAATGTGTGTTTGATTGGCCACAAGTTACAATAATATGGTAAACTT
Source organism: Putridiphycobacter sp. (assembly GCA_965230195.1). Taxonomy (GTDB): domain Bacteria; phylum Bacteroidota; class Bacteroidia; order Flavobacteriales_D; family Crocinitomicaceae; genus Putridiphycobacter. Next base: position 1,964,069 of record OZ245997.1, read on the forward strand.
CTTCCTGTTTCTTTTCATCTTTACGACAGGAAAAACTAATTAAACAAATTAGTGGAAAAGCAATTTTAATTGGAGACATTAATGGCCTGATGGTTTAATACTAATATTAAACGGCTGGTTTGTTTGTCTTATTGTATTAAGCTTTATAAGTGAGAAATGTGTCGGCCTATAATCTCACCCCAAACTGACCACCTATCCAAAAATTGGCCTGACTGTTAAAGTAGTCTTCTTTGTAGATACTGTTATAGGATATGTCATTATAATTCTGATCGTAGTTAATGATATTGACATTAAGGGTAGGGCCGGCAAAAATAGTAATCCACTTTGCTGGTTGATAATTAAAATTTAAGGAAGCTTTATGAAGTTGTGAGAGGGATTCTTCATCAAAACGATACGTTAAATTACCTATAATATCCAAATTAACGGCTGTCTTTTCAGAAGTGTTAAAACAGGTTCCAAACCCAAGTCCTGCCATATAAATAGGATCGTCACTGAAACGGACTCCAACATTATAAATATTGTAGAAATGCTTTACACCGGATTTTAAAGCCAGATTCAAATGCATGGTTTCGTTGGTTGAAACTTCAGTTTTATGATAGCCATCCGCTACAAAATTAATTAGTCCAAACGAAACCCCTTTGCCTGATTTACTGATATTGATTAAACCGACCTGAAGTCCGTTGTTTACATTTGCATAATTGATCCCTCCGGAGGTTTGGATACCAAAATTTTTATTGGCGTAATTCATAAATCCTGAAATCTGAAAAAAGTTAGTCCCATCTTTGGCAAAATTTAATAAACCTGAAATTTGACCTCCAGTCAAACTGTGCCTGGCTACATTTTGAATACCTGCCAGTTGAACCCCATAGGAGTCCTGAACGGCAATATTACTGATACCTCCGAGTTGAAGTCCTCTGAAACCACCCTTAATGGCATTTGCTATCCCTCCAATTTGAAGTCCGGTAAGGTCTTTTTCAATTGAGTTGACGATTCCCCCAATTTGAAGCCCTTTAAAACCACCATTTACATCATTACCAATACCTCCTATTTCAACACCGTATAAATAGCCATCAACTGTATTCAGAATACCTCCAATTTGTAAGCCATTAAAGTGGCTTCGGCAAACGTTGGCAATGCCACCGGTTTGTAATCCCCAAAAGTCCTCTTTTACCAAATTAACAATACCACCGACTTGATAACCAATAAATGTTGCACCAACAACATTAGAAATGCCACCGATTTGAATACCCAGTACATCTTTTTGTACAATATTTGCAATTCCACCGATTTCCAATCCCTCAACCCCTTTCGAGTAACCCGAGAGGACATTTAGAGAAAAATGGTTGGTGATCAGTCCGTTTGTAGACAGATTTGAGCCAATTCCCAATGATGGAACCAATGAAATCTGAGCAATTCTGGTTTCGTTAACCTCTTCTAAGTTTTCGGAATGTGAAAATACTTCTTCCGAAATCAAAACACCGGAAAGGGCTTTGTCTTCAATCGATTGAGGGATTTCATAAACGGGTTCAGGGTCGATATCCTTTACCTGATTATCATTTGGAATGTGTTGCGCTGTAATTGGAGTAATTTTTTCTATTTCATTTTCATTGGGTATCAGGTTAACATCATTTATTATGTTGGTGGGATCATCTATTTTTAAAACAATAACGATTTTTCGGTACCCTTTTTTACTAAAATACAAACTCCGGACCCTTTCGGATACCGGAATAGATAAAGTGTAATTGCCGTCCTGGTCTGAGAGTACTGCGTACCTGGAATCAACATCATAAATACTGGCAGAATTGATTGGCCTACCCGTTAACTTATCCCTGATCTTGCCCTTAAACAAAAAATGGGTGTTGATTTTCTTTCTGGCTTTTATGGCCTCCTTGCTTTCATTTTCCAGCAAAACAATATGGCTGCCAATTTCTTTAAACCGGATGGAACCATCAAAAATTAGATTCAAACCATAGCGAATACTTTTTTGCCTTATACTGAGACTAACCTTTTTATTTTCGTTAACCAATTGAGGGTTATAGGAAAATTTAACCCTGCCAATTTCCTCAATCGACCGTAAAATAGTTTTGATTGGGGTATCTTTAATGTCAATCGAAATGACATGGTCAAGCAAGCCTGTTCTTGAAATTCCTGAAAAGGAGAGTAAACCAAAAAAGATTAATATAAACCACTTAGTTCTCATTACACTCTAAAGAATATTCAGTTTGTTTTCCGCCACCTACCTGTTGGATATTGAAGTTATATATTTCGGATAGTACCTCGAACGTTACCTCAAGGTCACTGCCTTTTTCAATGGTATGAACTACTGGTATTTCTCTGGCTTCATCACATTTAATATCAATCTTAACATCATAAATTTCACTTAAAATTCTTACAACATCTTCAATTTTATCATTGTCAAACCTAAGTTCTTCATTAATCCAATAGCTGGTAGTGACTTCGTTAATTTCATCAACTTCTTTATAAACTTCGCCGGTCTCAATATCCATAATACCTTTTTCACCGGCAACCAAAATAATATTGTTCTGCTCTGTTCCAAATTCAACTTTACCGGTTTTTACATAAACAGTAGTGGTTGCATTATCATCCGAAGTATTAATATTGAACGAAGTACCCAATACTTTTACATAAGACTCCTGAGGGAGATCCACAATAAAAGGATGCTCTTCATCTCTTTTTATTTCGAAGAAAGCTTCTCCTTCAAGTTTTACCCGCCGTTCATCTTTGTTGAATGATTCAGGGTAGGTGAGTTGTGATGATTTGTTAACAGTTACCTCAGAACCATCAGAGAGTTTTTTATTGAGTATATCAGTTGTAGCCACCAGGTTAATTTGTTCTACTTCACCAGAATTCCAGGTGGTATAAATTGTAAAGATAATGGCCAGCATTGCTGCAACGCCAATCAGGTATTTCAACCCGGAAGATTTTTTTTGAATTGGAATAACCTTGGTTTCTTTGGTCTCTTTTTCTTCTCCCTTTTGGATTCCGGCCAAAACATTTTGCCAGGCCAAATCAGCATTAACGGAAACCGGTTCCGGATTTATATTTCCGGATATTTCCCATGTTTTTTTAAGTTGATCAAAATGGTCCTGATTTTCGGAAGATAACGTCAACCAACGTTCTACTGCTTCCAGTTGGGTAGCAGAGAGCTCAGCATTAATGTAGGACATTAATACCGTATCGTTGATCTCTATGTTATTTTCGTTTGTCATCAATCTTTAATCAATACTTTATAGTTAAAAATATCATGGTTAATATAATCAGGTAATCGGCCAGTTCTAATTTTAAAAATTTGATCGCGCTACCCATTTGGTTTTCTACTGTTTTTACACTTATTTTTAGTTTCTCCGCAATTTCTTTATACTTCAACCCCTCATACCTGCTCATAATAAAAATTTTCCTTCTGCTTTCAGGCAATGCCTCAATCGTACGTCTTATTTTATCATCTAATTCACTGGCCTGATACTCATCATCAACCGAATACTTCGATTCTTCCATCTCTCTTTTATTATGTAATTTATACTCTTCCCTGACCTGAATATGTTTTAATTGGTTAAAGCAGGCATTTCTGATCGAGGTAAAGAGGTAAGATCTTTGTGATGTCTGTATCTTTAACTCTGACCTGTTTTCCCAAAATTTTACAAAGAAGGCCTGCACAATCTCTTCCGCTGCATCCAGGTCCTGCAAATATTTATTAGCCAGGCTGCACAGCTCAGAATAATGAGTTTTAAAGAGTGACTCGTACTCCGAAATACTTATAATTGATTGTTGACTCAAACCAAATACAAAGATAAAAATTATACGCCTGATTAACGGGATACAAGGTAAATAATTATCATTATACCATTACAAGTGCTTCAACGAACCTGACCCAACAACATTTGAGTTAATACTTGGGTTTCCTTTGTATACTACATCTCCGCTTCCGGATATTTTCACGTCTAAGTTATCTATTGCATATACTTTACAATTACCCGATCCTGAAACTGAAACATCTGCATTAAGCGCAGGTATGTTTAACACATTAATGTCTCCTGATCCGCTAACTTTTATACTTTCATTATTAATAGTATCTGTTCCAAAAATGGTAACGTTACCCGATCCTGAAACAGATGCTTCAAGTTCCTGAGTAGCCAAATCACTTAATCGTAAGTCTCCGCTTCCGCTAACTTTTACTTTTAAAGCATTAGTGGTAATTAAATTATCAGCTTCAATATCACCACTCCCTGAAACAGAGAATCTTGAAATATCAGGACATGAAACATAAATATGAATAGGGTTGTTTCCTCTGAAACAAGTATTATTTTTTCTTTTAATTTTTAAGGTTGGACCACTGACTTCAGTTTCTATTACGTCCATTAAATTATCACTGGCCTCAACTTTAACCGAATATTCTTCATCCTGAGTAAAATGAACCTCAGCAGAAGTACTTAAGGAAATTTCAGAAAAGTCGGTTAAAATTCTTTCCTCTGTTATAATGTTACCATTACCTTTTAAACAAAAAACACCTTTTTTACATGACATTAATGAGCTTGCTGCAACTGCCATAATCAGGCCTAATTTTATTGTTTTCATAATTATTTTTTTCTTCGTTTACTATTATGACAACTCAAAACAATTTACCCCCTATCCGAAAACAAAAAAAAATGAAAAAAAAAGAGTCATTGAATTTCAATGACTCTTTTTCAGTGTTATAAATATTGCCTTAGTGTTGCTCTGCAGCTTCTTCTAGTGCATTTTCTAATGCTTCCTGAAGTGCTTCACTATTTTCTAAGGTATCTAATCCATTCTCAAGGGCAGCGTCAAGTGCGCCTAAGCCTAAGAACCAAAAAATTAGCCATACCAAGGCTACAATACCGATTACAAGACCAGCTACAGCTAATCCTGCTTTATGGCCTGCTGCTTTAGAGGCTTTCATACCCATTACAGATATAACAATTGCTGCAATTGGTACTAGCAATGCTAACATAGCGGCTCCTTTTCCGCCAGACACATACAAAGCTCCCATTAGCCAACCGCCAAAAAGAAATGCTACCAGGGACAGGACAAAACCAGCAATATTTTTTCCTTTACCTGGGTTTTCAGTTGTGTTAATTTCTTCACTCATAGTTTAAATTTTATGGTTCTTAATTAAATTTTTCCCAGCAAAATAGAAATATTTTTGGAACTTTATGCTTTTTAGTACAATTTTTATATTAACAATTCGGGATAAACTCACTAAATTTGAACTGACGCATTTGACGAAATGATAGATCTTAAAGTATACAATAATTTACCACCAAAAAAAGGAAGGGTGCTTATTACAGAACCTTTTTTAGAGGATGATTATTTTGAACGGTCTATTATTTTATTGTGTGAACACAACAACGAAGGTTCTTTCGGTTTTGTACTAAATAATTATTCCGAATTAAAATTACAGGACATAGTAGACTTCCCTGAATTTAACACTAAGATATCAACTGGCGGACCGGTTAGCGAAAAACACCTTTACTTTATTCATACACTTGGAGAAGCTATAGAAGGCAGTATTCATATTGCTGAAAGTATTTATATGGGAGGTGATTTTGATCAGGTTAAGGATAAAATACAGTCGGGAGAATTAACCAATGACCAGATTCGTTTTTTTATTGGCTATTCGGGGTGGATGAAAAACCAACTGGAAGGTGAACTCAAACAAAATTCATGGCTGGTCTCTGATATTTTAGACGTTAATAAGTTGATGGATATTAATTACGATACCATTTGGGAAGATTATATGAGAAATCAGGGCGGAAAATATAAAGCATTTGCTCAGTTCCCTGTCAACCATAAATTAAATTAACGCTTACTCTTTATAGGCCTCAATTAAATAGGTGTTGATGTAAGTTTCGGTTCGTTCCCGGTTAGACGGATTCGACATGAAATGTTTAAGTTGCGGATAAATATCCACGTGGAAGAGGCCTGTAAGAATATAACAATCAAAGTATCCTTCCTTAATCATTTTTTGAGCAAACCTAAAATATTCCGGTAAATCATCTTCGTGTTCTTCAATAAACCTTCTCCATGAATATACTTCCAGATAGATGTCTTCAGTTTTTCCATTAGATTCTATAATGCCATCATCATTACAGTATTTACTGATTTCACTTTTGGCATTCCTATAGGTTGAAAAAGGGTCGAGAAGCTCTGGTTGCTCATCATTTGAAATGCTATTAGCGTAAAAGTTCTTTTTTATTTTGTGCTCTTCCATGTACTTATTCTCCTGTTTAAGGATTTTTTGAAATCTGGCTTTAATCGTATTGCTGGGATAGATAAACATGGCCTTAATGCATTCATTTTTAGCACGTACATACAACTCTTTTTTTATCAGAACATCAATTAGTAGTTGGCGGGGTTCTAAAAGACCTGGCTGAATTTCAACTGCTTTGGTGAAGTAAGTTAATGCACTGTCATAATTCTCTTCCGACAGGAAAGCATCTCCCAAAAATAGGGTAGCAGTATAATAATCCGGTTCCTCGTCAATGGCTTTTCTGTAATTGAGTTGCGCCAATTCAAAATCTCCTTTTTCAAAAAAAGACTCTGCCTCTTCAAAATAAGCCTTGGCTTTTCCTTCAATTAAAGTATCGGGGTCAAAGTCTATGAGTAATCTTCTTAAATGTAAGTCCGCACTGTAGGATGTGGACATAATAGTAGCTCTTCTGCAAATATTAATGAACTCATTTTTATTACCCTCGATCAGTGAATTTTTATAGGCATCAGCTGTGGAGTCTGGATTATCGATATCATTACCCTCAAAAGTAATTTCCATTTCGCCATAAAAATCGTCCAGATATTTATAGTTTTTGTATTTCATCCGGACTAAAGTTTCCCAGGCTCTGTAATTAGGAAAACCTCCCTGAGCATTCATGTATTTTTCAAGCTTGGTAATGCCCTTATGGTAACTTTTAGTATTAAATATTTTAATGCATTTGTCAATTTGTCTGTCCGTCTGTGCTTCTACACTGTTAGAGGACAATAAAAGTAATATGGTAAGCAGGAGTGCGTTTATTCTGTCCATTTTCTGTTCAATAGTTGGTTAATTTTCTTTGCTGTTTCGTTTCTGTATTCTTTGGTTCTGTAATTGCTGATCCAGATAATACCACTGATGGCATTGGTTAAAAATAATTCATCTGCCGTTAACAGGTTCTGTGGTGTTATAACGCATTCATAGACCTTAATATTATTAGCCAATGCAAGATTTATAACCTGCATTCTCATGGTTCCCCCCAAACAACCTGAATCGAGTCCGGGTGTATAGAGCACACCATTACTAATAATAAATAAATTAGCACTGCTTGATTCTATAATACCCAGTTTGTCATTTTGAATAAGAACATCATCTAATTGTTTATCCTTGGCAAATAACTTAGCCATCACGTATATCAAGCCATTTTTTATCTTATAATTTGACAAGAAAGTAATATTCTTTTTGATGTCATTATATAAATCAATCCTTTGTCCGGCATCATTAAGTGTAAAATTATTATTCGGAAGCGGGTAAGCCTCTATGAAGTAATCAACATCATTGGTGCGTGGTAAATAAGTCCCTCCGGGTTTTCGGTCAATTGATAATCTGACTTTGCCTCCGCCAGTGATATTATTTTGCCGTACCAGTTTCGTGATTTCTTCATGAATAAAATCAAGCGTAAAATTACTGGGCGGATTCATTTTTAAAACCTTAAAGGTTTCCTTCATTCTTTTAAAATGATTCTCGAAATTGATAATACGACCATTAATAACCCTGATGCTTTCGAAAAAACCGTCCCCGTATAAATGACCTCTGTTTCCAGCCTTTATAGAGAAAGATTCCGAAGGAATCAAAACACCGTTATTATTGACGTAATTTTTTATCATCCAAAAATCGCATTGAAGAAATCAATATAATAATTATAGTCTACCAAACCAACAAAAACCAATCCGAAAATGGCACCGCTGATATGGGCATCATGACCAATATTGGTACCGCCTCGTTTAGCCAGATAATATTCTGATAAAATCAGTAAAGGTCCGAAAATATAGGCAGGAAGCATTAAACTTTCAGGTAAAAATATGATACCCAATCTGGAAGTGGGATTAAGTACAATAAAAGCAAAAACAACAGCCGAAACTGCTCCTGAAGCCCCTAAAGCATTGTACATAGGGTTGTCCTGATGTTTGTAGAGTGAGTAAACAGATGAAAATAGGAGTCCGCCTGCGTATAATAAAAAGAAATAGAAATAGCCTTTTACACCAAAGTCATTTATCAGTTCAGGCTCCACACTGTAAAACTGACTGATGTATCCTTCCTGTACTTGCCCCTGAACACCAAAGGTGTAGAGAACATACATATTAAAAAACAGGTGTATAAAATCCGCATGAATAAAGCCGTGACTAAACAAACGATACCATTTTTTATCATGAATAACAGCATATGGATTAAAGAGCATTTTATCCATTAACTCCCTTCTGTCGAATGCTAAAACCGATACTAAAATTGTTGCGCCTATGATGAGATATGTAAGATACATTTAATAAATTAATGTTGTTTAATAAAATAATTCAAAGTATTATTGTCATAATAATTTATCAGCCTGTTGATCTGAATTATGAAATATAAACTATTTATACTGGTTGGCGTTGTTTTAGTTACAGTTTTATCCTGTAATTCGGAGTCTGTTGCAGAGGAGGAAACCAGAATAAAATTATCAGGTTTAATTGAATCAAGACTCAAGGGAGAAGATTGGTCTTTGCTGAAATCCGATACTTTAACGAGTGAATTGTTAACACTTCAGTTTTATCAATCGTCAGAATTTGAACCACTTTGGATTAATGATTCTGCGCTAAATACTAAGGGAGAAGAGTTATTGAAACTGATTGAAAATTCAAGATCGTATGGACTGTTACCCGATTTTTACAATTATAATTTGATAGAAAAACTTCTGCCGGACTCTTTAATTGAGGTTGAGCTGTTGTTAACAAATTCATTTTACCTGCTAACAACTCATCTTAATAGTGGATTTATTGATGGGGAAGGATTAAAGGTTGACTGGTTAAAAGATTCATTAAATTTTGATCATGACAAAGTACTGAGTTCTATTAAAAGTGGAGAGTCGGTTACTGATCAAATATTGGAATTACAACCTGATTTCTGGGAGTATCAACAATTGCAAAAAGGATTAATGTCCTTTGTAAATAACTATCCGATTGACACAGTGAGATATGAAATTCCAGGCATAAAAGAGGATTCGGCAATTTGCTATGATGCGGCAAGAAAAGCTTTATTGGGACACCACTTTTTAACAGAAACTGAAGCGGAGGATGATTCTGTTTTTATAGAGAGGTTAAAAATGTTTCAGGAAAAGAACGGGTTAAAACCTGATGCTGTTGTTGGGAAGTGGACCAGTAGAATGTTAAATAAAAGTAATGATGACCGATTTTACCAGGCTGCTTTGAGTCTTGAAAAATGGCGTTGGAAAGCGAAGGATACTATTCCTGAAAGAAGAGTATGGGTTAATATTCCGGCCTATACATTGAAGGTAATTGATAATAATAAAATTATAAGAAAACACCGGGTTGTGGTTGGGGCTTATACAACGCAAACACCCGAATTCCATGCTTCTATGAAGCGAATGGTAACTAATCCGTTTTGGTTTGTTCCTTATTCCATTGCGTCAACTGAGATTCTGTATGGTATTAAAAAGGATTCTTCTTATCTTGAAAACAGAGGCTATAAAATTTTTAGAGATGGTGCGGAGGTAGATTCAAAAACTGTAAACTGGGATGAGGTAGGGCAAACAAATTTCAGGTATCATGTTCGTCAAAATGGAGGAGGCGGTAATAGTCTTGGTAAGATTAAATTTTTGTTTCCTAATGAACATTCAGTATTTATACATGATACACCGTCAAAATCATTATTTTGGAATGATGTCAGAGCGTACTCTCACGGATGTGTAAGATTACAAGAACCCTTTGAATTAGCAAAGGTTATCGTAGATTTGGATAAAAATAAAGTCCCTGCCGATTCAATCGACAGTATCATTGGCAGAGGTGCGCAACGTGTCATTGAACTCAATGAACCAATTGAAGTTTATATCGAATATTTTTCAGCGATTGGCGACAGTGCTGGTCAAATCACTTTTTACCCTGATGTATACGGGAGAGATGAAAAATTTATTTCGTTAATTAAGCAAAACATAAAATAATAATGACGATTCCTAAGGTGGATAAAAAGCCACACGAATTCCACGAACATGGGTTTAAGAGAACTGATCCCTACTATTGGTTAAAAGATAAAACAAATAGTGAAGTCATTAAATACCTTGAAGCTGAGAATAATTATACTGAAGAAACATTAAAGGATTCCCGAAAATTGAGGGATGATTTATTTAGTGAGATGCGCGGGAGAATAAAGGAGGATGATTCATCAGTGCCTTTCAAAAAAAATGGGTATTGGTATTATACCCGGTATACTGAAGGAGGAGAGTATGCCATTTACTGCAGGAAAAAGGAAAGTCTTGATGTGGATGAAGAAATCATTTTGGATGAAAATGAACTGGCTAAATCACATGCATTTTATGATATTGAATCTTTTTCGGTAAGCCCGGATAATCAATGGGTGGCGTTTTCAGAGGATATTACCGGAAGAAGACAGTATCAGGTAAGGATTAAAAACCTGATAACGGGAGAGTTTTTGCCTGACCTCATCACTTCAACAGGAGGAGACTTTGCCTGGGAAGACAATAGTTTAAATTTTTACTACTCCATTAAGGATAAGGAAACTTTGCGACCGTTTCAAATCAAAAAGCACAGAATTAATACGCCGGCAGATAATGATGAAATTGTCTTTACAGAAAAAGATGAAGCCTATATCACAGGCGTTTCTAAAGATAAGGGTGGGCGATTTATTTTTATTGGCTGTTGGAGTACTCTCACTACTGAATTTCATATTTTAGACCTGGAGTCATCTCAAAAAAAGTTTGAGGTATTTTACCCCCGGACCTTAAAGCTGGAGTACTACCCCGAAGCTGCTGAAGATGGATTTTACATTAAACACAACCAAAATGCAAAGAACTTTAAGTTGAGTTACTGTCAGGTTAACAGTAGGGATATTAATGACTGGCAGACCATTAGGGAACATGACGAAAAAGTGTTACTGGAAGACTTTGAGGTGTTTAAATCACATGTTGTTCTACAGGAAAAGTCCAATGGATTGTCACAACTCATAGTTTACGATTTACAGGCGAAAAAATTTGAATTAATTCCACCAAAGGAGGAAACATTTATGATCTATCTTGATCAAAATCCTGCTTACGAGTGTGATTTTGTTCGAATTAAATACAGTTCATTAACCACCCCAACTTCAGTAATAGACATTAATTTATCAGATTTTACCGAGACGGTTAAAAAGCAGCAAACGGTATTGGGTGAATTTTCATCAACTGACTATCAATCAGAAAGAATTTGGGCAACCGGGTATGATGGAACAAAAGTTCCGGTTTCATTGGTGTATAAAAAGGAAAAGTTTAAGCAGGATGGTACCAATCCGCTTCTATTGTATGGTTATGGTTCTTATGGGGCCACCATTGATCCTTATTTTAGTTCCGTAAGGCTAAGCTTACTTGATCGCGGATTTGTATTTGCCATTGCACATATCAGGGGGAGTGAATATCTTGGTACGGAATGGTATGAAAACGGAAAGTTTTTAAAGAAGAAAAATACTTTTACAGATTTTATCTCTTGTGCAGAAGCTCTAATTTTCAAAGGGTTTACGTCAAAAGGCCGTGTGTTTGCTATGGGAGGGAGTGCCGGAGGCCTGTTAATGGGGGCTGTGGTTAATATGCAACCTGATCTTTGGGCAGGAATAGTTTCCAATGTTCCGTTTGTAGATGTGGTGACCACAATGATGGACGATTCCATTCCTTTGACGACAGGAGAATATGATGAATGGGGAAATCCTAATGAAGAGGAGTACTATGCCTATATGTTGTCTTATTCACCCTACGACAATATTGAAAAGAAAAACTATCCACCAATATTGATAACCAGTGGATTACATGATTCACAGGTGCAATACTGGGAACCTACAAAGTATGTGGCTAAATTACGAGATATGAAAACGGATAATAATTTATTACTGCTTCATACCAATATGGAAGCTGGTCATGGAGGTGTATCCGGCCGATTTGAAGGTTTAAAAGAAATTGCCCTGGAATATGCTTTTTTGTTAAAACTTCTGAACGAAAAATAGAGGCAAGGTGCTAACGAAGTACATTTAATGATTATTTAGCTTGTTCAGCGAAAGATTTTAACTGGTCGTACAATTCAAACACTGGTAATCCCATTACATTAAAATAAGATCCGGTTATTTCAGGAATTCCGATATAACCAATCCATTCCTGAATACCATATGAGCCTGCCTTATCAAAAGGTTTATAATTTTTGATATAGTAATCAATTTCTTCAGGAGTCAGCGTTTTGAATTTAACTTTAGTACTCACTGAAAAGGCTTGAGTTTTGTGTTTTGATTTAATGCAAACACCGGTCATAACACTATGGTTATTATTGGAAAGCTCGTTCAACATTAATCGTGATTCCTCTTCGTTTTTTGGTTTTCCCAATATTTTATCTCCTGATAATACAACCGTATCGGCAGTAATAAGAATGGTATTCTCTACTAATTCTGCCTTAAAAGCATTTGCTTTTTTAAGGGCCAGGTACCCGGCTACTTTTTCTGATTCAAGATCATCCGGATAGGTCTCTTCAACCTCTTTAGTTACTACTTCAAAAGGGATGTTGAGTCCTTTTAAAAGTTCTTGCCTTCTGGGAGATTTTGAAGCAAGGATAATCTGTTTGTTGTTTAATAGTTCGGACAGCATTAATAAAGCTTAGATAAATAAAATGGTTAACAAACCAAAAAGGATGGCAAGTTTAATCAAATTTGATGAAAGCCGATAACTTTTTATTTTATTATTTCTGAAGGTAAAAAACAAGGATAAAACCATTAGAAACACTGTTGCTCCAAGTGACAGGATAAAAAAGGAAAATCCGGATTTATCAGACAATAACGAGCTATCTGAATAATGATAATTTGAAACAAAAGAATAGTAAAAAACAATTGACCCCAACAGAAATACAGCTATTAAACCAATCAGATACTTTGTTTTTTTGATGCCAAACTTTATAGGAAATGTCTTGGCTTCTAATCTTAAGTCGCCCCGAATGTCTATAATGTCCTTAATCAGTTCTCTGATTAGGTTCATAAACAACGCCAAAAAAGCAATGCAAAATATAACAACAATAAAATAATATTTTGGGAATGAAATGTTCGAATTGAAGTCGTAAATGGTATCAATTCTGTAATAGTTTAGTATCAGTACATAAAATGGCACTCCAGCCAACAAAATAGCTACAATAAGGTTACCGGTAAAGGGTTTTCGTTTGTAATAAACTGAATAAAACCATAACAGGTTAATGGAAAAAAAAGCCGAAATTGGAATCCAGATGTTGTGAAGTAAATATCCAATATATAACGACAATATAAAGCCAATCAGGTTAAAGGTCCAGTGCCAGAACATGGCCCACCGTCTTTTTATATGTACATTAATAATAGTTCTTTCAGGTTTATTAATCCTGTCAGCTTTAACGTCAAAGTAATCATTGATAATATTACCAGCTGCTGCAATCAAAACGGTTGAAACGACCAAAAGAATAAATGAAAATTTTAAAATGTCAACCTGCACAAACGGAAACTGACTGGCGTTAAGATTATCATTCGGAAAGTAAAGGTGACGGGTCACAAAATACTGTACCATTAACATTGTTAATATTATAACGACCAGGTTAAGGAATCTTATGAGTCGAAGAAAATGGTACGTTTTAGACATGTTTAGAGGGATTTAACAATATAAGCTGTTCTACGATTTTGCTGATGTGCACTTTTTTGTTGAGCTCTTGGTAGGGTATTGATGTATGATTCTGTTAATTCTATTTTTTGATTATTTGAGTCAGTAATAAAAGCCGGTTTGGTTTCACCATATCCTTTGGAACTTAACCTGTCTGCATTAATTCCTTTGCTGATTAAATAATCCATTACTGCTTTAGCCCTGTTAGTAGATAAGGTCATATTGTGATCATCATCTCCCTGGGCATCCGTGTGTCCCTGAAGTTCGATTTTAAGACCCGGATATTGCTTTAAATGCGCAACTAATAAGTCCAGTTCTACAAAGGATTTTTTTCTGAGCTGATAAGAATCCACATCAAAAAATACATTTTTTAATACATTTTCTTCATCCATATTATTCAAAGGAATTAAAGGAACATCCTGATGATATGGTTTTTCGGTGTTTTCGCCAACATTCAGGTCAAAATTAACCGAATAGGGTTGGTAGCCTTTTTTATTGACAGAAAGTGCGTATTCCTTATTGATGGGAAGGGTAACCAAAAATTTTCCTGTTTTGGAATCTGATTGAGAAAAAACCATCTCTTTACCGGTTTCCAGATCTATTAATCGAAAATTGGCCTGCAATTTTTCCTGACTGGTTTTATCGAACACTAAACCGGTCATATAAATGGTTCGGGTAGGACGAATGCTTTCAGGCATTTTAAAACCGTAAAGGTCTGATTTTCCAAAACCACCGGGTCTGTTTGAATCAAAAATAGCATAATCGCCATTTGCAAAAACAAGTAGGGATGATTCATTATTTTCAGTATTGATAGGGTACCCAAGGTTTTTAGGTTTGCTCCAGCTGCCATCCGGTTGCAATTGGGTCATATAAATATCACTGCCACCCATACCAATATGTCCATTCGAACCAAAATAAAGTGTTTTACCGTCAGGATGTATCAAAACGGATGATTCCGAATAAGGGGTGTTAATATAATCTGGCAATTTTTCGGCTCTGCCCCAGCTGCCGTCTTTTTGCAGTTTAGAGACATAGATATCACCATTTCTTTTATTTCTGCCCCCTGATGAGCGAACACGACCACGAATAAAGTACAGGGTTTTACCATCAGATGATAAAGAGGGTTGGGTTTCCCAATTTGCAGTGTTGACTTCGCCTGGTAAATTAATGGGGTCAAGCCATACATTACCAACTTTTTGAGTAATAAATAAATCACAGCTGCCATATCCTCTTCGGTTTGGACCATATCCTTTACCACTGACACAACCAACAAAAATCAAGGTTCTGCCGTCGGGAGCAAAGGTTGGAGCACCTTCGTTATAAGGGGTGTTGATGTTTTTGGGCATTGAAATACCAGTTTCCCAAATTTGATTTTCAAAAGTGCTGATAAAAAAATCTTCCTGTCCCGGAGATCTGTGTGAGGGATCGCTGATGTGTCTGGTAAATAGTAGTTCATCCTGATCAACTGTAAGGGTTGGCAGGTATTCAGAGTCAGTGGTGTTAACGCCCTGACCCAAATTTTTTGGGTTAAACTCAACAGGATTTTTCTTGGCTTCAATGGCAAATTCACAATTCACAATGATCCAATTCATATTTTCAAAATTGTCTTTATTGGCAGCTGGAATCTTTTTAAACTGGGTAGCATGCATTAAAGCATCATTGTATTTTCCAGTTTTCCATTCCAATTCAGCCAGATCGGAATAAACAAACCCGGTTCTGGAATAACGTGGGTTGATTTCTAAAGTTTTTTTGTATGATTCTATGGCCAGGTCATATTGGCGGGCATCTCTTGCATAATCTCCCCGCATGAAATAAGCTTCAATAAAATTCTGATCTTTAGCAATGGCTTTATTGCAAAGTTCTATTGCTTTCTGGTAGTTAGGAAGACCGGTAGCAGGATTAATTTCTCCCAAAGCCTGTCTGGAACTTTGAACGTATTTAATGGCTTTTTTACTTTTTGTCGACCAACTGTGTTGTCCAAACGAATAGCTTGCTATAAAAATGATAAGAAGAGATATAAATTTCATACTAAAGTATTGTCAGTTTTTGGTAAAATAATCCAATTCCGTACCAAGTTAGCGTCTGGTTATACTTTACTAAAACGTCTTGTTAACAATTCGACCCAATAAATATACTATAAAAAGCAGAAACCCTGAACTTATCTTACATCAAGAATTTTATGCGTTTGCAGGGAAATCTTCCACTCTGTATTCTCTTTAACGAAATCAATGATCTTTGGTAACATATTATTACGCTTATCCCATTCCGGTTGAATGAAAAGCTGACATGTTTTACTAACCTTTTGCTGTAGCTCCGAAGCCCATTTAAAATCATGATTGTTAAAAGCGATCATTTTTAGTTCGTTGGCAATCAAAAAGTTTTCCTCTAATGGGGATTTAAATTTTTTAGGTGACAGGCAAATCCAATCTAATTTCCCTGACAATGGGTATGCACCAGAGGTCTCAATAGCTATTTCAACGTTAATATTTGATAATGATTCGGTCAGGGGAGAGAGGTCGTACATTGCCGGTTCGCCACCTGTTATTACCACAAAATCGGTTCCTGAAGCCTTAACCTTGTCCGTTAATTCCTTGATACTTCCTAATTCATGGATTGAGGGATCCCAACTTTCCTTAACATCACACCAAACACAACCCACATCACAGCCTGCTAACCGTATAAAATAGGCTGCTCTGCCGGTATAAAAGCCTTCACCCTGGATGGAATAAAAATCTTCCATTAAGGGGATTTCAATAGCGGTATCGTAATTTGGCCTTTTCATTTAATCAAATTTATAACCTTTTTTGTTATCATTTTCTCCCTGTAAATCCGGGTATACAAATGTGCAAAAGTACATAATTTATGTTCTGTTTCGATCAATTAAGTATATTGATAAAAAAGCACAGTTTAATGCGTTATTTCTGAACTTTGCATATCATTAATTCTGTTCAGGTCAATGACAATATTTCCATCATCATCCGGCGAGAATATCTGGTCAAATTTCTTACCCCATAAAATTTCATCATTATGGTATGATCTTCTGGCATTAATGGTTTGACTAAATACCTCATCAAAACCGCTGATAAGTACCAGTATTTCAGTATTGGTATTAATTATTTCAGATTCTTTTAAACCATACAGAGGGCTGGAAGAATTAATAGGGTGCACAACGGTCCACGAAAGTGGTAATAAGCCTAATTCTGATATTTCAAGTGGCAACTGAAAATATTGTTTCCGAATATCTCCGCTTTTGGTAATTTTGTCTTTAATCAATAACATTCTTACCTTAACATCTAGCAAAACATTATCCCTTGAATTGACAATCTTAAATTGTAAGCTCGTCATCTCATCTTTATAAGGTGCAATGATAGCATTACTGCTAAAAATGAGCTTGGAATTAGGTTTTGAAAATCGTCCGTAAAGTAATCCCGTGGCCAGTGAAAAAGAAAGGAAACCTACAAAAGCCTCAATAGACGACAGCATTTGTGCTGCCCATCCTGTTGGTGACATCACCCCATAGCCAACAGTTGTAAAAGTTTGAACTGAAAAATAATAGGCTTGCAGGAAAGTAGAACCATTCTCCGGATCAATGCCAGATATATGTTCCGTTCCAATACACCAGTATAAACAAGTGAAAATAAGGTTTAAGATGACATAGGCAAAAAACAGAACACCAAAGAAGCTTGACCATGACTTTTCAGTAAGGTACTTATAAGCGTCACGCCATTTGATGCGGGCTCCCTTCCTGATGATGTTATAGGAACCATCAGAATTGACAATACGCTTGGTTTTTCGCTTATATGCGGAACTAAATCCACTGTCTTTAATTTCGTCAGCCATTCAGAGAAACAGGGTGTTAATGGGTGTTTGTAAAGTTTGATTTTACACAAATGATAAAATCTGCCTGGTTTAAATTATCTTCTTCAAGGGCACTGATATTGTCTTGTGTTACTGTAGTGATTGATGCAATTTTATCCAATTCAACTGTTTGTTTAAGGTAATGAATAATACCCTGATTACGATCGGAATGATAGGCACCGTTAAAGTGTAAAAAAGTGGTTTGCGGATTGGAATTCTTTAAAATAAAATGGGCCATTGTGGCATCTTTAATGGCTTGCGCAACTGCCATACTGTAGCCACCATGCGGCATGGTCATCATCTCTTTATAACAGGTCACTGTCGAATCAAATTTAAAAGAGTTTAAAGGCACAATATATGATTTGGCCAAATCGGACAATTGATTTAGTGAGCCAATACCCTTTTTGTATACCATATTGGCATATCGCCTTGGAATATTGGTTGCAATAAACTTTAGCGATTCTTTTTTTGCAAATTCAACTAATGGTTTATAGTCCGTATTATAATTGGGCCATAAGCGCATTTCATTCTGATAATTTTTTGCAGATATAAAATCGCTTAAATATTCGTTTAGGATAAATTGATTATCAGCTTCAAACATTTCAGCACCAAGAATCAGTTTCTTCTGGTGCTTCTCGAAAAGAAGCTGGGCCATTTCGAGTTGTAACCAGTGTGAAATAGCATTATTGTGATATTCGCCGAAAAAAATATATTTCTTTTCAAGTAATTGCTTAATTACTTTTTGAAAAGAAACCTGACGGCCTTCGGCAGTATAGATTCTATATGGTGAATTACCTGGTTTAGCATATGAAAAACTTAAAGTCAGTACTAAAAAAAGGCTTAGAAATAATCTCATGGTTTTTTATTTCAAAGCTAATGATAATTTTCTTTTATGACTATACAAAATTGAATTACAAAAAAAAGCATTTACCGAATGATAAATGCTTTTACAAAGGAATAATAAAACTTCTATTTTGCTTTGATAAACTCAGCGTTAACAGTAATATTTACATCATTACCAACACCACCTTGTGCACCGTTTACGCCAAAGTCTGTTCTGTCTATTATAGCCGTGGCAGAAAAACCGGCTCTGGTGTTACCGTAAGGATCTGTCATGATACCACCTAACATTACTTTAAAGCTTACTGTTTTGGTAACACCCCTCATGGTCATTTTTCCCTTTAATTCATATACATTATCTTTTCCTTTTGAAAAAGAGGTGCTTTCAAATGTGATTTTGTCAAATTTTTCAGTGTGAAAAAAATCTTCCGAATTCAAATGTTCATCACGGGCTTCGTTGGACGTATTGACACTTTTAGCATTAATTGAAAATGTGATTTTAGCATCAGTTAAGTCTTCCTTTTCAGCAGTATAACTTCCATCAAATTCGCCAAAATTTCCGACCATAGTAGAAATTCCAAAATGGGTGATTGCAAAGTTAACACTGGAGTGGCTTGCATCCAACTTCCATGTGGTTTGTCCGATTAAGGTTGTACTCAGTATTAATAGTGTTAGTGTTACTAATTTTTTCATGGTTATTTTTTATAAATTATTTCTGGTACAAAGGTCAGACAATAATTCTGAAATAAAATTAACCCATGTTAAAAAAGCAATTAAGAGTAAGCCTGTCTTTTAATCCTGCTTAAAGATTGAGGTTTGATACCTATATATGACGCTATTATTTTTTGAGGAACACGCTGAATCAAATCCGGATGATTTTTCATTAGCTTAAAATATCGCTCTTCTGCCGATTCCTGATCAGTCACGGCAATATTAATTAATAAGTGGTAGTAGGCGTTTTGAATTAAAACCCGAAAATACCTTTCGAGTACCGGCATTTCATTACAAGCTTTTTTGAAGTTGACAAACGATAGTACCAATAATTCAGAATCCTCTAATGCTTCAATATTGAATTTGGAAATTGAATTTTCGTTATGCCCTGAAATATCACCAGCCCAATAATTTTCTTTAGCAATTTGAATCACTTTTTCAGCACCATCATTGGAAATATGGTAATTGTATAATAAACCACTATTTACAAAATACATATTGAGTGGCTTTTCACCTTGTGAAAGTAATTTCGTTTTTCTCTTAACCTGCTCAATAGTGAAATAGGATATAAACTTTTCAAAATCCTCTTCTGAAAGATCTATTAACCCTGTAATATTTTGTTGTAGCAGGCTTGACATATTTAAAAGCTTAAGTTGATGATTGTGGTAAATACCTCTTCCAACGTTCTTCCGGAGGCCCTGATTTGTTGAGGAACAATACTTTCAGCAGACATTCCCGGTGTGGTGTTCACTTCAATTAAAAATATTTCATTGTCTTCCGTCACCATGAAATCAACTCTGGAAATACCTTTTAACCCCAATCGTTTATAGATATCTTTACCACTGGTTTGTATCCTGTCAGTAAGGTTTTCGTCAATTGGTGCTGGCGTAATCTCATTGGACTCTCCCTCGTACTTCGCGTCGAAATCAAAAAAATCATTGTCAGTAACTATTTCCGTAAGAGGTAGAGCAATCACTTCTTTATCGTCTCTATACAAACCACAGGTAATTTCTCTGCCTTTTATAAATGATTCAATGACTACTTCATTTCCCTCATTAAATGCTTTGGCAATAGCCTCAGGCATTTCCATTAGTGTGTTTACTTTGGAAATACCAAAACTTGATCCACCATCATTGGGTTTTACAAAACACGGGAACTCCAGCTCATCAGCAATTTGAATTGGTTTGGCTTCATTAGGGTCTCTTAGTAGAATAGCTTTAGCAGTAGAAATACCAAAATCTCTTAAAAAACTATTGCAGGCCCACTTGTTAAAGGTTAATGCAGAAGCAAAGCAATTTGAATTGACATATGGTAATCCAATCATATCAAAATAGGCCTGAAGTTTACCATCTTCGCCTGGTGTACCATGAATGGTGATTAAAGCCAGGTCAAAGTGTTGCTCTTCTTTATTCAAAATATAGGTGAACTTATTTTTGTCCAGTGGTGCCACTCCACCTCTGATATGAGCATGCCAGCTTTTCGTTGTTATTTCAACAAGTATAGGCTCAAAAAGTTCAGTATTAATATTTTCATATATTGTGGTGGCACTTTTTTCTGAAATTATAACTTCACTTGAATAGCCACCATATATTACTGCAATTTTTTTCTTCATAGTACCTTAAAATTAAAAAAACGACATGAATTCACTCCAGGTCATTTTATAGGTATAATCCATTTTCCATTTTTTAGTAAGCCCAAAAACACCTGCCTTTAAATCTCCTAACAAATTAAAGTCAATCTGACCTTTCGAAAGCATATTAAATACTGAGGAGAATCCACTTTTTATAAATTTTGAGGCATCTCCCAATAGTACGAAAGCATACGCAGCTTTGGTTTTCCGCTTAATATTTATTTTGTCTAAAATCATAACCTCACCACAATCTGATCCGGCAATAGTCAACTTTAAAACGGAAGGCTTTAAGGTAATATTATACCAGTTCGGATTATTGATAACATAATCGAAGGCAATAATCATTCTTTCTTTATCCTTGGCAACTTTAAAGTTTTCCATTGCCAGGTACTCCAGATCTCTATACCAAAAAGATGCATTAGAATGCGTGTATATACCAATGGAGAACAAAAGCAGAATGATGATTTTCATAATTTATGATTTAAGTTGAGCGTAGTGTTTGTAAAACAAAGGAATGGTTTCAATTCCTTTATTAAAATTGTAAATACCATAGTGCTCATTTGGCGAGTGAATGGCGTCCGAATCCAGTCCGAATCCAAGTAAAATAGTTTTTAATCCTAAAACCTCTTCAAACATGGCTACAATTGGAATTGATCCACCACTTCTGAGTGGAATCGGCTTTTTACCAAAGCTTTCTTCCAGTGCGAGACTGGCAGCTTTATATTCGATAGAATTTATTTCTGTCACCGAAGGTTGGCCACCGTGGTGAGGTGTTACTTTTACAGTTACCCCTTTTGGTGCAATTGATTCAAAATGTTTAGCGAAAATTTCAGTTATTTTTTCAGGGCTTTGGTTAGGAACCAAACGCATTGATATTTTGGCATAAGCCTTTGATGCAATTACCGTTTTGGCACCTTCACCTGTATAACCACCCCAAATTCCGTTGACGTCAAGAGTCGGTCTGATCGATCCTCTTTCAGTTGTTGAATAACCATTTTCACCATAAGTGGATTTTATATCAAGGGCAGCACAATAATCTGCTTCCGAAAATGGCGCTTTTGCCATTTCTGCTCGCTCTTCTGATGATAATTCAACAACATCATCATAAAATTCAGGAATGGTAATATGGTTATTGTCATCATGAAGGCTGGCAATCATTTTTGACAGTATGTTAATTGGGTTAGCAACCGCTCCCCCGTATAAACCTGAATGTAGGTCCCGGTTAGGTCCCGTCACTTCCACCTCAACATAACTTAATCCTCTAAGTCCGGTAGTAATGGATGGTGTATCATTAGCAATCATCCCGGTATCCGAAACTAAAATCACATCAGCCTTAAGTTTTTCTACATTTGCTCTGATAAAAGTTTCAAGATTAGCTGACCCTACCTCTTCTTCACCTTCAATCATCAGTTTGACATTACAGGTTAATGTATTGGTTTTAAGCATAGCTTCAACCGCTTTAACATGCATATACATCTGTCCTTTATCATCACATGCTCCCCGGGCAAATATTGCACCATCAGGATGCAGTTCTGTTTTTTTAATAACAGGCTCAAATGGTCCCGATTCCCATAATTCTATAGGATCGGCTGGTTGAACATCATAATGTCCGTAAACCAATACAGTTGGAAGGTTGGAATCAATTATTTTTTCAGCATATACAATTGGATGTCCGGCTGTTGGAATAACTTCCACATTATCTAATTCAAGTCTTTTAAACTCTTTTTCTAAAAATTCAGCCGTCTTTTTTACATCATTAGCATATTCAGGGTCTGCACTCACAGAAGGGATTCTTAATAAAGCCATTAATTCCTCTAAAAATGTGTCCTGATTGTTTTTTATATATTCAATTGTATCTTTCATATTGCTTTTTTACGAACCCAAATTTACTAAATGTTTCAAAATAGTTTCTTTCAGAAAGGATAAAAAAACTTATTTTTAGTGCAACCTTTAAAGTATGAGATAGGTCTATAGTTTAGGTATTAAAAAGAAGCGAAATGACTAAAATAAAACTACTAATCTTAATGGCTGTATTTTGCGGACCGGTATTCGGGCAGGTTTCAGTAACCAATACGCAAACAATTGAATGGTATGTACAGAATGTTCTGGCCGGAACAGGAGTTACTATTAGTAATGTACAGTACAATGGTGCAACAGCGAATATTGCTAATCCACAGGTTGGACATTTTACCGATCCTACCGCTACCATTGGATTAAATGATGGTTTGATTTTAGGGAGTGGAGATGTGAATCTGGCAGCTCAGGCCAATATAAGTGGAAGTGCTACTTTAGGTGGTGGTACAGGTGCTGGAGTGGACCCCGATTTAGCAGCAATTACACCAAATCAGATTTTTGATGAATGTGTGGTGGAGTTTGATTTTGTACCTATAGGAGATTCAATTATTTTTAGCTATGTATTTGCTTCTGAAGAATATGACGAGTTTGTTTGTGGAAGTGTAAATGATGCATTTGGCTTCTTTTTGACAGGAACTAATCCATCAGGACCTAATTATGCTTCAACTAATATCGCATTAATACCAGACCCAACTAATCCTTCTGTTTTTACAACTACACCGGTATCGATAAATACGGTAAACCTTGGTGTGGCCGGAGGTGCCGGTAATGCCACTAATTGTTCTAATATCGACCCTAACTGGGTTAGTTATAATGTGTTTTATGCAGGAAGCAATACTACCACCAATTATGAATATGATGGAAATACAGTAGTTTTAGAATGCCGGGCACCGGTTAATTGCGGGGAGACTTATCATATTAAACTTGCCATTGGAGATGCGGGAGATGGGGCTTATGATTCAGGTGTGTTCTTAGAAGGTGGTTCATTTTCTTCGCCACTACCAATAGTTAGTATTTTACCGGTTGATGAAAATGGAGATATTATCGCAGATGGTGCTTTGCCGGAGAATTGTATTAACGCTTCTTTATTAATGATTAAGCCTGATGGTTATACTGATTCTACCTATGTTATGGATTTAGATATTTCGGGGACAGCTACTAACGGAGTTGATTATACTCAATTAAACAGTTCGTATACCATTCCTCCCGGAGTTGATACACTTGAAGTTGTGGTAAGCGCATTTTTAGACGCATTAACCGAAGGGACTGAAACCTTGATAATCGGAACTTACTTTTTAGCGCCATGTGGGGATACCATTGATGTGATAGACACATTAAATATTATTGATGTTGCGCCTGACTATAATTTGATTCTCCAGGATACCATTTTAGATTGTCCAAGGGATTCTATCTTAATAGAGGTAGCCACTGATGGAGGAATCCCGAATATTGATTATGACTGGCTGACCACCGGGGAGACTACCAGCTCGATTTGGGTACCGGCAAATGTTGTTGGAACCGTTTATTATCCTGTTGAAGCAACTGATTTTTGTGGTATAACGTCACTGGATTCTGTCCAGGTAACCTTGAACCCTTCTGTTTTGCCGGATATTGTTTTTCAGGATGATTATATATTGACCTGTGTGGGGCAGAATGGTGTAGATCTGGAAGCGACTAATATTAATAATCCTTATCATGTCGATAGTATAACCTACGATTGGAGTCCGACTGCCAGTACCTTACCAACGGTAACGGTCTTTCCAAATGCAGTTTTAAATTGGTATTACCTGACCGTTTATGATGGCTGTAATACCGTAACTGATTCTGTACTGGTTGAGGTAGATCAAGCTGAGTTAGATTCAGTAGTTGTTGTACAGGCTCAGGGTTGTGTTGGACAAAGTGCTACATTAGGTTCAATTACAATTTATCCGGATGATCCGGGTTGGACTTATACAGTAGTTGGTAATGCTAATACCTATGGCCCTACTGCAAATAATCACTTTGATAATCTTGCCGGAAATATTACTTACTCGGTAATAGCCAGTGATCCTAATGGATGTATTGCTGATACCAATATATTTGTACCGTTAGCTATTTCTTCAATGAACGCAGATTTTATTGAATCCAGTTTAATGAATATTACCTGTTTTGGAGCGAATGACGGTCAGGCAGAAGTTCAAAACATCAGTGGTGGTGTCAATTCACCAACGCCTGGTCCATTTGATTTAGTTTGGTCACATTCCGGAGGAACGACTATACCTATTACTAACCTGAATACAGGAGACGGAGATTTGATTAATACTTTATTTCCTGGAAACTGGGAGGTTGTAGTCACTGAACAGGGGTCAGGATGTGCCTGGTCTCGTCAATTTACCATTACGCAGCCAGGTTTAATGACCTTAACTACAAACTCTAATGAACCGGAGTGTTATGGAACTTCCACAGGTTCAATCACTGTGTTTGTTGATGGTGGTACCCAGCCTTTCAGCTTTGAAATAACTGATATTAATGGAGATATCAAAAATATTGCAAATTCAAATACAGCTAATAGTTTACCAACTGGTTGGTATTTCTTTGAGGCTACTGATGCCAACGGCTGTACTAAAAAAGATTCGTTGTTTTTAAATCAACCGGGACCTTTAGATATTGATTTTACAGTTCAGGACATTCTTTGTTATGGTAGAAATACGGGAGTTATTGAAATAGATACTGTTTATAATTACTCAGGAGCTTATGATGATATTGCATTTTACTGGGACCCTAATGTTTCAGGTACAACTAACCCTATTGGTCATATGAAAGAAAGTCAGCTTCCGCCGGGAGAATATGTTGTTGAGGTGTATAGTGGAAATTGTTACAGGGAATTTAAGATTAGCGTAAAAGATACAATTCCTATTGATTTGCAGTTGGATATCAGCTCGGCATTCTGTAGAACAAAAGGCTATCAGTCAGGAAACGGGGAGGTATTTGGATCTGCTATGGGAGGAGCTGGTAACTTTACTTATGAATGGACTAATATGGGAACAGGTGATAAAACAGATGTAACAACCTGGGCAGGATTAAACCCGGGAATCTATCAGTTCACAGCGGTTGATAATAATAATTGTGTTAAGTCCCAGTTAATTGAGTTGGATTCATTAAATCCGATAGCTGCTTTCTCACTTGAATCGGCAGAATTTCACGGACCTGGAAAGTATGAAGGTACTGAAGATCCTGAATTTGTAAACCTAGAATTGATCAATGAATCATTAAACTTTTCCGATCCTGATTACGAGTTAGCTGACACGCTCTTTAGTATTAACTGGGATAGTGATGGTGAAAATGGAGGAGATTGGTTCTTTGTTCATGATTATAACCTGACGAAGGTTGATACGGCTGTTGAGGGAGAAAAAGAATATTTGGTTTGTCTGGTGGCAAGGAACTTTAATGGTTGTAAGGACACTATATGTGAGGTGGCCCTTATTCATGAGTTTCCTGAATTCACCTTGCCAAACGTCTTTACACCTGGTACCAGTCCAAATAATGAATTCTTCTTCCCTGCGGTTGGATTAGATGAGTTTGAAGCAATTATCTTTAACCGTTACGGGGTAGAGGTATTTAGATTCAATAGTACTGATGAAAGATGGGACGGAAATAACCAAAAGAATGGTAAGCCATGTCAGGACGGAGTTTATTTTTACACCTATAAAGCTACCTCAACAAATGGTACTCCTTTTGAAGGACAAGGTAATATTACGCTGATCAGACAGAAAGACTAGTTAACGATATATTTAATGTGGAAACAGGTCCTCGAAATAAAGAGATAAATACCGGATTATACTGATTCTACAAAGAATTTGACTATTTTCATCATGTTAATCTATGCTACTATGAGGAAAATAATCGTGTTTTTCGTGCTTCTTGGTATTGTTCCAATGGTGAGGGCTCAAAACCTGACTAACGAAGGGACAGAGTTTTATGTTGCTTTTCCTCAAATGTATGATCAAACCGCTGCTTTGTTTGAAATTAATATATCAAGCCGAACAGCAACCAGCGGGACGGTAGAGGTGCTTGGGACACTCTTTTCGCAGAATTATACGGTGACACCGGGTGTGGTCACAACGATTACTATTCCTTCGAATGATGCTAATATTAATATATCAGAAGTCGTTATAGAGCGGGCCATACACGTCACGTCCAACGCACCTGTAACAGTATATGCCTCTACGTTTCACCTTTTTCGTTCAGAGGCATCAGTGTGTTTACCCGTTCCTTCCTTGAGTTCTGACTATATCGTTACAACTTATCCCACAACATTAAAGAATAATGTTTGGTACCAATCTGAATTTATTGTGGTGGCCGGAGACCAACCAAGCGATATCACAATTGTGCCATCTTGTATAACAGATGCCGGAGTACCTGCAGGAACTCCAATATCTATCCATTTGGACCCCGGTGAAGTATATCTTGTTAAGGCCCAGACCGGTGCAACAAATGACTTGACCGGAACAACTGTCAATGCTGATAATGGAACGGATAAATTTGCCGTTTTTAACGGTCACGTCTGGATTTTCATGGGATCCTGTCCAAATACAAATGCAGACCCGTTATACGAACAGGCCTACCCTTTGGAAGCATGGGGTAATGAATATATCCTCACATTAACAGAAGATCAGAATGAAAATTATTACCGGGTCGTTGCAAAGGATAATGGTACTACAATCGAGATTGATGGTGTACCTACTGGTCCGGTATTGAATTCAGGCGATTTTTATGACGGGACATTAACTAATCAAGCGGTTTTGGTTACCTCAAATAAGCCAGTATCAGTTACCCAAACCATGACTACAGGAGTCTGTTCCGGAACAGGTGATCCATCTATTGTCAATATTAACTCAAACGAACAGATGTTTCTGGATACGGTAACATTTTATGCTATTGAATACAATGGACTTGATACCAATTATGCTAATGTGGTTACACGAACAGCGGATGTTGGAACGATAGAGTTGAACGGAACATTATTGACCGGTTGGACAGTACTGGCTCAGGATCCTGAATATTCATACAACATTTTCGGAATAGACACGGGATCGCATACATTGACGACAACTGGCTGTGGTTTTCTGGCCTACACTTATGGTTTGCAGAATGCAGAGTCCTATTTTTATGCTGCCGGCGTTCGTGTGAACTCAATCGACAATAATATTGTCATCACCAATATCAGTACAGGTAACAATGGGCCGTGTCACTTGGATTCTATCTTATTCACACCAATAACTTCCGGTGGTACTGTATTAAACTATAATTGGGATTTTGGAGATAACACCACTTCTACGTTGGAGGCTCCAGTACATATCTATCAATCTCCTGGAACTTATGCTGTAGAGTTCATTGTAGAATATCAGTGTCAGACCGATACAATTACTGATAATATTACGGTAAGTGATTCCCCTTTTTTATCCCTTGACTCTGTAGATGTTACCTGCTTTGGTTGGGAGAATGGTAGTATAACCACCACTGTTATTGGAGGAACACAACCCTATAGCCAGCTTTGGAATACTGGTGCAACCACATCAGACTTAACCGGGTTATCCGGTGGTTTCTATTCAGTTGTTGTGACAGATCAAAATGGGTGCACCGATTCAGGGGCAGTGCAGATAGAAGAGCCTGCGGTTATTCCTTTAGTGCTTAATCCAGCTGGTCCCTTCTCACCGTCAGACGGACCGCAAAATTTATTTGGCATACCGGCCGGAGGTGCCTGGTCAGCTACCTGCGGTACTTGTATCAATTCTTTTTCCGGTACTTTTGACCCTTTGGCTGCCGGTCCGGGAGTCTGGGAGATTTGCTATACTGTAACAGATGGAGGGTGTGACAGTACACAGTGTATTAATATATTGGTAGATACAAACTGTGTGATGGTTACCTATCCAAATGATGTTGCCTGTTTTGGGGGAGAGAATGGCTCTTTTATTGTCAATTATTCTGGAGGTGCAGGTACGCCTTCGATTGTATTTACTGATGCAGATGGGGACCAGGTAAACCTACCGGGAACTAATGTAGCAAATACGTTATCTTCAGGGTGGTACTATATAGAAATTTCAGATCAAATTTGTTCGTTCTCAGATTCAATCTTTATTGGTCAACCACAGGAATTAGAATTCACGATTGATATTACAGATCCACTATGTCATGGAGATTCCACAGGGGTAGTTGTTGTAGGAGAGGTTTTTAATTATACCGGTGATCCTGATGAGATTTCGTATTACTGGGATCCTAATCCAAATGACAATGATGGCATAGGTCAGAATGTGTTAACTAATGTGGGAGCCGGCGATTACAATTTATTAGTTTATGATGAGAATGCCTGCTTTAAAAGTGTTGACTTCGAAATCGGCGAACCGGAGGCAATCAGTTTCCTGGAGCTGGGCTTTGATTCAGCATATTGCAGGACGTTTGATTATCAATCAGGAAATGGAGTGGTTTACGCGGCTGCCACTGGCGGAACAGGGAACCTGACTTACGAATGGTTCAGTGTTTATGAATTGAACTCTACAACGACTACTACATGGGCTGGTTTAAATCCGGGATTATATAAAATCACTGTAACAGATGATCATGACTGTATTTTGGAAGAGTTTGTTCAATTGGATTCTGTCAATCCTGTAGCTGCATTTACACCAGTGTCAAAGGGATTTGAAGGGCCTGGGGAATTTGAAGGTACAGAATTGCTTGAAGTTGAGTTCATCAATGAATCCAGAAATTTT
Source organism: Putridiphycobacter sp. (assembly GCA_965230195.1). Taxonomy (GTDB): domain Bacteria; phylum Bacteroidota; class Bacteroidia; order Flavobacteriales_D; family Crocinitomicaceae; genus Putridiphycobacter. Next base: position 1,993,624 of record OZ245997.1, read on the forward strand.
GCTAATCCAAACAATCCAATTGCTGATACTACATTCAGTTGGAATTTATATAAGAATGATCCCAGCGGAGGGAACTGGTTTTTTAGCTTTGACTACAACGAAAAAATTGATACGGTATACACCGGTGAAATAGAATATCAGGTTTGTCTGGTCGCAAAGAATTTTAATAATTGCAGAGATTCCATTTGTAAGTTCATCCTGGTCCACGATTTCCCTGAAATAGGAGTGCCGAATGTTTTTACACCAGGTGCCAACCCCAACAATACTTTCTTTTTTCCTGCAGTTGGATTAGATGAATTTGAAGCAATTATCTTTAACCGTTACGGGGTAGAGGTATTCAGATTCAATAGTACTGATGAAAGATGGGACGGAAATAACCAAAAGAATGGTAAACCATGTCAGGACGGGGTTTATTTTTATACCTATAAAGCCACCTCAACAAATGGTACTCCTTTTGAAGGACAAGGTAACGTTACACTGATAAGACAGAAAAATTAATTAATGATGTACTTAAACAGGAAACGGGTTGATTATTCAGCCTGTTTTTTATTGATCAAAGTGATTCCATCCCTGGGCTTTTACCTCCTGAGCAACACCACCTCTGTCAACAATATTTACACCTGAGTTTTTGTCAGTAATATGACCAATAATTGAAAAGTGGGAATTGTCTTTTAACTTTTCATAATCTGCCTGACTAATAGTGAATAATAATTCATAGTCTTCACCACCATTTAACGCACAGGTTGAAGGAACCAGGTTAAAATCTCTTGCAGTGTTAAATGTCTCCTGATCAACAGGGATTTTTTCTTCATACAAAGTGGCACCTGTCTGACTGGCTTTCGTCAAATGAAGAATTTCGGAAGCTAACCCATCAGAAATGTCAATCATGGCAGTTGGTTTTATTCCAAGGTTTTTTAAGAAATGAATAATGTCTTTTCTTGCCTCAGGCTTAAGTTGTCGTTCAAGAATATAATCATAGCCTTCAAGCTCTGGTTGCATGTCTGGATTGCCCTTGTAAACTTCTTTTTCACGTTCTAAAACCTGAAGTCCCATATAGGCTGCTCCAAGATTACCGGTTACTACAATAAGGTCATGCTCTTTTGCACCTTTTCTGTATGTAATCTGGTCTTTCTCCACTTCTCCTATAGCCGTAATTGATATAATTAATCCTGATGTGGATGAAGTGGTGTCACCACCTACAAGGTCTACATTATATAATTCACAAGCCGTTTTAATACCCTTGTATATTTCCTTAACAGCTTCAACAGAAAACCGGTTGGATATGGCAATAGAGACGGTAATTTGAGTCGCTTCACCGTTCATAGCATAGATGTCGGATAAATTAACCATCACAGCCTTATACCCTAAGTGTTTTAACGGTGCGTACATTAAATTAAAATGAATACCTTCAACAAGCATGTCGGTTGAAATGAGTGTGTATTTGTCACCGGCATCAATAACGGCTGCATCATCTCCTATTCCATAAATGGTAGAGTCCTGTTTAGTTTCAAAATCTTCAGTCAGATGATTGATTAACCCAAATTCTCCTAATTGATCTAATTCCGTTCTATTTTCCATTGACATTATTTTTTGCAAATGTAGTGATTTAACACGAAGTTAGATTAAAGCAGTAAAACCTTGTTTTGTGATTAATGCAAATTAAATACTGGCTTTGTGAAATTCAATTACAGCGTTTAAGTAATAAACATGAATTTTGACTTAGATTATTAAACGAAGCATTATGAGTATTTTTAAAAGAACAGGGAAACAATTGATTTGGTTGATTCCGGTATTTACACTGATGGTTTCTTTACTATACATCAACCTGTCATACTTTGAATCAAAAAGAAGTTTGCGGGAGATCTCGTGTAAAATGAACAATATGAAGGAAGGTATGGAATCAAATGACCAGACCTTATTTATCAAAAATAAAAAAGCCACTGACTAATCAGTGGCTTTTCGTTATATCGTAAGGTTTGGTTTATTCCAAAGAGCCGATCATTTTCTTTGGGTCTACCCAATTGTCGTATTCTTCAGCCGGAACATAACCTAACCGAATAGCTTCCTCTCTTAGAGTAGTGCCATTTTCATGTGCGGTATTAGCTATTTCTGCTGCTTTATAATAACCAATTTTAGTGTTTAGTGCGGTTACCAGCATCAATGAGTTGTTTAACAATTCTTCAATTCGCTTGGTATTTGGTTGAACGCCTTCTGCACAATTGTCGTTAAATGAAACACAGGCATCTCCAATTAACTCTGCCGACTGTAATAGGTTGTAGGCCATCATTGGTTTAAATACATTCAATTCATAATGTCCCTGAGTACCACCCACTGTTATGGCAACATCATTTCCCATGACCTGAGCACAGACCATAGTCAAGGCTTCAGCCTGTGTAGGGTTTACCTTTCCCGGCATAATTGATGAACCGGGTTCATTGGCAGGGATAATGATTTCTCCAATACCTGATCTTGGTCCTGACGCCATTAACCTGATATCATTACCAATCTTATTTAAGGAAACCGCAATTTGTTTTAATGCACCATGAGATTCAACAATGGCATCATGAGCAGCTAATGCTTCAAATTTATTTTTAGCTGTAATAAATGGTAACCCGGTAAACTCGGCAATGTATTTAGCTACTAAAACATCATATCCTTTAGGTGTATTTAGTCCAGTTCCAACAGCTGTACCTCCTAAAGCCAGCTCAGACAAATGATCTAAAGTATTTCGAAGTGCTTTAAGACCATGATCTAATTGAGAGACATAACCCGAAAATTCCTGCCCTAATGTTAACGGTGTCGCATCCATTAGGTGAGTACGTCCAATTTTAACTACATCTTTAAATGCTTCGGCTTTACTTTGTAAAGTATTTCTCAATTTTTCAATACCCGGAATAGTTTTTTCAACAATCATTTTATAGCCGGCAATATGCATACCAGTAGGGAAAGTATCGTTTGAAGATTGTGATTTATTCACATCATCATTCGGTGTTAAGGTTTTTTCTCCCTCACCAATTTTTTTTCCGGCTAAAACATGAGCACGGTGAGCAATTACCTCATTTACGTTCATATTAGATTGTGTCCCCGATCCGGTTTGCCAAACAACTAATGGAAATTGATCGTCCAGTTTCCCGGCCAGAATTTCATCACATACAGCAGCAATGGCATCTCTTTTTTCTTCAGGAAGTACTCCTAATTCACAATTTGTATATGCAGCAGCCTTTTTTAAATAGGCAAACCCATAAACAACCTCCAGAGGCATACTGGCAGAAGGACCAATTTTAAAGTTATTTCTTGATCGCTCGGTTTGTGCCCCCCAGTATTTATCTGCAGGAACTTTAACTTCGCCAATCGTATCTTTTTCTATTCTATATTCCATATATGTAATGGTTTACTTGGTGTTTTATTTTATACCACAAAAATAAGAATATTTTAAAATTGAGTGTGAACTTAAAATGGTTTTAGGACTGATAAAAAACAGGGTTAATTTTTTTCGAAATAATAATCGGATTTAAAAATATCCATTATATTTACAGCAAAATTTTTAGATCATGACTTTTGGTGCAACACTGGGAACAGCTTTATTTTTAATTATTGGTTTAATGGCCTTTTGGTTATTAGCATTTTTAATGGGATTTGCGATTCCTTATTGGGTAACCATTGGGGCTATTCAAATGCTGAGGCCCAAAAGATTAACAGAAGAAGAAGCAGAATCCTAAAGAGGATTTTATAGAATATTTGTGAAGGGGACAAGAGGCAATCTTGTCCCCTTTTTAATTTCCTGATGATTCGAAATCGGTTAATTTTTTTAACTTTAAGCTTATTTTTAAGCTATGACAAATCCCGATATTCAGCAATTATTGATTAATAAAATTAAACTTCAACTTGAGGATGATGAGAAGCTGGTGGATGCATTGGTTGATCAATTGAATATCAGTCAGGATGCAGCATACAGAAGAATTAGCGGGAAAGTGGCGCTGACTATTTTTGAGACAAAGATCCTGTTGGATAAATACAATATCTCTATTGGAAATTTAGCCACTTATAAAGAGAATAAAATATTATTCAATTATCAACCTTTGTCTCGAATTGACCTGAATTTTAAGAGTTACCTGAGTGGTCTCAGAGATAATTTAAATGAAATTAAACGATTAGGGGATCCGCGTTTTACAATTAGTATTAATGAGACTCCGGTTTTTCAATTGTTTAATTTGCCACATTTAACCCGGTTTAAATTTTTCTTTTGGGCTAAATCCTATTTAAGGATTCCGGAATATAAGGATGCTAAATTTAAAAGAGAAAAGATTGACAGGGAAGCCTTACAACTTGGTATTGAAGCGCATAATTTATATAATACTTTTCCGTCAACCGAATTGTACTGCCCGGATACATTGCGGGGCATTTTACGCCAGATAGAGTATTATTTTGAAGCTGGTGTATTTGAAGACAGTGTTTACGCACTGGAGTTATTAGATAATGTTTCGGAACTTTCAGCCCATATTAAACGCCAGGCCGAACTGGGACATAAATTCGTATATGGTAATGAACCAAATACATCTGAAAATTCTACATTTAATATGTATTTGAACGATACTTATTTACCGGATAATACATATCATATCACACATAATGATGGTGCATTGACCTATTTTTCCCATAATGTGATGAACTTTATTATGACGCAGAATCCGGATTATTGTTCAGATACCAAATTAATACTTGATCGTCTGATTGATAATTCGGCTCTGATCAGTCAAACTGGTGCTAAGGACCGGGATAAGTTTTTTGTTTCTCTTGATCGTGCCATTGATAATCTGAAAAGAAAAATCAAATTAGAATTGGAAATCGAGGAATAAGAGTTCCCTTTTCATTATCAAAAAAATAAATATTTCGCAAACTACACATCTGCTGTATTTTTAAGAGATGTTTATCTAAAAGAATCCATTGTTAACTGGTAGGTTGGTAACCAGGTTTTTAGTTTGTGTCTGCCAGGAAGTCACTTCAGTATAAACGGGTATATTTATTTGCAATTTTCGCAAAAAATGAATAAACCTTGCAATATTCAATTATAAATACCGGCTGTCCTCATCTAATTTTGACTCATAATTTAAAACATAACTATTATGAAAAAATTAGTATTTATAACAGTATTATTATGTTCGTTAGGTAGTTTTTCTCAAAACTCGGCTAAGTCGAGTATTGCTGTAGCAAATCCTCATGTACAGGGATTGTCAATTACCTCAGAAGTAGCAGCTAAATTAATTCAACTTGAATTAATAAAATTAGATAAATTTTCAGTTTATGATGAGTTTGATATGGCAGAAGTCATTAAAACTGATGATGGTTTTTCAGATAATTGCTATGGTTTAGGATGTTTATCCCAAATGGGTAAGGCATTAAAAGTAGATTATATCATTTCAGGGAGCTTTGATGGTCTGGGAAATAAAATAGCGATATCGTTAAAGTGGATTGATGTTAAATCGGCAACCTTACATAAATCAATGGTGAGGGAGTTTGATAATCAGGAGATTGAAATTCAACGAATGATTGAGATTTTGTTAAAGGAAATGAATGGAGTGGAAGTTAACGAAGAGTTGTCAGACCGGTTAAAATTTAATAATGAGGTGATTACTTCCAATAATGTGGGCAGAATCAATAATTCGGGGCCAAGAATCGGATATGCTTATTTATTAGGATCGTTGAACGAATTCGCAACACGTCCTCAAAATCAGGGAGGTTTAGATATCTTTCCGGGAGTAAGTATGATTGGTTACCAGGTAGAGAAGCAATATGTTGGTACGGAAAACTTTTCAGCACTATTAGAAGGTATTTTTAATGTTTCAGGTTTAGAACAAGGGACATTTATACCTTCAATAACTATCCTTAATGGTTTTCGTTTTGGTAAAGAAGGATGGGAATTAGCCTTTGGACCTGGATTTGGAATCAGAAGAACTTCAAATGGATTTTTCGATACCGGAAATAAGTTTGGAAAAGGTGAGGACTATTACTTTAGTGAGCAGGATTGGTGGGATTACTCTCTTGACAATGGCCTGAGCCCTGATGCATCACCATCAGAAATAAGTGGTTTAGATTACGGTTTTAGCAGGCATTTGGATACCCGTGGTGATTTTAATCTGACTACAACCTGGTTGTTTGCGTTTGGACGAACGTTTAAGGCGGGGGCATTGAATATTCCTGTAAATGTGTTCTATTCATCAAGCAGAGGTGGAGGGATGGCAGGACTTTCTTTAGGGTTTAATGTGATTACCCAGAAACAAACCATTAATCCTCCGGGAAAAGCTTTTAAATAAAATCAGTATTGAATATAATATTAAAGGGTACAGATAAATATAAACTGTGCCCTTTTTGCAAATTTCGCAAAAGATAAGTAATGCTTGCAAAATTCAATTATCAAAAGCGTTATGATAGCCGTAATTTTGAATAAACAGAAAACCTGAAAGTGATGAAAAATTTAGTCATATTATTATTTATAAGTCTTAGTTTAATCGGATATACTCAGGATGAGAGCCGAAGTAAAAAGATGAAAGCACACAGAATGGGATTATATAGTGGAATTAATTCCGGAAAAGGTTTTGCCTTTAGATATCAGCCGGATAAATTGGGTATTCAGGTTGCTGGTGTGCCAATGTTTTCAAAAGCTAAAAGAGTTTTTTTTAGTGTAGGTGTGTCAGGTTTGTATTTGCTTCAGAAAGGAAAATATACTGATCTATACAGTTATGTTGGTGGGCAATATGTGGAGTCTAATATTTTTGAAAAATCCGGAAGAATTAATATGGGAGGTGGTATTGCTATGGATACGGCATTAAGCGATAAGGTGAGTTTAAATACAAGAGGAGGTTATGGATTAATGAATATTACTGATCGGAATACCACTGGTATTTTTACCGCTGAATTAGGCCTGAATTACAAACTTTAAGAAGTTCAACCTTCGAGTCCTCTCAGCTCAGCCGAGACCTCAGGTTTCACTTATTATTAGTATAAGCATAAAAAAGGCTCTCCATTTGGAGAGCCTTTTAAATTTATTTGATTTAAAGAAAATTATTTTTCTTCAACTTCTTCGAAGTCTACGTCTTCAGCTTCTGCACTACCAGCATCTCCTTCGGCCTCAGCTCCGTTTTGAGCAGCACCTTCGTCACCTTGTGCATACATGTCTTGTGATGCAGCCTGGAATACAGTGTTTAATTTTTCCATAGCACTGTCAATTGCAGTGAAGTCTTTGGCAGCATGAGCAGTTTTTAACTCAGCTAAAGCTGATTCAATAGGCTCTTTTTTATCTGCAGGAATTTTATCTCCATACTCTTTCAATTGCTTTTCAGTTTGGAAAATTAAAGCATCTGCGCTGTTAATTTTATCCGCTTCTTCTTTCTTTTTGTTATCAGCGTCAGCATTAGCTTCAGCGTCAGCTTTCATTTTAGCAATTTCTTCATCAGATAATCCTGAAGAGGCTTCAATTTTAATTGATTGCTCTTTTCCGGTAGCCTTATCCTTAGCAGAAATACTCATGATTCCATTGGCATCAATATCGAAAGTTACTTCAATTTGAGGAACACCTCTTGGTGCTGGTGGAATATCGGCTAATTGGAATCTTCCTAATGTTTTATTATCAGCCGCCATTGGTCTTTCACCCTGTAATACGTGAATGTCAACTGCCGGTTGATTATCAGAGGCCGTAGAGAAAGTTTCAGATTTTTTTGTTGGAATAGTTGTGTTAGCTTCAATTAACTTTGTCATAACACCACCCATTGTTTCAATACCTAATGATAATGGGGTTACATCCAATAATAAAACATCTTTTACTTCTCCAGTTAATACACCTCCTTGAATAGCTGCACCAACAGCAACAACTTCATCTGGGTTAACACCTTTTGAAGGCTCTTTTCCGAAGAATGATTTTACAGCTTCCTGAATGGCAGGAATTCTTGTAGAACCACCAACTAATATAATCTCGTCAATATCACCTGTTGATAATCCTGCATTTTTCAATGCTGATTTACATGGCTCAATAGTTCTTTTTACTAAATCATCAATTAACTGCTCAAATTTAGCACGGCTTAAAGTTCTTACCAAGTGTTTTGGAATACCATCAACGGGCATAATATAAGGTAAGTTAATTTCGGTTGAAGTAGAAGAAGACAATTCAATTTTTGCTTTTTCAGCAGCTTCTTTTAAACGTTGTAAAGCCATAGGATCTTTTCTTAAGTCAATGCCTTCATCATTTTTAAATTCATCTGCTAACCAGTTGATAATTTTGTCATCAACATCATCACCACCAAGGTGAGTATCTCCGTCAGTCGATAATACTTCAAAAACGCCGTCTCCTAATTCCAGAATAGATACATCATGAGTACCACCACCAAAATCGAATACAACAATTTTTTGTTCTGTATCTTTTTTATCTAAACCGTAAGCTAAAGCTGCAGCTGTTGGCTCGTTTATAATACGTTTTACTTCAAGTCCTGCAATTTCACCAGCTTCTTTAGTCGCTTGTCTTTGTGAATCGTTAAAGTATGCCGGAACTGTAATTACAGCTTCAGTTACTTCCTGTCCAATATAATCTTCAGCGGTTTTTTTCATTTTTTGTAAAACCATTGCTGAAATTTCCTGAGGCGTATATAATCTGTCGTCAATTTTTACTCGTGGTGTGTCATTGTCACCTTTCACTACCTCATATGGTACTCTACTTACTTCTTTTGATACATTACCAAATGAAGTTCCCATAAACCTTTTGATTGAATAAATTGTTTTGTGAGGGTTAGTGATCGCTTGTCTTTTTGCCGGGTCACCAACTTTTCTTTCTCCTCCTTCAACAAAGGCTACAATAGAAGGCGTAGTTCTTTTACCTTCAGCATTAGTAATTACCACTGGTTCGTTTCCCTCCATTACAGAAACACACGAGTTGGTAGTTCCTAAATCTATTCCAATTATTTTACCCATTTTTTGTTTTATTTAATTCTAATTTTTATTCGGTTCTCATTAGTCAATCATTGTGCCATTCCATTTTTTTTGTTTTTTTCAGACATATTGTCAGGCTGTCAGTAAGATCTTTTTAGACTTTGTCATAAAATTTATCTTAAACCATTAAATAACATGACAGAATTTTATGAACAATACAACTCAAGTTCTGTTAATAAAAATCTATTTGAATGGACATAGAGCCATTTTATTACGATTATATTTGTTCAATTATTAATTATATATACTAATATCATAATCATTATGAACTTTATTATCTCAAGTTCTGCCTTATTAAAGAACTTACAAAGTATTGGCGGAGTATTGAACTCCAGCAATTCATTACCAATTCTGGATAATTTTTTGTTCGAATTACAGGGAGGTAATCTAACCATATCGGCTTCTGATTTGGAGAATACCATGAAAACGGTAGTTACTCCTGATGAATCTAAACAAGATGGTCGTGTGGCAATTCCTGCCAAATTACTATTGGATACTTTGAAAAACTTTTCTGATCAGCCTTTGTCTTTTCAGATTAATGAGAATTTTGGGATTGAGATTTCATCAGATTATGGTAAGTATAAATTAGTTGGTCAAAATGCAGATGACTTTCCACAGTCGATTGATATGGGGAACGTTGAGGTATTAAAAATTAATGGTGAAATCATTTCTAATGCTATTGAAAATACATTATTTGCTTCAGGTAATGATGAACTAAGACCAGTAATGAGTGGTGTTTTTTGCCAGTTCTCATCTGAGAAATTGATTTTTGTTGCTACTGATGCACATAAATTAGTAAAATATGGCAGGCTGGATTCCACTGCTACAAAGTCGGCTGATTTTATTTTGCCAAAAAAGCCACTTAATTTATTGAGACAAAATGTTTCCGGAGACGAAAGTGTTGAGGTATCGTATAACGAAACGACAGCGAGATTTGTTTTAGGGAATATAGAGTTGACCTGTAGATTGATTGATGGTAAATATCCGAACTATGAGGCTGTTATACCTAAGCAAAATCCTAATGTATTAACAGTAGATCGTTTGTCATTCCTGAACTCTATTAAAAGGGTGTCAATTTTTTCAAATAAAACAACCCATCAGGTTAAACTTAAAATTGCAGGAAGTGAATTAACAATTTCGGCTGAAGATCTTGATTTCTCAAACGAAGCAAAAGAACGATTAACTTGTAATTATGTGGGCGAGGACATTGAAATTGGATTTAACTCGAAATTTTTAATGGAAATGCTAAATCATATCAAAACGCAGGAAGTTATTCTTGAAATGAGTGAACCTAACAAAGCCGGAATTTTATTACCAAGCGAGTCGGAAAACGACAATGAAGAGATATTAATGCTGGTAATGCCGGTAATGATTCGGTAAATTATGGAAAGGTCAAGGCAGGATTTTGATCTGAATTCTGTTGATCAACTCACGCTTTTATTAAAAGAACAGGGGGTGACAACCTGGTTGCAGGCTTGTCGTTTTATCCGGGAATTGCCGTATGGCAGAAATGCTAATCGGGTTGATTTAAATTTGGTAATAACCGAAAATAAAGGAACCTGTAGTTCCAAACATGCCTTTTTAAAGCAAATAGCCATCTTGAATGAAGTTCCGGATGTTGAACTGATAGTTGGGATATATAAAATGAATGGGAGAAATACACCTAAAGTAGGGGTTGTATTATCTAAGTATCACCTCGATTATATTCCGGAAGCACATTGTTATTTAAAATACAGGGAGGAGAGAGTAGATTATACAGGTATATCTTCTGATACCAGCATGATTAAGCCTGACCTAATGCAGGAAATTACAATAGAGCCTCATCAGGTGTCAGAATACAAGGTCGCTTATCATCAGGAGTTTGTCAAAAAATGGCTTAAGTCTGAAGCTGACATCAGTAAAGCATTTACTTTTGATGATTTGTGGTCGGTAAGGGAGGAGTGTATTGAGTGTTTATCAAAGTAAATCGATTCGTAATTTTGAGGGCCAGTAAACGGTATAAAATTTGATAGTTTAATGTCATGAAGAAAAGGTTCCTGTTTTATTTTTTAATGACATTTGGGTTTACCAGTTGTCTGATTGCTGATGATATTTTTAAGCCTGAAGATGAGTACAGAGATCCCATTGATATTGTTGTTAAAGATTCTGTCAGAGCTTATTTGTTGAGGAATATACGTCCGGATGAATCTTATCTAAATTATGGGTTTGGAGATTTGAGAGTGATAGTGCCATGGGAAGTTTCGGAATACGCTAAATGGTCGGGGAGAAAGGGGAATGTGAATTTTGACCAAAAAAAAGTAGCTGGTAAAATTGAAGAACTCGACAGTATCATTGATCAAAAAAACTTACAGAGAACCCTTGAAATTGATCATGTATTTTCCACCCGAAGAAAAGGAGATAGTTTAGGGGAGGTTAATAAGATGAAATTTTATCTGAATGAGGATTTTGAGGTTAAGGATTTTGATTTGGGTTATCATTTAGTATTGACCGAAAAAAGAGAAAGGGCTTTTGCAAATTTTTATTATGAATCCCCATTAATAAGAGGGTATTCATATGATGAAAGTAAACGGTTGAACGAATCCTTTTATAAGCATTTTAAACAGAAATTGGATAGTTTGTCAACTATAAAAGAACGGGAAAATTTTCTGAATCACACCATAATAATTTGTGAAAATATGATGCAGGAAAGAGCATTTGATCAACAGGCTATTGCTGAGACTTTGGTTAAAGAATATTTAAAATCAGGAAGTGATAAGGTGTCAGGCTATCAGCCAAAAGCATTTTCTGAGTTGTATCAAATTAATGAGGTGGGGAGTTTGTCTGGTTATTATCTTTTTCATACTTTTAGCTTTGAAATTAGTGAAGGGATGGATAGTATGAGCGTTTATATTAAATTTTCTCCGCATTATGAAATCAAATCAATATTTGAAACCCAACAGGAATTTGAAGCCAAAACAATATTTGATTAAGAGTTTTACATTTTTCTTGATGTTAGGTTGTTCTATCTTTGCCTATTCGGGAGTTGAGGATAGTCAGACTATTATTGATGGTGTAAAAGTAGAGCAGAGGGTATTAGAGTGGGCAGATTCTGTATTTAATTATCACGAAGGTTATAGTTTTAATGGTTTTAAGGCGCATTATACAGATGACTTCAAAGCGTTGATGGCCAGGCTGGATTCCTACGATCAGAAAATAGAAAATTTAAAGGAAAGTAAAATAGAGGGAACTTATAAGGGGTCTGAATCTGGTTATCAAAAGGATATGGAAACGTTGCTGAGAAAGCGAAAAAAATTCCACTATATAGTAGAGAGCTATGAGCACAAAGCCAGGTACTTTGAAATTCTGTTTAGGTCTAATATAAAGACAGAAACAGGAGGATTGGTTTATTTTTTGCATCATTTCAGGTTGAGTAATCATTATATGATCATGTCTTCTAATGTCAGATCACATAGTGGAGATCCCGGGGTAGATTACCGAATTCTTTATAATTAAAACGGATAAATAAAAGCGCCGTTTTCAGAAATGTCGTAGATGTTGGCAGGCTGAATTCGTTGTTTTAAGTATGACTTCAGTCTCCAATTAAGGTTAGGATGTATTATCAGAATGGTATTGCGTTTTATCCATTCCAAAATTATATCATTATTAATAAATCTGATTTGATCCAAAATAACAAAATCAGTTATTGGTAGTTTGCTTTCTGTTTTGTTAAGAATTAAAAAACGGGCGTGATTTAGTTTAAATACAATGTTGGATTTTGTAGAATAATCAATGTGACGATCAGGTGGCGAGTTTCCTTTTTTGTGGTACCAGTTATGAAGGATGTGAAATCTCAGTTTTTCTTCGTCTTTTAATAAAGTGTGTTCTGCCAGGAACAAGTTATTTCTTCCGGTAAAAATATCTAAGGCAAAATGACCTTTAATGTTGTATACAATTAACTCGTTACTTTGGTCAATCACTGTTTTTTTTATGTTGAGGTGAGTTAATAATGCGATTGTTATTCCCAATGCAATGAAAAGTTGTGCCACTTGTTTTCGAATTGTTGACAGGGAAAAAAATACAATAATCAGATAGATTAATACTGTTTCATACCAGGTAATGGAAATTCCCCATGAAATTGAAAATGGGATGGTTTCTATAAATTTTACAGATTGATCAAGGATAGTAAGCAATGAATCCAAAATATATTCTATAAACAACTTTAACGAGGTGAAAAAATGTAAGAAAAAATAAGTAAAACCGGTAATTAACAAAATGCCAGCCATAGGGATGACCAACAGGTTTGAGATAAAGAACAGGTTCGGAAATTGATGAAAATAATATAGGCCCAAAGGGAATGTAGCGAGTTGAGCAGCGATTGATACTGTTGTTATCTTCCAAAGGTAGTCATTGATCTTCCATTTGAAAAAAAGGAGTTTGTAAAGCTTTGGTTGCAATGTGATAATACCAATTACAGCAAGAAAGCTCAGTTGAAAGCCTACTTTAAAAAGGTTTAACGGATCAATGAGTAAGATGACAAATCCTGCTACAAAAACAGATTGAAAAGTGGAAGTGTCGCGTTCAATGTGACTTCCTATAATAATGAAACTGAACATAATTGAAGCTCTCACAACTGAAGGGGAAAAACCGGTGAGGAGTGCATAAAACCAGATGCCGGAAATGACCAGGCCAGCATAAAATCTACCTTTTTTTAAATGTTTGAAAGGTCTGAACAAAAATTGAAGGATAAACATAATAATGCCAACATGAAGACCTGAAACGGCCAGAACATGCATGGCTCCGGCACTTGAAAATGATTTGAGTAAGGATTTGTCCAAAGCCTCTTTTTGACCAAGGAGAAGTGCTTTTGCAATTTTTTTATTGTTTTTTCGAAGTCCTGAATTGTCTATGAGGTTACTTAAATACTGTCTCAGTTCATAAATGACAGAGAGTAGCCCATTTTTAGATTTGAACTTTTGCCATTGTTGTTTTTGGATATAAGCCTGATGGTGGATATTGTGTATTTTTAAATAGCGTTTATAGTTAAATTCGTATGGGTTTCCATTACTCTTAACTGGTAATGGCAAAAAGTTAACAATCAATTGGTCTCCGTAACGCAAGGAGGTGCTTTGTGGTTCTTTTTCCAGATATAGCAAGGCTTTCCCGGTAGTAACTCCGGTTTTATTTTGAAGAACCTTAGCTACTAATTTTACACTCTTAGGTTTGGTTACCGGTGGTTCAATGATTTCAATAATAAACAAGTTGGAGTCAGAATGGGCGAAGTAAGATTCTTTGGTTGAAGAATTGAAAGAGCTGGTGTGAAAAAAGCCCAAAGTCAAAGAGAAAACAAAAAAAGTGTAACTAAAACCATAGTTTTTCGTATATTTCAGTCGAACAAAACCCGCTAAAAGAAAAATAGTCACAAACAATGTGATGTACATATAGAGTTCGTGGATTACTTTTGGGGAATAAAAAGCGATAATAATTCCAAATAAATATGGGATTAAAAGCCTGAATATAATAGGTAAAGTTTTGATAAACACTAAAGTAAAAAAAAAAGAACTTTTGTGTTCTTGAAATGGAAATCATTTTATATTTTAGCGGTATTATTTAAATTTAAGCAAATGATAAGGAAACAATTACTAAATAAGGTGGCTATCATAATATTAGGAGCGACTTTTTTTGCATGTAATGAAGAGGCACCTCAGGTTGATGATGTTGTTGCTGAGGATGTGGATACGGAGCAGATGGAAATAGAAATTGATAACTTTGAATCTCCGGATGAAGATTATCATTTGCCTTCGGCCTTACAAGTTGCAAGTATTTTTAGAAAATCAGGTCTGGAGTACAATGCTGGTGTTACCAATGCCGTTGAAAATGTTGCAAATTATACGTCAGATGTTAAGCGTAAATTGAACTTTGGTGTATATTCAGCTGATTTAGCTTATTGTATTACAAACGAACAATCTAATGATGCCAGAAAATTTGTTGCTGCTATTCAAACTTTAGCTGAGCAGCAAGGTATGGAGTCAGTATTTGAGAATAAAGATTTGATGGAGAGGTTTGATAAAAACCTTGATGTTCAGGATTCAGTTGAGTCAATCATTGTTGAGATCCATGAAAGATCTCAGGAGTATATGGAAGAGAATGATATGTCTCATGCCGCTGCTGTACATTATGCTGGTGCATGGTCAGAGGGAATGTACATTGGTTTTTACGATTACGAGAATAATGGGAATAAAGAAGGTGTTGGTTATAAATTAACAGAGCAGATTGAGATTTTAGGTAACATTATAAAAGGATTAAAAGATCCTAAAAATGCTGAGTCGGATTTAGCCTGGATAATTTCTGATCTTGAAAAAGTACAATCAACGTTTGACGAATTTGAAACCGTTAAAGCCTACAATGCTTCAGAAGATGCAGGTGAAATGGTGTTGACAGATGCCGAAATTAAAGAGATAGGCGCTTTGATTAATGATATTCGTTTAAAAATAGTAGAAAAATAAAAATTGATGATGAAAAAAGGACTTATACTAGGTGGTTTTTTAGTATTTGCACTAGCGTTTGCTCAAACAGTTACGAATTTAACGCAGTTTAAGGAAAACATAAAGCAGAATAAAGTAGAGGCTAAGGAGTCTATCAAACCGTATCTTTATGATGGTTATAAGACAACTTATTTTAATTATAAGACCTATAAGCAAACCAAGGAGGTTGAAATCTATTTGTTTAACAATACTGAATACCGATTGGCATTTAACGGAAAGTCATGTCCCAATAATATCGCAATTAAAATCTACGACCAGTCAAAAAATGTAAGCGATCGTATTTTGTTAAAGGAGATTACAACCGTAAAAGGTGAAAATATTGTGGTACAGACTAAAGATATGTTTGAGGCCTATAAGAGTGCAGGCGGAAAGGCACCAAGGCTTAAAAGAGTATTTGTAGATTATGAGATTCCGGCAACACCGGGAGCAAATAATGCTAACCCCACGATAGAGCACCGGGGAGCAGTTGTTCTGGTGATGGGATACAAGAATTAAATAGTATTTTACAGAATCAAGCTCCTTTGTTTTCAAAGGAGCTTTTTTTATGTAGTTTTGTGAAAATTTTTTGAGTAAATGGAAATGATAAAAATTACTTTACCCGACGGTTCGGTTAGAGAATATGAAAAAGGTGTTACTGCACTTGATGTGGCCAAAAGTATAAGCGAAGGTTTGGCCAGGAATGTTTTAGCGGCTGAAGTGAATAACGAAGTGGTTGACGCTTTTGGTCCGATTGGAGAAGATTCAAGTGTTAAACTGTTGACATGGAATGATGATGACGGAAAAACGGTAATGTGGCATTCGTCTGCACATTTAATGGCTGAAGCTATTGAAAATTTATTTCCTGGAACTAAGTTGGCTATCGGCCCGCCAATCAGTAATGGTTTTTATTATGATATCGATTTAGGAGATCATCATATTACTGATGAAGACCTGCCTCGAATCGAGAAAAAAATGAGCGAATTGGCTAAGCAGAAAAATGAGTATATCCGCCAGGAAATCTCTAAAAAAGATGCTGTTGCCTATTTTGAAGATAAAGGAGATGAATATAAGTTAGAACTGCTTGAAGGTTTGGAAGACGGTTCAATTACCTTTTATACACAAGGTAATTTTACTGATTTGTGTCGTGGACCACATATTCCCAATACAGGTTTCATTAAAGCAATTAAATTAACTTCAATTGCCGGAGCTTATTGGAGAGGAGATGAGAACCGAAAGCAATTAACAAGGATTTATGGTATCACATTCCCTAAAAATAAAGAGTTAAAAGAATATCTTGAGTTATTAGAGGAGGCTAAAAAGAGAGATCACCGTAAATTGGGTAGGGAATTAGAATTGTTTACATTCTCTCAAAATGTAGGGCAGGGATTACCATTGTGGTTGCCAAAGGGAGCTGCGTTGAGAACAAGGTTAGAAGAGTTTTTAAAACAAGCGCAAAAACAAGCAGGTTACGATCAGGTAATGACACCTCATATCGGTCATAAGAACTTGTATATGACATCAGGTCATTACGAAAAATATGGAGAGGATTCGTTTCAACCAATTGCCACTCCGCATGAGGGAGAGGAATTTTTACTGAAACCAATGAACTGTCCTCACCATTGTGAGATTTATAAAGCCTCACCGAAGTCATATAAGGACTTGCCTGTTAGGTATGCTGAATTTGGAACAGTGTACCGATATGAGCAGAGCGGTGAATTACATGGTTTAACAAGGGTGAGAAGTTTTACGCAGGATGATGCACATATTTTTTGTACTCCGGAGCAGGTGAAGGATGAGTTTAAAAATGTAATTGACCTGGTTTTATATATCTTCAAAACATTGAAGTTTGATAACTTTAAAGCACAGATATCACTTCGGGATCCGGAAAATAATGCAAAGTATATTGGGTCTGATGAGAATTGGGCTAAAGCAGAAGCGGCGATTATTGAAGCAGCTGAGGAAAAAGGATTGTCGACAGTTGTAGAATATGGTGAAGCGGCATTTTATGGTCCTAAATTGGATTTCATGGTAAAAGATGCTTTGGGAAGAGAGTGGCAGTTAGGAACTATTCAGGTGGATTATAACCTGCCGGAGCGTTTTGAGCTTGATTTTATTGGTTCTGATAATGAAAAACACAGACCGGTAATGATACACAGAGCGCCATTCGGATCTATGGAAAGATTTGTGGCTGTTTTGCTTGAACATTGTGGAGGGAATTTTCCATTATGGTTAACATCTGATCAGATTGCCATACTACCAATTAGTGAAAAATACAATGATTATGCAGAAAAAGTTTTAAATATTCTAAATAATTCCGATATTCGCGGATTCGTTGATAACAGAAATGAGAAGGCGGGTAAGAAAATAAGGGACAATGAGGTAAAGAAAATACCTTATATGTTAATTGTTGGAGCGAATGAGGAAGAAGGTGAAACTGTTTCTGTTAGAAGACATGGAGAAGGAGATGTTGGTGTAATGAAAATAAATGATTTTGTTAACTTTATCAATGATGAGGTTAGAAAAGAAATAGAATTTAAATAAAAAGAAAGGAGTAACGAGCTATAGCAATTAAAAGAAGAAACACGGGACGAAGACCTTTTAAAAAGGAAGAGCCTTATAAAGTAAACGAAAAGATTCGGGCCAGAGAAGTCAGGCTTGTTTCGGAAGGTGGTGCTGAAATACTACCTTTAAATGTAGCTTTAGATAAAGCAAATGAGGCGGAATTAGATTTGGTTGAAATTTCACCTAATGCTAATCCCCCTGTTTGTAAAATAATTGACTATAAGAAATTTTTGTTTGAACAAAAGAAAAAGCAAAAAGAGCTTAAATCAAAACAATCAAAAGTTACAATTAAGGAGATTAGGTTTGGACCTAATACCGAAGACCATGATTTTAACTTTAAGCTGAAGCATGCTAAAGGATTCTTATCAGATGGTGCTAAGGTGAAGGCTTTTGTGTTTTTTAAAGGAAGATCGATAGTTTTTAAAGATCGGGGATCTATTTTATTGTTAAAGTTTGCGCAGGAGCTTGAAGATTACGGTGTAATTGAGCAAATGCCTAAGCTTGAAGGTAAAAAAATGATCATGATGATTAACCCGAAAAAGAAAAACTAAAAAATAATAAAGGAGAGGTAAATAAAATTGAGTAGAGATGCCTAAAATGAAAACAAAATCCAGTGCCAAGAAACGATTTAAAGTGACTGGTTCTGGAAAATTAAAAAGAAAACACGCTTTTAAAAGTCACATTTTGACTAAAAAGGCAAAGAAAAGAAAAGCGCGATTGACAAAAGCAGGATTGGTACATAAATCAGATGTAGCCAATATCAAAAATCAATTGTGTATTTAAATTGATTCCGTAAAGTACGGAAGGTTATTGTTATAAACCCGGTATTTAGTCCCTAAGCGTCCGTTAAATTGGAACACTAACTACCAAAAACTTAAAAATTATGCCAAGATCGGTAAACGTAGTAGCGGCCAGAACACGAAGAAAGAAAGTGATGAAAATGGCCAAAGGTTACTTTGGAAGAAGAAAAAACGTATGGACAGTTGCGAAAAATGCTGTTGAAAAAGGTTTAAGTTATGCATATGTAGGACGTAAACAAAAGAAAAGAAATTTTAGATCTCTATGGATTCAGAGAATTAATGCCGGGGTTCGACCTCATGGTATGAGTTATTCTCAATTTATTGGGAAACTGAATGCAAAAGGAGTTAAATTAAACAGAAAAGTATTGGCTGATTTAGCAATGAATCACCCTGAAGCTTTTAAAGCTGTTGTTGACTCAGTAAAATAAATTAAAAACTTTACCTCTTTTTATAAAGCCATTCCGTTTATTCGGGATGGCTTTTTTTGTAATTTAACAGCATTGTTTATATCGTAGTTTGAATAAAAAGTTAAAATATTTCAAGGTTCTGGGTATTGAGCCTACTACTGATAAGGCTGTTATAAAAAGGGCTTATAGAAAACAGGCTTTTTTGTTTCATCCTGATCGGAATAGTTCTGAAAATGCAGCAAAAGAATTTATTCGACTTGCTGAAGCGTATGAAATATTGATGGATGATACCTGGGGTGTCCGGTCAAAAAGTGAAGCGCCTCCTGGTAAGACAGCTGAAGAGGTGATGGCAGACCGGATGAAAAGGGCTAAGGAGCGGTATTATCAGGCTAAAGCCAGGGAGCGTGAGGAGGAAATGGCATACTATCATTCCTTGATTTCCGGAAGGAAAGGTAGATTGTTTAAATGGTTTGGAATTGCGTGTGCTATATTTAGTGTGATCTGGTTTATAGATGTTTTTTTTCTGCCGGAACAACAGACGGAGTATCAAATTGCATCTTATGAAAATACACGGCAATTTGTTTATTTGGATTTGGATGGGGAGGAGTATGTTTTCAGGTTAGGCGATATGGTGCCACTTCTTGATGATAGCTCAATTAAGGTGTTTCGGTCAAATTTGTTTAACGATTTAAAATATGTTTATGTCAATACCTATTCCGGACAAGCTGTAAAGGTGATTCCAAGAATGGCTTTTATTTACTTTTTTCCGTTTATCAACCTATTATTGTTGTTGCCTTTGCTTGTGTTTGTCTTGCGAAAACCCACACCTGTTTTTACTTTGTTGTATATGATTTCAAAGTATGGGGTTTCGTTGATTTTTATTCTGGCCTTATTTTCAAGATTCAGGATTTTTCAAATTTTCTTTTAACCCTGATTTGAAGCTGGTTACAAAATGTAATAGGTTTTCTGTTTCACGACTCCGGTGATAGGTTATTCAATAGTAATGCCGCACTGATAACAATCAAATTTTATTTTAGAATCGGAATCGGTTTCGTTCATAAATCCGCTCAAAGATAGTACGTTGCCTTCTTTTTCGTATGACTTGTTGAGAAGTGCAGAACGGTCATAGTTTAGCTTGCCGTAATTGGCTGACACATTAATTTTGTAGGATGGATTTCCGTCCAGTGCTAAATTATATGATGTATACTTTCCTGAAAAAATGAGATCTTCAAATGATGATGCAATTGATTCTACCTTGAGCTTGTCAGAATAGGAGGTCATTTTTATGCTGGTATTGATTGTTTCAATTGAATAATTACTGTATTTACTGGAAGAAGATTTGAATTCATCAATACTTTCAATTTTAAATTTGCAGGAATAGGCCTCGGAAAGGTTTAGTTTTTTGATTTGATTAGCTTCAAGAGTGCAGTATTTTAAGGCAGTTGAAAGTGTGCTGACGTCATTAAAGTATATTTTGGATTGGTAAGCACTTATTTTTGAATTTTGGATTGGTTTTAAACAGGTTATGCTGTGATATTTTAAGTTGCCATCCAGGTTTTGTTTAATTTCCAGAAATTCTGTTTTTCCCTGGTAAGCGGTTAGATCAATTGAGTTTACTTTTTTTCCTTCTGTTTTTGAGTATTTACTCTCCATTTTTAAGTCGTTAGAGTTACCAAAATTGAGTTTTGAATTATACAAATTGATTTCTCCATTTTCGAAATCTCCAATCATTGATTTAGAATAATTTAAGCTCAGTTTGAGGTTTCCGTTGATATTTTGAGTTTTGAATGTGGTATTGTGCATTTTTGCGTTGAGGTTGCCATCCAGTTCCGGCATTATAATATTGCTGTATCTTCCATTTATCTTGAGGTTAATTTTCTTCGGAATAGTTATGATGTATGTTCTGTTGAGTTTGTTGTATTGAGCTTTGTCGCCGCTTCTGTATCGTACCGTTGTTTTGGATCGGTTTTTTCCAAGTGAGATACTTTTTGAGGTGCACGGGGTAGATTTTTGTTTTACAATGAATTGATTGTTTTCTTTCTCGGTTTCGTACGAAACATTTTTTAAAACGGTGTTATAGTCTTTTTCTTTTTTAGCCTCAATTTCATAATGAGCTTCAATTTTTAACTCATTTCTTTCCCAGGTTTTAAAGGTTATCTTTTCTCCAAGGTGTTCGATTTTTATTTCATCAATGCCTTCAAGACTGAAGATTTCGCCTTTGCCTGATGAGGAGTCTATGCTTGGTGCCGGGGTAGAAACTATTGAGGTTGAGGGTGAACTCGTGTTTTGAAAATTATTGGTAGGAAAGTTGTAATTGTTTAAAAAGTAATTGTTTTTTTCTTCAATAGGTTCTTCCGGTGATGGTGTTTGTTGGTGGGTCGAAATTGTCTTTTTAATTTCTGACTGATGCACTTGAGTTGAAGTTTCTTCTCTCTTTAGTTCAGTGGTTTCCTTTATTTTTGAAGTTTCTAAGATGAGGGGTTGTGCGTCAACAGTGGTTGAGGCAATAAGTGTTGTTCTTGAGTTTGGTTCGGATTTATCTTCGATTTGATTTGAGAGTAAAACGGAAGAGGTGATTATGCCGCCAACTACAGCGCTGGTGAAAAGTCCTTTTTTGATAATGGTTTTGGTGATTAATTTTGCAGCTGTTGGAGGGGTTGGTGGTAGTTGAAAGTTATTGATTAGTCCTGTGGCTTCCTGGCTGGAAAGTGGTAGAGGTTGTTGTTTTATAGTTTGAAAATAAATGTCTAAATTATCCATGCTGTACAATTTTGTGCTTAGCGCAATTGATGTTAAAACTGCAATTTTTTTTCTGTCTTTTTCCTGCATAAGTTGAGCAAGTTTTTCTCTTCCTCGTTTTATCCTTTGCTTTACTGCTGATTCTCCTGAATTTTGAATGACCATAATCTCCTTAATAGGTAAGTCGCTTATTTCGAATAATGTGACGGCTTCTTTTTGCAGAGGTGGTAGTTTGTCTAAGGCCTGGTAAAGAAATGAGATGTCAATTGAATTTTCAATTGAGCTACAGCTGTCAGCAATGGCGTAGGCATCATTTTCTTTGTAATCTCCCGAAAACTTTTTTCTACGGTTTTGATTGAGACAGATATTGTTTGCAGTGCTGAACAAATAGGATAGAAAAGCCTTTCTGTTTTTGAGTTTCGAAAAATTTTCCAGGCCAACAAGAATTGTGTCGTTTGCGAGGTCTTTAGGGTCCATAATTCCCCTGCTTCTGACGATACAGAAACGCATTAAAGATTCATGTACTTCCTTGTAGGCGTTTAAAAAGGCTTGCTTATCATCTTTGTTCATAGTCCATTTTTTGATGGTTTCTATAGGTAAGTAACTTCAATAGTTAAAAAGTTACATTTCACAGATAATTCATTTGTCAAGTTACAAAGGTTTCAGGAAAGATCAAAGTCGAAATAGTATTAAAGTGCTGGTGTTTGCATGTTGCGTCAGAGGTCGTTTTTGTGTATGCAAAGTATCAGTTTTGAGGGGGGTAAAAAGGAATGTTTTTAAACAATTTATTCACAAATTACCACATTTACCCACTATTAATTATTTCTCATAAAGTCTTATTTAATGGGGTTTTGTAACTTATTTTGATAACTTAGTTATTCTTTTGGGGTTAAAAGTTATTAACAGAGTTTAAAATGTGGTAAAAAGTGGGATAAAATCTATATCTTTACAATCTTAATGTCTTAAATGATTTATAAATGGCCGGATTAGTCGGAGAATACGAATGCAAGCTTGACGCCAAAGGGAGGTTTCTTTTCCCTTCGGGTTTAAGAAAGCAATTGTCTCCGGCAGCCAATGAATTATTTATGATGAATAAGGGATTTGAGAACTGTCTGACCTTGTATCCGATTAATGAATGGGAAAAAGTCAGTTCACGCTTGTCGAAGTTGAATTTGTTTAAGCCGAAGAACAGAATGTTTTATAGGTTGTTTCATCAGGGAGCAAAACAATTGGGGCTTGATAATGCGGGGAGGATATTGATTCCTGCTGATTTGATGAAGAGAATTGATTTGACGCGGGAGGTAATGTTAACGGCTTATAATGACAGGATTGAGATTTGGAGTAAGGATGAGTATTTTGATGTAATGGGTGAGAATATGGCCGATTTTGCTGACTTGGCTGATGAGGTGATGGGAGAAATTGATGAAGACAATGAGTAGGATGTATCATATCCCGGTACTATTTGAAGAATGTATTGAGGCAATGAAGTTATCTGATGGGAAAGTTTTTGTTGATGTGACGTTCGGAGGCGGAGGTCATTCCAGAGAGATTTTGGCAAAAATATCTTCTGATTCAGTTTTGTTGTCGTTCGATCAGGATGATGATGCAAAGGAAAATCTACTTGATGATGAGCGATTTATTTTTGTGAATTCAAACTTTAGGTATCTCAAGAACTTTCTGAAATTTTACGGTTATGAGAAGGTGGATGCAATTTTGGCTGATTTAGGTGTGTCTTCACATCAGTTTGATAAAAGAGAGAGAGGGTTTTCAATCCGCTCTGATGCAAAACTGGACATGAGAATGAATCAAAAAGCTGAATTAACAGCTTTAGAAGTGGTGAATAAATATCCGGAGAACGAATTGTTTAGAATTTTCAGAGCGTACGCTGATCTTAAAAATGTAGGAAGAGTGGTGAAGGTAATTTGTAGTTCAAGACGTGTAAAACGAATTGAAACCACGGGTGATTTGGTTGGGATCTTGAGCTCTTTAGTGCCGGGTAAAAAAGAGAATCAGTTTTTAGCTCAGGTTTTTCAGGCAATCAGAATTGAAGTAAATGATGAGATGGGGGCGTTGCAGGATATGCTGGAGCAATCGGCTAAAGTGTTAAATCCTGGAGGACGTCTTGTGGTGATGTCTTACCATTCTATTGAGGATAGGTTGGTAAAGAATTTTATCAGATCGGGACGATTTGACGGAGAGGTGGAGAAAGATATGTATGGTAATGTGATAAAACCAATGCAGGCAGTGAATAAAAAACCAATAGTGCCTTCTGCTGACGAAAATGAAAGGAATTCACGGGCAAGAAGTGCAAAATTGAGAATAGCAACAAGAGTATAAAGTGAACGAGTTAAAAGATAAGGATATCGCTATTGATAAAAAAAAGAATAAGAAAAAGTCGAAACGCTCTTTTTCAAGATTTCTTAATGGTGAGTTTTTGTCAAGAGATGAAATTATAAACAATATCCCTTTTATCTCCTTTTTGGGGTTGTTGTTAGTGGTTTTAATTGGGTGGGGGTATTATACAGAAACAGTGGGGCGAAGAGAGGTGAAGTTAGAACAGGAGTTGGGGGAGTTGAATTCAGAGTACTTCTCTTTGGGAGTTGAATATAATAAGTTGAGTAGGCAAACCCAGGTGACCGAACGCTTAAAAGGGACAGCGCTGAAACAAAGTAATGTGCCGCCTAAAAAAATAAAAGTAAAGAAGTATAATTTTTAAATGTCAAAAAAGAATAACATATCAACCAAGGCTTATATGCTCTATTTTTTAATGGTAGGGTTGATGTTGACTGTGGTGGTTAGGGTTCTGGCTATTCAGTTTGGAAGTGTTATTCGTGTGAACGAGAATGTTGGGGCTGAGGTATTGGAAACCAAATTGGACTCAATTACTCCTTTGCGTGGCAGGATTTTGACAGAAGATGGAAGGGTGTTGGTGACTTCAATTCCATTATATGACTTGCATATCGATTTTAAAGTGATTAAGTCTGAACTTTTTGAAGAAAATGTCGATTCTTTAGCGTCATGTCTGGCTGAGACTTTTCCTGAGAATAGTAAAAAAGACTGGGCTCTGAAATTGAGAAAAGCCAAAGCGGATACTAATCAGTATTTCAGGATTAAAAACAAAGTAAAGTACTCAGATTATCAAAAGGTAAAGCAGTTTCCGATTTTAAATAAGGGAAAATATAAAGGAGGGTTTATAGTTGAGCGCTATAGTAAGTCTCACAAGCCACATGGTATTTTGGCTGAGCGTACTTTAGGATATGTTCGGGAAGGTATTCAGCCGGTAGGTATTGAAGGAGCTTATAATTCCTACCTGGAAGGTGTTTACGGAACTGTGGTTAAGAAATTTGTGAATGGTTCCTGGAAGCCTGTTTCAGAATATGTTGAAGACCCGGTAAACGGTGCTGATGTAATCACTGCAATTGATATTGATATTCAGGATTTGGCTGAGACTGAATTGATGAAGCAATTGAAGTATCAAAATGCCCAGCATGGAGTGGTAGTGTTGATGGAGGTTGAAACGGGGTATATCAAGGCGATTGCTAATCTGAGTAAAATCGGGGAAGGAAAATATTATGAGTCTTATAACCATGCTATTGGAACTAAATCTGTGCCGGGTTCTACGTTTAAACTGGCTTCGCTTATGGCTTTGCTGGAGGATAATAAGGCGGATTTGGATCAAATAGTGAAGGCATATGGTCAGTACTTTTTTTATGAAAGTGTATTGCATGATTCAGAGCCTCGTGGTTATGGTGATATCACGTTGAAGCATGCTTTTGAGGTGTCTTCTAATGTTATTGCAAAGGTGGTTCAGGAGGCTTATAAAAATGATGAGCAAAAATTTGTAGACCGTCTGCGGCAATTCGGTTTAGGAGATTCCCTTGGTATTGCATTAAAAGGTGAGCCGGTCCCAACTTTGAATAACCAAAATGAAGGGAATTGGTCGGGTATTTCTCTGCCTTGGATGAGTATAGGTTATGAGGTTGAGCAGACGCCTCTTCAGACCCTGGCTTTTTACAATGCAGTTGCAAACGAAGGTAAATTTATCAAACCTCAATTTGTAAAGGAGATACGAAAAGATGGAGAGGTGATTAAGCGATTCAAGAAAGAGGTTTTAAAAGAGGAAGTGTGTTCACAGAGCACGATAGAAAAATTAAAATCATGTCTCGAGGGGGTGGTCGAAAACGGAACAGGAAGGAAGTTGAAGAGTTCTCAGTTTAAAATTGCAGGTAAAACAGGAACCGTAAAGCTTTCTGATGATAATAAGGGTTATGATGAAAATAGTAAATACCAGGCTTCGTTTTGCGGTTATTTTCCGGCTGATAACCCTAAGTACTCATGCATTGTTGTCATAGCCGGACCGACACAGCAAATATATGGTGCTCAGGTGTCAGGGGTGGTATTCAAAGCTATTGCTGATCGTGTTTACGCTAATTCATTACAATATCATGAAACCTATACTCAAACCGATAGGAAGCCTGGTTTGCCAAGAATAAAATATGGTAGCCGGCAAGAAATTGAAGCGGTACTTAATGAAATAGGAGTGCACTATGCAAATAAAACAGAAGGCAGTGATTGGGCGGTAGCAATTAATAAAACCGATAAGGTGAGTTTGGAGAAACGCTATGTGGGAAAAACAAGTGTGCCAAACGTAGTGGGGATGGTGGTAAATGATGCTATTTACATTTTGGAAAATAAAGGGTTAAGAGTCGAAATTTCAGGTAATGGTTCGGTGGAATCTCAATCAATTTCTCCCGGAAGTAAAATTGTAAAAGGACAAAAAATAAAGTTGGTATTAAAATGACAAATTTAAAGGACATATTATATGATACCGGTATTACCGCTGTTCATGGTAATTTAGATATTGATGTCACCAATATTGTGTTTGACTCCCGTGAAGTTAAGCAAGATAGTGTCTTTGTTGCAATTAAAGGTTTGTTAGCTGATGGTCACGATTATATTGATACGGCCATTGATAATGGAGCGAAGGTGATAGTGGCTGAAGTAATACCGGAAAATAAACTGGATCATGTAGTGTATGTTGCCGTAAAAAAGTCAACTTATGCATTGGCCGTTATGTCTGCTAATTTTTATGATAATCCATCCAAAGGAATCAAATTAATTGGTATTACCGGAACCAATGGTAAAACAACATGTGTAACGCTGTTACATGATTTGTTTTCTAATTTAGGCTATGAGTCTGGATTATTATCTACAGTTATTAATAAGATTGGAGATAAGGAATTGCCGTCAACTCACACCACACCAAATCCAATGGAGTTAAACAGGTTGTTGCGTGAGATGATCGATAATGGATGTGAATTTTGCTTTATGGAAGTCAGTTCTCATGCTATCCATCAGGATAGAATTGCAGGGTTGAAGTACGATATTGCCGGGTTTACAAATATCACTCACGACCATTTGGATTATCATAAAACATTTAAGGAGTATATCCAGGTCAAGAAAATGTTTTTTGACGGTTTAAGTTCAACTGCCAGGGCTATTGTGAATATTGATGATGTCAATGGTAATGTGATGGTTCAAAATACACGGGCAGTTATTAAATCATTTGCTCTAAAAAATATTGCTGATTACAAAGTTAAAATTCTTGAAAATTCATTCTCAGGTTTGGTATTGAATATTGATAATCAGGATGTATGGACCAGATTAATTGGAGGTTTTAATGCGTATAATCTGATATTGGTTTATGCTATCGCATCAGAGTTAGGACTCGATTCTTTGGAGGTTTTAACAGGAATGTCAAAGCTAAAGTCAGTGGAAGGTCGTTTTGAGTATTTAAAATCTGACAAACAGATCATAGCCATCATTGATTATGCTCATACACCGGATGCTTTAAAAAATGTTCTGAATACGATTGACTCTGTGAGAACAAAAAATGAGAAAGTGATTACAGTTGTGGGATGTGGTGGAGACAGAGATAAGGCTAAACGCCCAAAGATGGCTCGCATTGCTGCGGAAAACAGTGATAAAATTATACTGACATCAGATAATCCGAGAAGTGAACGCCCGGAAGTAATTATTGATGAAATGAAAGCCGGAGTTCCTGCAGAGCGAACGGCAAGAGTGATGTCGGTGACGGATAGAATGGAAGCTATTAAAGTGGCTTGTGCATTGGCTGAGGAAGGAGATATTGTGTTGGTGGCTGGAAAAGGTCATGAAAAATACCAGGAAATAAATGGAGAGCGATTACCATTTGATGATTTGGAAATAGTAAAAGAAACCCTTAAAAACCTAAATAAGTAATGTTGTATTATCTATTTAATTATTTGAATGAATTAGGTCTCCCTGGTGCCGGGGTTTTCGATTATATTTCATTCCGGTCAGCAATGGCTATTATCACTTCTTTGTTGATATCACTGGTTTTTGGAAATAGAATTATTAACCTTCTTAGAAAACAACAAATTGGTGAATCAGTCAGGGATTTAGGATTGGAAGGTCAAAAAGAGAAGGAAGGTACACCTACAATGGGAGGGTTGATTATTCTGGCTTCGGTTATTATTCCTACCCTTTTGTTTGCAAAGCTGGATAATATCTATATCATAGTGATGTTGGTTTCAACAGTGATGCTGGGTACTATTGGATTCATTGATGATTATATCAAGGTTTTCAAAAAAAATAAAAAAGGCCTGGCAGGTAAATTTAAGGTCATTGGTCAGGTGATGGTAGGGGCATTTGTGGGTGCTGTTTTGTATTTTCATCCGGAAATTCAGGTGCATAAAAATGTGGCCATTGATACAGTGGTAGAGAATTCAATTGATGTATCGGATAAACATCAGGTAGTTGAAGGCAGAAAATGGGTGGAGACGAAGGATATGACAACAACCATCCCTTTTATTAAAGGGAATGAGTTTAATTACAGTTGGCTGTCAGGTGGTAAAATAGGATGGTTGGTTTTTATTCCAATAGTCATTTTTTGGGTTGTTTTTGTGTCGAACGGTGCTAATATGACTGATGGTTTGGATGGTTTAGCTACCGGAACATCTGCTATAATTGGAATAGCCCTGGCGATTTTTGCCTACGTTTCCGGCCATGTTCAGTTCGCTGATTACCTGAATGTCATGTATATCCCTTATTCTTCCGAGTTGGTGATTTTCATTTCTGCATTTATGGGAGCCTGTATTGGGTTCTTATGGCATAATGCATATCCTGCAAAAGTATTTATGGGGGATACAGGAAGTCTGGCAATTGGTGGGATTATCGCAGTATTTGCCATAGTGGTTCGAAAAGAATTGTTAATACCAGTGTTATGTGGTGTTTTTCTAATGGAGAACCTTTCGGTTATTATGCAGGTCAGTTACTTCAAGTATACTAAAAAGAGATTTGGAGAAGGGAAAAGAATCTTTAAGATGGCACCGCTTCATCACCATTACCAAAAGTTAGGGATGCACGAATCTAAAATAGTAGCCAGATTTTGGATTGTGGGTGTCTTACTGGCTGTAATCACCATTGTAACATTAAAATTAAGATAAAAAACGAATGAAAGACGTACAAAACATAGCGATTCTTGGTGCCGGCGAAAGCGGTGTTGGAGCTGCTCTATTAGCCCAAAATAAGGGTTATGGTGTTTTTGTGTCTGATTTCGGCAAAATAAAGAACAGCTTTAAGGAAGAGCTGACTGCCAATAGTCTGGATTTTGAAGAAGGTCAACATACTCAGGAAAGAATCCTGAATTCTGATCTGATTGTCAAGAGTCCGGGAATTCCGGAAACTGCGCCAATCGTAGAGAAAGCAGTAAAAAAAGGAATTCATGTAATCAGTGAAATTGAATTTGCAGGCCGTTTCACTGATGCAAAAATGGTATGCATAACCGGTAGTAACGGAAAAACAACAACAACCTTACTGACGCATCATATCCTAAAAAAGGCAGGGCTCAACGTTGGGGTGGCCGGTAATATAGGGGAAAGTTTAGCCAGACAGGTAATTGAAGATAAATTCGATATCTACGTACTTGAATTAAGTTCTTTTCAATTGGATGGAATGTTTGATTTCAAGGCAGATATTGCCATCCTGCTAAATATTACACCCGATCATTTGGATAGATATAATAATGATATGCAGAATTATGTCAATTCCAAGTTCAGAATAATTCAGAATCTCACCAATTCTGATTGGTTTATTTACAATGCTGATGATCCTTTGATTATGGCAGAAGTTAATAAACGACCAATAACCGCAAATTGTGCACCATTCTCAATTTTAACCAGCGAGAATATGCATGGATATATAAATAACAACAACCAATTAATCATTAATTTAAAACCAGAATTAATTATGTCGATTCATGATTTAGCTTTAAAGGGCAAGCATAATGCCCAAAACTCTCTGGCGGCAGGTATTGCCTCCAAATTATTAGAGATTAGAAACGAGTCAGTAAGGGAAAGCTTACAGGACTTTAAAAATGTGGAACACCGTTTAGAATTTGTTGCAAAAGTTAACGGTATTGAGTTTGTTAATGACTCAAAAGCAACCAATGTAAACTCTACATGGTACGCATTGGAAAGTATGGAAAACAAGGTAGTATGGATTGTAGGTGGTGTGGATAAAGGAAATGATTACGATTCATTAATTCCTCTTGTGGAAGACAAGGTTCAGGCAATCATTTGTCTTGGAGAAGATAATGGTAAGATTATCGAAACTTTTACAGGTATAGTAGATAAAATTGTTGAAGTAAAATCAGCATTCCAGGCAGTAAATTCAGGTTACGAGCTGGCAAAGTCCGGTCAAACGGTTTTATTGTCGCCTGCTTGTGCAAGTTTTGATTTATTTGAGAGCTACGAAGACAGAGGAAAACAGTTCAAGTCTGCAGTAAGATCACTGTAGTTTTAATTCTTAAAAAATAAACTTGAATAGTCTTTTTAAATATCTAAAAGGAGATAAAAGCATCTGGGTAATAGCCTTGTTTTTAGGCATATTATCTGTGGTGTCTGTTTTTAGCTTTATTCCTATTTTGGTAAAGGCAAAAGGGATGAGTTATTCTTTTTTATTTTTTAAGCATTTTATCCTGCTGATTGTTGGATTCGTTTTGATGTTTCTTACACATAAATTGCCATTTAGAGTATTTTCAAAACTGTCCAAACTACTGTTTTATGTTGCTATAATATTACTGGTTTTAACTATGTTTGCCGGAGTGAGTGTAAATGGAGCCGACAGATGGCTTAAGATCCCGTTGGTACCCTTTTCATTTCAAACCTCTGACTTTGCAAAGTTGGCATTGGTACTGTATTTATCAAAGCAATTGATTAAGAGAAGGGGAGAATTTAATGACATGAAAGTGATAGGGCGATACATTATTTTGCCAGTCGCACTGACAGTGTTCCTTATTTTACCCTCAAATCTATCCACAGCATTGATCATTGGACTGATTGCATTGGTCATTATGGTTTTTGCAAATTTCCCGTGGAAATGGATTGGTTTATCCATTGGAAGTGCAATTGCATTTTTTATGTTATTGCTCCAAATCGCAAAATATAACCCTGAAGTTTTACCAAGGGTGGCAACCTGGAATGCGAGGATTGAAAGAATGATGTCGGATGAGGTAAACCCTCAGGAGCAAATGCAAATTACGAATTCCTTACATGCAATAAAAAACGGAAATATTCTGGGTAAAGGACCTGGTAATGGAGAGTTGAAACGGTTTATACCTGAGGCTTATGCAGATTTCTACTTTGCTGCAATAGTTGAAGAAGGCGGTTTGATATCTGCATTTTTAATTGTTGGTTTGTACCTGTTGCTGTTTTACCGAATGATTAGAGTTGCAGTAAGAATTCAGGAAAAAAACGAGTATGCAGCGCTTGTGGTAATTGGTATCGGTTTAGTCATAATGGTCTCAGCAGTCGTTAATATGATGGTATGTACCAAATTGTTGCCTGTTACTGGTCAGAATATGCCACTTCTGAGTATGGGAGGAACATCAGCATGGTTTACATGTATAGCATTTGGAATAGTTTTAAGTGCAAGCAAAGAAGTAGAGCCCGCAAGTGAATCGACAGCGGTCTCTTCTGATTTAAATAACGCAGTCATTTAACTAAAAGGATGAGCATAAATAAAGTAATTATAAGCGGAGGCGGAACAGGAGGACATATTTTTCCTGCCATTGCCATTGCCAATCAAATTAGACTGGCTTATCCTGACGCAGATGTTCTTTTTGTTGGGGCAGAGGGTAAAATGGAAATGGAAAAAGTGCCGAAAGCAGGTTATGAGATCGTAGGGTTACCAATCAGAGGTTTACAAAGAAAATTAACATTAGAGAATCTATCTTTCCCATTTAAATTGATCTCAAGTTTATTAAAGGCAAAAAAAATTGTAAAATCCTTTAAGCCTGATATTGCTATTGGTGTGGGAGGGTATGCCAGTGCTGCTATAGTGAAAATGGCAGCCAATAAAGGAGTACCAACCTTGGTACAGGAACAGAATTCTTATCCTGGTATTACTAATAAATGGTTAGCGAAAAAGGCCAAAACAATTTGTGTGGCTTATGATGGGTTAGAACGTTTTTTTCCTAAGGAAAAAATTGTAAAAACAGGTAATCCTGTCCGGGCCAATGTTGTTGATATTGTTGGTAAAAAAGAAAAAGGGCTCAGTCATTTTGGACTTAAAGCAAACAAAAAAACGGTATTGGTGATTGGAGGAAGCTTGGGAGCAGGAACAATTAATACCAGTTTTAAAGAAGGTATACAAAAATTAATAGATCGTGATATTCAGGTGATCTGGCAATGTGGAAAGTTCTATCATTCAAAGCTAAAACCGGTTGTTGAAGCATTAAATTCCGATTTAGTCTATTTGAGTGATTTTATTTATGAAATGGATTTGGCATACGCAGCGGCTGATTATATTGTTTCCCGTGCTGGAGCAATGTCAGTTTCCGAACTTTGTCTGGTCGGAAAACCGGCAATACTTGTCCCATCACCAAATGTTGCAGAAGATCATCAAACTAAAAATGCAATGGCATTGGTTAATGAGAATGCAGCCCTTTTAGTCAAAGATAATGAGGCTAATTTAAAATTGATTGATACAATTCTTGAATTAGATCAGAATGAAGCTTTACAAACGGAATTATCGAAAAATAGTCGCGAATTAGGTATTGATAATGCCCCGGAGCGTATTTTAAGTGAAATTGAAAAAATATTAAGTTGAGGTTTAATGATATACATACCGTTTATTTTGTTGGAATAGGGGGGATTGGTATGAGTGCACTTGCCAGGTTTTTCAATACTATGGGAAAAAGGGTGATAGGGTATGACAAAACCGAAACACGTCTGACTAATAAATTAGTTGAAGAAGGAGTACAGGTGCATTATGAAGACCATGGAGAACAGGTACTGGAAGGGTTGGATAAAACAAATACAATAGTAATTTATACGCCGGCTATTCCAAAAAATCATGGTGAAATTCAGGCTTTTGAATCCGCTGGTTTTACAATTATAAAAAGAGCAAAGGCTCTCGGAATTATTTCAGAGGAACAGGATACTTATGCTGTTGCCGGAACCCACGGGAAAACAACTACAAGTTCAATAATGGCGCATGTTTTATACACGAGTGAAGAATCTTGTAATGCGTTTATCGGAGGCATAACAACAAATTATAATTCTAATTGCCTGATAGCTGAAGAAGCAGATAGGGTTGTGGTTGAGGCAGATGAATTTGACCGTTCGTTTTTACAATTATCTCCAAAATACAGCATTGTTACATCAATGGATGCTGACCATTTGGATATTTATGGTGCTTCTTCTGCTCTGGAAGATTCATTTATAGAATTTGCTGAAAAAACAAGTAACAGCGGATTACTAATGGTGCAGGCAGATCTGAATTTTACCAAATATACAGGTAAGGCACAAATGATGACCTATGGGTTTGAGCACGGAGAAGCAGATTGGAAGGGTAAAAACCTGATTTATAAAAACGGCTCAACTTTCTTTGATATTACTCATGGTGGGCAGCGCTTTGAATCTGTTGAATTTGGCTTGCCAGGCAGGCATAATGCTGAAAATGCATTGGCTGTATTCGGTTTGTTACACGAACTGGGAGTGGCTGAGTATCATTTGCGTGAAGCTTTTAAATCATACAAAGGTGTAAAGAGACGTTTTGAATTTCACATCAGGAGAGATGACTTAGTTATAATTGATGATTATGCCCATCATCCTTCTGAGATATCTTCTTTTTTAAATTCAGTTAAAACATTATATCCGGGCAAAAAAATAACAGTTGTTTTTCAACCTCATTTATACAGTCGAACCAAAGACTTTATGGGTGAGTTTGCTGAGGCATTGGCTATAGGAGATAAACTTTATTTGCTGGATATTTATCCTGCAAGGGAACAGCCAATTGAGGGGGTGACAAGTCAGGCTCTGCTGGAAAAAATAAAGTTGACAGAAAAGTATTTATCCTCAAAAGCTAATATAGTTGAAGATTTAGAGAAAGATGTTCATGAGGTAATACTAATTGTTGGTGCGGGTGACATAGATACCTGTGTTGACCCAATTGTTAAACATTATAATATAAATGATGAATCATGAATAGTTGGTTAAAAAACATATTGTGGTTGTCATTTGTAGTATTGGTTGTTGTGCTGATGAGCTTTGCGAGCTCTTCTAAAAACAATCAGGTGATGGGATTGCCTGAAATTACTGTTGATATGCATGAAGATCAGGTGTTTTTAAACAAAGATGATATTGAGGAGAAATTGTTGGCTAAACATTTAGTAGATGAAAATTTCAAATATTCTGATATTGATTTTGCTGAAATAGAATCTTATTTACTGAGTTTAAGTGAAGTAAAGTCAGTAAAGGTTCACTCTAAAATAGGCCATAAATGGCAAATACATGTGGGGTTGCGACAGCCCATAGCCAGGCTGTTTAATCTTAACGGAACCAGCTGTTATCTGGACAAAGATGGCAATTTGATGCCACTGTCATCAAATTATTCAGCACACGTTTTAACAATTAATGGTTATGTAAATGAAACGGATATAAAAAAGAGCGCTATAGATGTAATCAACAATGATAGTTTGAAAACTATTGAAATCCTTGATGATTTGTATGAAATTTCAAACTATGTTTGTTCTGATAAGTTCTTTTCTTCCCAAATTACACACATTTATGTCAATTCGGAAAGTGAATTTGAAATGATTCCTCGTGTTGGTAAACACAGGATAATGTTTGGTAATAGTAATCATATTGCAGGGAAGTTTAAGAAATTAAAGGTGTTTTACAAGGAAGGACTATCTAAAGCGGGATGGGAAAAGTACGACACAATTAACATTAAGTATAAAAACCAGATTATTTGCTCAAAAAGATAAATTATGTCTGAAATAGTTGTAGGATTAGATATTGGAACCACTAAGATAGCCTGTTTTGTCGGGCGTAAAACCGAACACGGTAAAATTGAAATTTTATCAATGGGTAAATCTGAGAGTGTTGGTGTTTCAAGAGGGGTGGTGTCTAATATAGAAAAGACAGTTCAATCTATTAAAGTGGCAATTGAGGAGGCACAAGATAGAATTGAAGGTAGTTTAAGTATAAAATTAGTAAATGTTGGAATTGCGGGACAGCATATTTCAAGTTTACAGCATAGAGGTATGCTCACAAGAGATGACCTGGATAATGAAATTTCTCAGGATGATATTGATAGCCTGATAGAGGATATGTATAAATTAATTATGCAACCGGGAGAAGAAATTATTCATGTATTGCCTCAGGAGTATATTGTGGATAGTGAGCAGGGAATTAAGGACCCTATTGGAATGTCGGGTGTACGTCTGGAGGCCAATTTCCATATCATTACCGGAAATATAGGTGCTGCTAAGAATATCAAAAAATGTGTTGATAAAGTAGATTTAGTGGTGGATGAAATGATTTTGGAACCTTTGGCGTCTTCAGAAGCGGTGTTAAGCGAAGAGGAGAAAGAGGCCGGTGTGGTATTAGTTGATATAGGAGGTGGTACAACAGATGTCGCAATATTCCAGGATGGTATTATCAGGCATACTGCTGTTATCCCTTTTGGTGGAAATGTGATTACCGAAGATATTAAAGAAGGATGTACAATAATGAGTCGTCAGTCTGAGTTATTAAAAGTAAAATTCGGATCAGCTTTGGCCAGCGAATGTCAGGATAATGAGATTGTTTGTATTCCTGGTTTGAGAGGACGTGAGCCAAGAGAAATCTCAGTGAGGAATCTGGCTTCAATTATTCAGGCCAGAATGGAAGAGATTATTGAACATGTTCACTACGAAATTAAAAACTCTGGTTTCGAAAAGAAATTAATAGGAGGAATAGTGGTGACCGGAGGTGGCGCTCAAATGAAGCACATCACACAGCTCTTCGAATATATTACAGGAATGGATACAAGAATTGGTTATCCGAATGAACATTTAGCACCTTCAACTAAAATTGAAAATATTACGAGTCCAATGTACTCTACAGGTATTGGTTTGGTGATAAAAGGATTTCAAAAAGCCAATAAGAATATTAGAGCAGAAAATACGAGAGCGGCAAAAAACCACTCGACAAAAAGAAAAGGAAGCTTCTTCGAAAAAATCGTAACCAAAAGTAAAGCATGGTTCGAGGAGGAAGATTAAAAATTGATTAAAAGAATTAAAAATAACACAACAAAACCAAGCATTATGGAATTTGATTTACCAAAAGACCAATCTTCAATTATTAAGGTAATTGGTGTTGGAGGTGGTGGCGGAAATGCTGTTAACCACATGTATAATCAGGGTATAAAAGGCGTTGATTTTATCATCTGTAACACGGATCAACAAGCCCTGGACATCAGCTCAGTTCCTATGAAAATTCAATTGGGTGCAAGTTTGACGGAGGGACGTGGAGCAGGAGCTATTCCTGAAATTGGAAAGAATGCAGCCATTGAAAATATTGATGAAATCAAGGAGATTCTTGGGCATGAAACCAAAATGGTATTTATTACTGCCGGAATGGGTGGTGGTACCGGAACAGGTGCTGCTCCCGTGATAGCTAAAGTAGCCAAAGATATGGGGATCCTTACCGTAGGTATTGTAACCGTGCCTTTTGGTTTTGAAGGTCGTAAAAGAAAATTACAAGCCGAAGAAGGATTGGAGGAGTTGAGAGGATGTGTTGATACCTTGTTAATTATCAATAATGACAGATTAAGAGAAATGTTTGGTAACCTTTCGCTTGGAAATGCATTTTCACAGGCTGATGATGTATTAGCAACAGCTGCCAAAGGTATTGCTGAAGTGATTTCGGTTACCGGAGCAATTAACGTTGACTTTAATGATGTTAACACAGTAATGAGAGATAGTGGTGTAGCCATTATGGGATCAGCGACTGCTGAGGGTGAAGATCGTGCTTTAAATTGTGTGAAAAATGCACTTGCCTCTCCATTATTAAATGATAATGATATTACCGGAGCCAGATATGTACTTTTAAATATCACTTATGGTGATAAGGAAGTATTGATGGATGAAATAGGTGAGATTACCGATTATATTCAGGATGAAGCAGGATCAACTGCTGATGTGATTTGGGGACATGGTTATGATGAAACCTTAGGTGAAGGTCTGTGCGTGACTTTGATCGCAACAGGATTCCATTCTTCGCCTGTGACCGGATTTGAAAAAGAGCCGGAAAAAAAGGTCCATTCTCTGGATGATTCCAAAGCAACAATAATTTCTGAACCAATTCAGTCGCCGGTTGAGCAGAATGAATATACTTCAAAGGAAGAAATTGTTGAAGATGAGGTGGAAGAACCATTCCTGAAAGTAAAGGATGAAAGTACTTCACAAACTGAAATTAACTGGACAATTACTGATGATGCTTCTATGAAAGCAGAATCTAAACCAGAAGAAAAAGAAGAAGTGATCAGACATTATTTGACTGATGATGTTGAAGAAAAAATAGAGTTAGAGAATGTAACTCCGAAAGTGGTATTGTCAAAAGAGGAGCAGGAAAAAAGAGCAAGAGAAAGACAAGCCAGACTTCAAACTTATACCTCTAAGTTAAAATCTTCGAACGGAATCGCTGATTTGGAAAAAGAACCGGCTTATAAAAGAAGAGACATCAGATTTGATGATGTTGAGCATTCTTCTGAAGAGCCAAAGAGTAAGTTTACCATTTCTGAGACTGACGAAAACGGAGAAAAACGATTTGGGCTAAGAGAGAATAATTCTTTCTTGCACGATAATGTAGATTAGTTGATTTGATCTGCACACTGAAAACATTAAAGAGTATAGCAATTGATGTTTTAGTTTTAGTAGTTTAACGGACATTAAGCTACGATTTATCAATTTGAAAAAGCCGTACCACGCTACCAAGGTGCGGCTTTTTTGGTGTCTTAAAGCAAAGTTTCCTACAAATTTATCTTTGTCTATTGCTATTGTCTAATGATATAAGTTGAGCTCATTTCATCAGAACTGCTGATTGAAAGTATGTACGAACCGCTCTCTAAATGATCAATGGATAATCTTTCCTGATGAACACCTTTTTGATAATAGTTCTCCAAGTGTAAGGCCAGCCTGCCACTGAGGTCATATAATTTAATAGAAACATTTTCTGATTCAGGAACAGAGAAGTCAAGTGTAAGTATGTCAACAGCTGGGTTAGGGAAAACATGAAGTTCAAATGGATCTGGGGTTGGGCTAAATACCGCAACGAAATAATCTGCCTGCTTCGGATTAATTCTGATTCCCGGCTGATATATTTTTTCAGAATTTCTAAGGTTCTCCCAATACAAAAAATGATGCCCGTTAATAGCCTGAGCATACAATTCAATGTCTACTGTTGGGTAATACTTCCCGTTAAAAGGGAATTGATTAAGCTGAAGTGTATTTAAAGCGATTGTACCTGACGATTTTGGATAGATGTTAACAGATAAATCCACTGCATCAGGGGTGTCGAAAGTGTGCGCTAACTCTTCCTGAACAAAGTCAGCTCTGCCATCAAAAAACTGAGATAAGTGTAAAGTATACTTATGCCATTTGGAAATGTCCCAGTTTTTCCACTTTTTGAAATGCCTGACCATGTCAAAAGCCAAAAAGTCTTTCTTTATTTGAAAGTAGTTTTCCAGATAGTCGTATTTAAAAACAGTATTTAAAAGGTCGGCATAACGATTGATAAAATTTCGTTTAAACTCAGGATTATTAAAAAGCTGTTTAAGAATGCCAATATGAGGATTGCTTTCGCTCTTCTCATCCAGCAGATATCTTAAATAATCCCTGTCAGGATAGTCTGTATTCCAAAAGTAAGTCAATGATACATCCAAATCAAAACAAACGTATCGCCACTTAGGATATTCCGGAGAATTCCATAATTTGATATTGTTTTTTGGCCAGTCTCTGTTGTTTACGAATAACTCAATAATATAGTAATCAATTAAGGATGGAATATCAAGATGTTGCTCAACCCAACTGTAGTGGGATAGGTTGGCCATATCATGTTCCAAAACATAGTCTTTTAATTCAACAAACCCCGTATCACTTCCTTCAATTATTTTAAGGAATTTGTTTTCCAGAATATTGACCGAATCAGGATTGATATTGTAGATTGATTCAAGGTATTGTTTCCCGAATTTTTCCCTGATATTATGAATGCCATGGTAGTTACCATTAATGTATACTACAACAGGGTGATATCCCAGAACGTCAAGCTGAAAATTATGCTCACTAACGAAATCATGCAATACACCGTCTTTCATCATAGTTTTCTCAAAATCATTGCCTGAGTTTCTTAGAATCAGTTTAGAATGCCAGATTGTAGATTTATTTAGAAAGTATGGGTGTTT
The DNA here is from genome assembly GCA_965230195.1 of Putridiphycobacter sp. Classification (GTDB taxonomy): domain Bacteria; phylum Bacteroidota; class Bacteroidia; order Flavobacteriales_D; family Crocinitomicaceae; genus Putridiphycobacter. Next base: position 2,033,377 of record OZ245997.1, read on the forward strand.
AAACCATTTGGTTTCATGATAATTATGTGTTAAAAGTTGAAGTGGTTTCATTGAACGCATTCGGGATCCTCTTCCACCATGTATTTTCAAAGCACAGTCCACAGATTCCCTGAGCACTAAATTAGTATCATAATAATCGTAATGCACCTCAATTTCAGTATCTTCCCAATAGTTAGCACCGTCAAACGGGGGCTCCGGGTCAGCGTCAGGTCCTTTCATATAAATACCGTCAATTTCACCAAAAAGTGCCATACTGTCCAAACTCAGGTTAACAATAGGTAAATGGTGATCTGCATTGAGAAAAATTGTTTTGTAGGCTGGTTTTGACTGTAGTGAAGAGTCCTTGATACAAATGGCCTTTACTGTAGTATTTTTCATGACGGGGATCAAACCTGTATACTGGTGAGAACTGATAGGGTTAGTACCATTTAATGAGTAATAAATAGAACATTGTTCATCAAGTGACTTTAGCTTAAAAAAGTACTGACCACCAGAAACAATGATTGAAATGAGCGGAGGGGAGGTATACGCTTTATATCCGGTTGCATTTTCATTGCTTTCACTGGGACTGGGGTTGTCATAAAAATAATATCGACCATTTAACTTTCCGTAGCTATGATTGGGCTGTAGTTCCGGGTAATGAATAGAATCGACCAGAACATTTTGATTTGAAAACAAGTAAACTGTACCGCCCTTTCTGCCGAAACTAAAGTTAATGTTATATGGTTCGCTTGCTGTTTCATAAGCAGAAAAAACCAGGTAAGAGTCTGCCAATAAAGTAGTGTCAGGAAATGGCCATTTAAATGGTTGTAATATATTGTCTGTCAAACTGAAACCGTCCAGGTTAATAGATTGGCCAGTGGGGTTATGAATTTCAATCCAGTCTGGAAAACCTGCCGAATTATCCTCATAATTGGATTGATTGGAGGGACAGATTTCTGTAATGACCTGTGCTTTGACAGACCAGAAAAAAAAACAGAAAGCACCTGCAATTACCCAATTAATTGGCAAGGTTATTTGTAGACTTTTTTTCATTAAACCACTAAAGATAAAAAAAAGTAATTTATCAGCCTTATCATTAGGGATGAAGGTGAAGTAAAAGCCACTCTTTATCTTAGTAAACATATCCAGATTGATAGCACTATTTCGAAATCAGAAATGCAAATGCATGTGTTGATTTTTATTTTACGGGGTTGCTATTTGTCTGACTGTTAAAATAATGAGCCAGAATCCTAAGTATATCGGGGAGTTGTGACTAAAAAATAATCAAAAATATGATTAAAAAATAGTCAAAAATATTGTAAATTCGTATCAGTATAGCTGCAAATGGCTACACATTAATAATCTCCGGGAAAATTAACATAATATTAATGACTAACACGCTTATATTAAAAACGTGTTTGGTTTTGAGAAGGTTGACTTTAAAATATGCTTATAAATACTCATTCATATTATAGTTTGCGTTATGGTACTTTAGATTTGGAAAATCTTTTGAGCTTTTGTACAGATAATGGTCATGAAGCAATAGCGCTAACCGATATCAATACTACTTCGGCATGTATTGATTTTTTACGGGAATCAAAAAAATACATCATAAAACCAGTTGTTGGGGCTGATATAAGAGAAGGTATTGTTCAGAAATATATTGTTTTAGCACAAAATAATGACGGTTTCCAGGCCTTAAATGATTTTATTACTGAATACCTGATGGAAGGCAGTCTTGAAAATATGTCGACAGATAGGTTAAAGGATTGCTTTATCATTTATCCTTTTGATAAAAAGAAAGAAATTTCCGGATTAAAGGAAAATGAATATATAGGAGTCAGAGTTTCAGACCTTCCGTTTATTGGTGTCCGAAAACTGGACAGGTCTAAAATGGTAATACTCCAAACGGCCACATTTAGAAATAACAGAACCTATAATATCCATAAACTGCTAAGAGCAATAGATGAAAACACGGTATTAAGTAAATTAAAGGAAACTGATATTGCAGATCAGCACCAATTGTTTTTAAGTCAGTCAGCTTTAACAGAGCAATATGAAAATTATCCTGAATTAATTGAAAATACAAAGTCAATATTAAACCGGTGCAAGGTTTCATTTGATATGGCCCCTGATGTACCTAACCAAAATTTAAAGACCTATACGGGAAGTGAAGCCGAAGACTTTAAAAAACTGAAAAAGTTGTGTTATGACGGGATTCATAGTCGTTACCAAACAGTGAATGATGTCCTTTTTGACCGGATAGAATCCGAATTGGCATTGATCAGACAAAAAGGTTTTGTTTCTTATTTTTTGATCAATTGGGATATTATAAGGTATGCTAAAGAGAAAGGGTACTTTCATGTAGGTAGAGGAAGTGGGGCAAATAGTATTGTGGCTTATTTATTAGAAATTACTGATGTTGATCCGCTTGAACTGGATTTATATTTTGAGCGTTTTATTAATCTGCACCGGTCGAGTCCACCAGACTTTGATATTGATTTTTCATGGAGAGACAGGGAAGATGTAACGGCATATATTTTCAGTAAGTATAAAAATGTAGCTCTGGTTGGTACGCGAAATACTTTTCAAAGAAAAGCCATTGAACGGGAACTGGGCAAGGTATTCGGTTTATCGGAATCTGAGATTAGTGTTGTGCATCAAACCAAACAGGCTCAGGCAGAACAGGTATTAGATAAAACAGCTCAACTGGTTAAAAAATATGCAACGTTTATGATTGACTTTCCAAGTTATTTAAGCGTACATGCGGGAGGTATTGTGATTTCGGATCAACCGGTAACCTCTTTTACTTCTGTTTTTTTACCTCCAAAAGGATACCCTACTTTGCAATTTGATATGCATACAGCAGAGGATGTTGGCTTGCATAAATTCGATATTTTAAGTCAGCGGGGATTAGGAAAGATAAAAGATGCCATTGCCATTATTCAATCTAACCGGAATGAATCTGTTTTTGAAAAGGTGCATGATATTTTAGCTTTAAAGCAAGATGAAAATATCAATGCTTTAATCCGGGAAGCAGATGCGATAGGTTGTTTTTATGTAGAGTCGCCGGCCATGCGGATGTTATTAAAAAAATTAAGAGTAGATGATTATTTGGGATTGGTTGCTGCCAGTTCAATTATCAGACCCGGAGTGGCAAAGTCAGGAATGATGAGGGCTTATATTGAGCGTTATCGCCGTCCGGAAAAAAGAGAAGACGCTTTACCGATCATGCTGGATATTATGCCTGATACATATGGAATAATGGTATATCAGGAAGATGTATTGAAAGTAGCACATACTTTTGGAGGTTTGGATTTGGGGGAAGCTGATGTATTGAGAAGGGGAATGGCAGGAAAATTTAGAAAAAGGGAAACCTTTCAGGTTGTTAAGGATCGTTTTTTTAAAAATGCAGTGGCTCAGGGGTACAGTATTGAGGATGTTGCTGAGGTATGGCGTCAGATAGCCAGTTTTGCCGGTTATGCATTTGCTAAAGGGCACTCGGCTTCTTATGCTGTTGAAAGTTATCAGGCTTTATTTTTAAAGGCCTATTATCCTCTGGAATATATGGTGGCTACCATTAATAATGGGGGAGGATTTTACCGGTCGGAAGTTTATTTTATAGAAATTCAAAAAAAGGGAGGACGTGTACACGCACCTTGTGTAAATACAAGTGAAAATAAAACTGTGATTAATGGTGTGGATGTTTATATGGGGTTTGGATTTATCCATTCGTTTGAGTCTAAATCAGCGTTGCGTATTGTTAAAGCCCGTTTAGAGGATGGTCCCTTTTCGGATCTGGATGATTTTGTATGCCGGGTAGATATTAGTCTGGAACAAATTATTTTGTTAATCAAAATTGATGCTTTTAGGTTTACAGGAATGAACAAGCGCAGTTTATTATGGCAAATTCATCTAAAGAAAACGACAACATCACCCAGCGGAGAGGGAAGGGATTTGTTTCGGGTCAAAACAAAATCATACCAGTTACCCGACCTGTCTAATTCATGGCAGGCAGATGCCTTTGATCAAATCGAATTATTAGGATTTTCGTTACACTCTTATTTTAAGTTACTGGAAAATCCAAATACTGATGAATTGGTAGCTGAAGATCTCAAAGATTACCTCAATGAAATTGTGTGGTTAAAAGGGTATTTGGTCACCTTAAAAAAAACAAGAACATCAACCGGGAAATCCATGTTTTTTGGCACCTTTTTCGATAAAAAATTTGGATGGATTGATACAGTTCATTTTCCGGGTATTGTTGAGAAATATCCTGTCAGGGGAAGTGGTGTTTATGCTATAAAGGGTAAAGTAACTATGGAATTTGATTGCACTGCTGTAGATGTTATAGCACTTAAAAAATTACCCGTGATAGAAGATCCGAGATATGCTGATATCAAAGAGAAAAAGGAGGTGGTAACCAATGTACCCAGAAATAAGATTAAAAATATACGGTCTAACAGTGCCATTAAACAAAATAATAATTCACACCGGGAGTAAGAATGGAGCGGTCAATACTACATATGGATTTAGATACATTTTTTGTGTCGTGTGAACGTTTGATTGATAGCCGGCTAAAAGGGAAACCGGTAATTATTGGTGGTACTTCCGATCGGGGAGTGGTATCATCCTGTAGTTATGAGGCCAGGCGATTTGGCGTACATTCCGCAATGCCAATCAGAATGGCTAAGCAGCTCTGTCCGGAAGGGATTTATTTAAGGGGAACATCCGGAGTTTATACCAAGTACTCTAATTTGGTGACTGACATCATCAAAGATATGGTTCCCGTTTACGAAAAATCATCTATTGATGAGTTTTATGTGGATTTAACAGGAATGGATCAGTTTTTTGGAAATATCGGTTTAGCTTCTGAGTTAAGAAAGAGAATTATAAAAGAAAGTGGTTTGCCAATATCATTTGGATTATCATTAAATAAAACTGTTTCTAAAATTGCAACCGGAGAGGCTAAACCTAACAATGAAATAGTGATTAAAACAGGTAGTGAAAAACCTTTTTTGGCGCCATTATCTGTTCGAAAAATTCCTATGGTAGGTGAAAGAGCGTATAAAATGCTTCGTGATTTGGGAGTGAGACAAATTTTGACTATCCAGCAAATGCCATTGGATTTATTGGTTGGTGTGTTTGGGAAAAACGGAAAACAAATTTGGAAAAAAGCCAATGGGATTGACCATTCACCGGTAGTGCCGTATAATGAACAAAAATCAATGTCAGTTGAACGTACATTTGATAAGGATACTACTAATTTTCAGATGTTGCAGGATATATTGATTGCGATGGGGGAAAATCTGGCTTATCAATTGAGACAGAAAAATAAATTGACCTCTTGTATTACTGTCAAATTAAGGTATTCCGATTTTCAAACCTTTACCAAGCAAGTTAAAATTCCATATACTGCAGCCGATCATGCAATTGTACCGGTTATCAAAGAACTCTATCATAAACTATATACCAGGAGAGTACGTATCCGTTTGGTTGGTGTACGTTTTAGTCACCTTGTAGAAGGCGGACATCAGATTAATTTATTTGAGGATGTAAAACTGTTGCAGTTGTACCAGGCTATGGATAAAATGCGTGATCGTTACGGACAGACTGCCGTGATTAAAGCGTCCGGAATTGATAATAAATTTAAAAGCAGACCTAATCCTTTTAATGGTAAGTAATTATTAGAATTTTTGATTCATAATTAGTAGTTCACGATTCATAATTTAATATTCGTAATTCCTAATCCATAATTGATTAACTTTACAGAAAAAAAATAAAATGAGCTTAACAGACCAAATAAACACTGATATAAAAGAGGCTATGAAAGCCAAAGACTCTAAAAAATTAACGGCCTTAAGAGATATTAAAGCTAAAATTTTGTTGGAGGCCACAAGTGGTGCCGGAACTGAAGTGAGTGATGAGGCTGCGGGAAAAATAGTAATGAAATTACATAAACAACGAATGGATACTTACAATTTATATGTTAAGGAAGGGAGAGAAGATTTAGCAGAAGATGAATTGTTTGAAGCTAAGGTTATTGAGGCTTACATGCCGGAGTTAATGAGTGAAGATGAGGTCAGAAAAGTTGTTCAGGAAAAAATTGCTGCTATGGGTGCTACAGGACCACAGGATATGGGTAAAGTAATGGGGCCAATCATGGGTCAGTTAAATGGTAAAGCTGACGGAAAATTAATTTCATCAATTGTAAAAGAAGAACTGAATAAATAAACATATCATTTTCAAAATTGAAGATACCGCCTTGCAATATGTAAGGCGGTATTTTTTTATCTTTACCTCATATAGATGCCCCAATTATGTTAAAGTACTTTTATTTTTCACTATATCTGATATTATATTCCTGTTTGACAATCGGCCAGGTTGATAATACCATTCAGGCTATTGTTCAGGCAGGTCATACCAAGCCGGTTATATGTAGTGAATTTAGCCCTGATGGCCGGTTTTTAGCTACGGGAAGTTTAGATAATGCGGTTATTTTATGGGATTTAAAGTATGGCAAACAAATTAAGTCTTTCAATTATCATCTAAAAAGTGTAATAACCGTAAGGTTTAGCTCAGACAGTAAAAGCATATTATCAGCATCCAGTGATAACACCATTAAGTTAATAGATATAACAACCGGAGACTTAAAACAAAGTTTGGCTTTGAGAAAAGGGGAACTGTATAATGCCTACTTTTCTTTTAATGGCCAACATATAATTGGTTTAGATAAACGTAATGGTGTTAGTGTATGGTCCGTAAAATCAGGTAAGCTGATTGGTGAGTTTGAAAAGGATTTTGCAGCCGATTCGGAATCTATGATAATTAGTCCTGATGGTCAGAAAATATTATCAAAGGAAAATAACAAAAAGGTATTATGCCTCAATATAAACTCGGGTGATACCCTTTTCTCTATTCCATTTGACAAAGCTTATTCAATGCAATTTAGTCCTGACGGGACATTTATAACAATCAGCTCAGCCAAGTTATTTGCGCAGACTTTTGATGCAGAAACCGGAGCATTGTTAAAAACATTAACAAGTGATTCAGAACGTTTGTGTGATGGCTGTAATACTGCGTTTTCAATTAGTCACAACAATGAGTTCATTTTTACCATGTCTAATAAGTTAGATGGGATACTATGGAATAGAAAAACCGGAAAATCGGTTAAGAAGTTTGGAACAGTGAGTAGAAGACCTTATAGCATTGATTTCAGTAAAGATGATGAATACCTCTTACTGTCTTTTGATGATCAGGTATTTGTTTATCATATTAAATCCGGAAAAGAAAAAATCCGGATAAAGAATAAATGGATTGATTATTATGAATTTCAGTTTAGTAAGGCTAATAACACAATTGCCTTACCGGGTGCATTTAACACCATTGAGATATGGGATGCGGAAAAAGGCCGAAAAATTAAAACATTAAAAGGGTATTTAAACGAACAACAAGCTGATGGATTAGGTTTTGACTATACCAATAGGATAGATAAAAAAATCCTTCAATTTATCTCATATAAAAATAACATCAGTGTAAGTACTGATAACAAACATCTGGCAATAGGAAAAGTGGATTCGGTTGCTATTATTTTTGATATTCTGACAGGTAGAAGATTAAAAGTATTAAAAGAGAATAAAAAGGCAGTTTTTTGTCATGATTACAGTAGTGATGGTAAGTGGTTTGCAACTGCTGGAGGAGATCGGATTATCAGGATTTATGATACCCGGGATTATACACTTAAATATCAATTGAGAGGACACAGGGCTTTAATCTTTGATATTAAATTTAGTGAAAATGGAAAAGAGATTGTTTCGGGGAGTTGGGATGCAACAATTAAAGTCTGGAACTTTAAGGAGGAAAATTTGAAACAAACAATCGATTTAAAGGATGTTTCGCCTTATCTGGTAAGGTATTCTCCAAATGATTTATACATTCTGTCCGGCGATTTAAGTCAAAATGTTCAATTTTGGGAGTTTGATTCCCGACAAAACTTCAGGTCACTGATTGGGCATACCAATACGATATCCGGAATCGAATTTTCAAAGGATAATCAAACCATGATTACTTCCAGTTGGGATGGAAAAATTAAACTTTGGCACGTATTGACAGGAATGATGCTGATGAAGATTGATCAGACTAATGCACCGGTATACAGCGCCATTTTTTCGCTTGATGGTAAGTCAATTATATCTGGTGGAGGAGATAGAAATATACGGATTTGGGATGTGAAAACCGGTGAGCTAAAAACTGTTCTTAAAGGGCATACCAGTGCTGTAACAGCTTTATGTATGACCCAAAATGGCCAATACTTAGTCTCCAGAGCAGCAAACGGAGAAGTAAAAATATGGGATTATCAGGCCGGAAAAGAGATTTACACTTATTTACAGATTAATCAGGAAGATTGGTTGGTCAAAAGTCCTGAAGGCCATTTTGACGGTTCAAAAAATGCATTGTCATTAATTAACTATGTATCGGGATTAGATGTGGTGTCGATAGAGTCGTTATTTGATAAATATTATACACCAAACCTGGTCAAACGGTTAATGGCCGGAGAAAAATTAAATGATACAGGGGAAAGCCTGAATCATTTGTTAAAAAGCAGACCCGAACTGGCATTTAATGTGCCGGGACTAGAGGTTAGGTCCGGAGAAATCCATACTGATTCTGTTATTAAAAGTAAGGTAAATCAGGTAGCGATAGATATAGCAGTTCTGGAAAATGGCAAAGCTGTAAATGAGATCAGATTATACAATAACGGTAAATTGATAGAAAATGAAAACAGCAGCAAGAATTTAGTGTTCAGGTCAGCCGATAAATACCAAAAAACATTTGAGATTGACCTAATTGATGGACTCAACAGGATAAAAGCTATAGCGGTAGCTGAAAACGAAATTGAATCTGACCCTATTTATCTTAATATTGAATTCGACGGAGAATCGGCAAAAGTAGACCTGTTTATTTTTTCAATAGGAATAAATAAATATAAAAATCCGGCATATAACCTTAATTATGCGGTTAAAGATGCAAGCGATTTTTCAAAATCTTTATTTGATGGAGGAGGACAACTGTTTAATAATGTTTATACCTATAGTTTAAAGAATGATGAAGCCAATAAATCAGAAATGAAAAGAGTATTTGATGAGTTAAAGCAAAAAATTGGCCCTGAGGATGTATTTGTTTTCTATTATGCAGGGCATGGCGTTATGACAGTTAAATCTTCTGAAAAGGAATCTGATTTTTATATTGTAACTCATGATATCGTTAACCTCTATGGAAACGATATTGAGGATAAAGGGGTTTCTGCAACAGATTTGTTAGGCTATTCGAAAGTAGTATCTGCTCAAAAACAATTGTTTATTTTAGATGCTTGTCATTCGGGGGGCGCTCTGAGTTCTTTTGTTGGGGTTAGGGGAGATGGAAGAGAAAAAACGTTGGCCCAGCTGGCCAGAAATACCGGAACTTTTTTCCTGACAGCTTCACAGGATATACAGTACGCAAATGAAGCAGGAGATTTAAAGCACGGTTTGTTTACTTATGCATTACTAGAAATATTAAATGGAGACAATAACAGTTCGGCAGAAGATGGTAAAATAACTATTAATGAGATGAAAACGTATGTGGAGGACAGGGTGCCGGAATTGTCAGAAAAGTATCATGGTTCATCTCAATATCCAACCAGTTATAGTTTTGGTCAGGATTTTCCGATTGTAATTATTAAGTGAAAAAGCCGGTATGAAACTTCATACCGGCAATAAAAGATTAAATAAAAGTTGCAAATTGTTGTTCAACTCCTTTTGGGTTTGAAGCATAGAATTCACCGATTTGCTTTGACATTACATCCGGGAATACATCTTCGATACCTTCTGTCAATCCTTTGATGACAGCTTTTGCTACGTTTTCAGGACTGTCTTTTTCCATTTCAACAGCAGCGGTCATATCCGTATCAATTGGTCCGGGATAAACACCCATTACTAAAGTGTTTTGTTCTGCTAATTCTGCTCTCATGCCCTGGGTAATACTATGAACTGATGCTTTACTTACTGAGTAGGTTGACGCCATAGGCATGTTTCCTAAACCAGCAACTGATGAAATATTGATAATAGCAGTTTCGTTGTCTTTTCTCAAATGGTTAACAACAGCATTGGAAAGATTAATGACTCCCCATACGTTAACGTTCAAATTTTCTTTTAAGCTGCTGTTGGCCTCTGGCGAGAATATTTTTCCAACAGAAAATACACCGGCATTATTTACTAAAATATCAAGATCTTCAATTTGTTTTGAAGCTGACTCAATTGTACTTTGATCTGTTACATCCAAATGTAACGGAACCAATCTTTCTCCATATTTGTTCTGTAATTCTTTTAAGCTATCTGTGTTTCTTGCTCCTGCATATACTTTAGATGCTCCGTTTTCCAATAATTCAATTGCAATGGCTTTTCCTATTCCTCTGTTAGCACCGCTAACCAAGGCTGTTTTTCCGTTTGGATTTAATGTTTTGTTTGACATAATTTTAATTAATGTGATTATTTTTTTCAAAGGTAAGTAGAAAATGATATAACTAAATCGTATAAATTTGTAATTGTGGTATTAAAAAATAAATAACATGATAAATTTAGAGTGGTTAAGAACTTTTAGGTCGGTCTACAGAACAAAGTCATTAAGCCGTGCTTCTGAGTTGCTGAATATTAGTCAGCCAACAGTCAGCCAACATTTAAGAGCACTTGAGGCTTATGTTGGGCAAAAGTTATTTACCAGAAAGTCGAAGGGGGTTATTGAAACTGATGATGGAAGAATATTGAATACACTAATTGCAGGTTCGATAGAGCTGCTTGAGGAAGCGGAAAATATTATTAGTCAACACTACTTTAAGAATGAAATAATTCTGACTATTGGAATATCAGAACATTTATACCAATCAGTTTTGGGAAATAAACTATTTGATTTATGTGAGCATGTCCATGTCAGGTTTGGAAGTAGGAAGTCCCTGATAACTGATGTAGAGGAGGGGAGGTTATTGTATGCAATTGTTCCTGGTGAAGTAAATACTTTTGATATTATTAGTCATCATATGGAAGATCAAAACCTGGTATTGGTCCATACACCTGATATCGATTTGTCAGGAATAAATCAAATGTTGAAGCAAAACCCGATTGAAGCTGAAAATATACTGGTTAAGCAGACATGGTATGCACATGATACCTCTTCCAGTTATATCAAATTGTTTTGGATGGCACTGTTTAACAAAAAAAGACCGGCAATTATTCCAAATTATGTAATACCTAACGAAACTGAGGTACTAAATCAATTGGTTAAGGGTTCCGGTTTAAGTGTTGCCCTGGAAACAAATGTCAAAGCGTATATAAACAACGGAACATTAAAACTATGTAGTTTAAAACCAGTCTATTTCAGAAAAATGTCATTATTGTCCAATAAAAAAAAGGCGCCTAAAGAAACCACAAAAAAAATTATAAAATTATTGAATAATTAACAGGTTGATATTAAATATAAAAGACAGATGACTGTCTTCTTATATAAGAGATAAAGAAGTGAATATTCAACTCTGATATTTTAAAAGATTAAATTTTTATATATCTTTAAGCATTAATCGTATTATAAATGGAGATCATATCAGAAACAGATTACTATATTTTCACGCATCTTGAGAGCCATTATTTTAAGGTGGAATATAAAAGTAAAGAACTACCATTGGAAGACTATCTCAAGATTGTTGAAGTGGGAAGATCACAGTTTAAATTGCATGGAAAGATTTACCTTTTGTATTTGTTAGAAAGAAATTTTAGTATTGAAAAAGAAACTTGGGGTTATATTAAGAAGAATGCTCATAAGTATGATTTTATAGGTGCAAATGCATTAGTGGTTACTGACTTAGCACAACGTTTAATGACTAAGTTATTTTCATTTTTTAGTAAGGATAAAACACCAACCAAAATTTTCTCTGATGCTGATAAAGCAATGGAATGGTTAAAAGAAATGGGTGAGAAAAAGTCGGAGTCAGCTTAATCCGGCTATTGAATTCCGATTATACTAACTCCGTTTTATATTTATCAGGTACCTGGGGTAATTTTCTTTATGATAGATTTGGTTTTCATTATTGAGATTTACACGTTTTATATTTGATGTCAGGGTTATCTGATAATCTGTTTTGCTTCCATTATGGTTTCCAACTCTTCCAGAGCATTAAATAACATCTCGTAACTTTCAATTAATCTGTATCTGTTTTGAATTTGGTCTGTAACAAATTCTTGTTCCACCACCTCAAGTATATCAAAAGGTTCAATATTAACCCTATCAGTAAAAACATGGTTTGTTTCTCCAAACGAAGAAATTAAGCCAGCACCGTAACATTTTAATGCATTATTTTCTTTAATCAATCCAAACTCAATGGTAAACCAGTATATCCTTTGAAGTTTCAACAATATTTCCGGAGAATGTTTGTACTTTACGCCCAATTGACCAAGTTTTAACGTAAAATTTGAGTATTCACGGTTCAGCAAAAGTGGGATATGTCCAAATATGTCATGAAACATATCCGGTTCTTCTAAATAATCAAGTTGACTCTTTTGCCTTACCCAGGTAGACGAGCAGAATTTTTTTTGAGATAGCAGGTGAAAAAAGTCATCCACAGGAATGAGTCCTTTCACCACTTCTATTTGCCAACCTGATTGATCTGATAAAAGTTTATTTAAGTCATTGAAGTCAGGTATTTTATTTGAATGGAGTACGGGTTTCATTTGTTCAAGACAAGCTAAATACTCTCTGGAACCTTTGTTTTTCAGATTTTGTAATTGTCTTTCAAATAGAATTTTCCATACCTGAAAGTGCTCCGTTTGGTAGTTTTTATAATTCTGTTTCATATTCTTTTTTGCATAAAAAAAACCGACTCTTCAGAATCGGTTTTTATTAATTATTATGACACATTAATATTACAAGACCAATTCCTTATCGGTTAGTTTGTAATAGTAATATGTGTTTAATTTTATCATTCTATACATTTATCAATAGCCTTTGCCAATTCAATGTCATTTAGTGTAATTCCATCTTCATCATGTGTTGTTAACCTGATATGAAGTTTATTATACACATTTGTCCAATCAGGGTGATGGTGCATCTGTTCACAGATAAAACCAATCTCAACCATTTTGGCTAAAGCTTCCCCAAAACTAGAAAAAATTATGGTTCTTTCAATATAATTTCCATTTTTTGTCCAGTTTACCAGTGAATTAATTTCTTTTTCAAGTGACATTACTTAAGTGTTTTATGTAAATGTATGATAAATAAAATAATGTTAGAGATTACCTTATCTGATTTTTTAATAATTGGTCCCTTTCTGCCGTTTGAAGTTATCTCCTCGTTTTTCGCTTTATATTAGTATTGGTTTGTTTAACAGGATCTGTTACACACTATTAAATATGATAGTTAAGGAGACTTTTGTTTTCTATAATTTGATGCAGATAAGAATTTGTTCTCAGAGAGTTTAATGTTTCCAGATGACCTACATGGTGACAATCAGACCCTATAGCATTAATCCACCCACGTTGAATTAAACCTTCGGACATTTTTTTAACCTGTGGTCCATATACACCGGATAATGAGTTGATATTAAGTTGCATTAAACACCCCCGATTCATAAAGTCTTCAATTTTATCCCATTCGTTAAAGTAAAAAGGATAACGTTCAACATGAGCTAGAACCGGTTTAATTCCTCTGTTTTGAAGATTAAAAATAACTTCCTTGATACGGGTAGGTTCGTGCATAAAGGATAGTTCAAATAGTAAATAATTATCACCAAAGGTCAAGAGTTCACCTGACTCTATGAGTTCTTCCAAATGAAAATCGAGATAGTATTCGGCAGCAGCTTCAATTTCTATCGGAATGTTATTCTCTTTGATTGCCTTTTTTACCTGTTCTAAACCTTCATTAATTATTTGGGGAGTATTTTTGTAAAAATCACTCATTATATGTGGTGTAGTGATCACTTTTTGGTACCCCAAATCAACAAATCCTTTTAGCATATTTAAAGTATCATCAATACTCTTAGAGCCATCATCAATATTGGGAATCAAGTGACTATGCAAGTCAGTGCCCAGAACTGATAAATCAATAGGATCTAGTTTTGCCTGTTTGGTGAATAATTTTTTAACGAGGTTCATGAAGGATAAAATTAATCTAAAATTATGTGTTTAAATAATGTTTAGAGTAATATTTTTGATAATCTCCTGATGCAATATCGTCCATCCACTTTTCATTTTCCAGGTACCAATCCACAGTCTTTTCCAACCCTTCCTCGAATGTGATTGAAGGAACCCAGCCTAAATCTGCTTTAATTTTAGTGGCATCAATGGCATAGCGCATATCATGCCCTGCGCGATCAGTAACAAAGGTTATCAGTTGTTCTGATGTTCCTGAAGGTCGGTTAAGTTTAATGTCCATAATGTTGCATAGTCGTTTAACCAGGTCAATATTTGTCCATTCATTCCATCCACCTATATTATAAGTTTCACCAATAACACCGTCATGAAAAACAGTATCAATTGCTTTGGCATGATCTTCAACCCAAAGCCAATCTCGTACATTTTCACCGGTTCCGTAAATAGGTAGGGGTTGTTGTGCCTTGATATTATTAATCATTAAAGGAATCAATTTTTCAGGAAACTGATGAGAACCATAATTATTAGAACAGTTTGATACTTTAACAGGTAGTTTATAAGTATGAAAATAGGCCCTGACAATATGATCAGAACTCGCCTTTGAAGAAGAGTAGGGGCTTCGTGGATCATAACCACTGGTTTCTGTAAAGAACCCTGATTTTCCTAATGAGCCATAAACTTCATCAGTTGAAATATGATAAAATACACCTTTATGATTATCAGACCAGTAATTCTTTGCAGCCTCCAATAAATTAACAGTACCAATCACATTTGTTTGAATGAAATCCATGGGCCCCGTTATAGAGCGGTCGACATGTGATTCAGCGGCTAAATGTATAACATCAGAAATTTCCTTTTCATTAAAAATACTGACCAAAAAACTTTTATCCTGGATGTCCCCCTTTATAAACTCATAGTTTGCTGATTGTTCAATGTCAGAAAGATTGTTGAGGTTTCCTGCATAGGTTAATTTGTCAAGATTAAATATCTTATAATTTGGATATTTTTTTAGAAATAGGCGAATAACATGTGATCCTATAAAACCTGCTCCTCCTGTAATTAAAATATGTTTATCAAAATGTGTTGACATAGCTAGGAAATAAACGATAATATCAAAAAAGTATTATCTACTAAATTAATAAAAGCCTATTGGTTTACAGTGACCAATACATTAAATCTTGTATTTTTCCTTTATATGTGCCCTTAAGGTCAACAAAAACACCTTTACCGTCTTTCATCATTGCCTTAAAGTCATCCTCAACATAATTGTCATATTCCTTATGGTTTACAGCAACTATGATGGCATCATAATCATTTGTCATATTTTTTTGTAGTGTAAAGCCATATTCGCGGTTCAATTCATCTGAATCTGCATGTGGATCAACAACATCAACATTACATGAGAATGATTCCAGTTCGCGAATAACGTCAACTACCTTGGAATTTCTGATATCACTTACATCTTCTTTAAAAGTGGCTCCCATTAACAATACCTTTGATTCCATTGGGTTTTTACCCTGTTTTATCATCATTTTAACGGTTTGCTTTCCGGTATAAAATCCCATGGAATCATTCACGTACCTTCCGGAGTTAATGATTTTGGCATGGTATCCTACTTGTTTTGCTTTGTGAGTCAGATAATAAGGGTCAACACCAATGCAGTGACCTCCAACTAAACCAGGACGAAAATTAAGGAAATTCCATTTGGTTCTGGCTGCTTCCAAAACATCATATGTATTTATCCCTAATTTATTGAAGATTATTGATAACTCATTAATAAGTGCAATATTAACATCTCTCTGAGTGTTTTCAATAATTTTTGCAGCTTCTGCTACTTTAATTGTTGCCGCTCTGTGAATCCCGGCTTCAACAACTAATTCATAAGTTTTTGCTATTATTTCTGCAGACTCTTCGGTGTCTCCCGAAGCTACTTTAACAATACTGGATAAGGTGTGTACCTTGTCTCCCGGGTTAATTCTCTCAGGAGAATAGCCAACATTAAAGTCTGATTTCCACTTAAGTCCTGAAATCTCTTCTAAAACCGGGATACAGTCTTCTTCAGTACAGCCAGGGTATACCGTTGATTCGTAGACTACATAGTCTCCTTTTTTAAGCACTTGTCCAACAGCTTTTGAAGCGCCCAATAACGGTTTTAAGTCAGGTAATCTACTTTCATCAATAGGAGTTGGAACTGCAACAATAAAAAAGTTGGCTTTTCTCAGTGTATCTATATCTGCAGTAAATTCAATATCACAGCCTTCAAAATCTGCTGATTCCAGTTCATCACTGGGATCAATATTTTGTTTCATTAATTCAATCCTTTCTGAATTGATATCGAATCCAATAACCTTGATCTTCTTTGCAAACTCCAATGCAATTGGAAGTCCTACATAACCCAACCCTATTACTGCTAAGGTGGCCTCTTTGGCAACCAGCTTATCGTAAATGTTCATTCTAATGTTTTTGCTTTGAAAAATTTTTATTTCTTTCTTCGTAAATTCGTTCTATAATTTCCACTACTTTAAGTCCTTCAAGGGCATTAGTGGTTGATTTGGTTCTCCCTTTAAGTGTATCCACTACATTTTCAATAATGAAGTGATGATTTGCGGCAGATCCCTTATAGTTACCATAATCGTTTGGTGGATTTGAAGGTGGTAATTCAGGCATCTCATAGCCATCAATGTGGCAGTATTCAACTTCGTTCATATACTGTCCCCCAACTTTTACACTACCTTTACTACCAATAATTGTTATGCTGCTTTCCAGGTTTTTATTCCAAACAGCTGTTGAATAATTAATACTACCCATCCCTCCGTCAAGAAAGTCAAATGAAACAAATCCGGAATCCTCAAAGTCAGTGGAATGTTGGTGGGTAAAATCATTAAACTTTCCCTGGATATTGGTGATATCACCAAATAACCAATACATTATATCAATAAAGTGAGAGAACTGGGTAAACAATGTTCCACCATCCAGATCATTAAGTCCCTTCCAGCCATCCTTCTTGTAATATCTGTCATCACGATTCCAGTAGCAATTTACCTGAACCATAAATATGTCACCTATTATCTTGTTTTCAACAATATGTTTTAACCATACAGAAGGTGGAGAATACCTGTTTTGCATAACAGCAAATACCTGTCTGTGATTTCGTAATGCTTTATAGATCACGCTTTCACATTTTGCTTTAGACAAACCAATAGGTTTTTCAACGACAATATGCTTATTGTGATCAAGTATTGCCACTGCCTGATCGGAATGAAGTCCGTTAGGTGTACAGATATTGGCGACATCAAAATCTATATTATGTGCTAGTAAGTCATCAACAGATTTAAAAAAAGGTACATTTTCAAAATTCTCGAGATTCAAATTCTCTTTATCATTTGAATCGCAAAGTGCCACCAACTCAGCTTCCGGATTGTTGACGATCATGGAGGCGTGTCGTTTTCCAATATGGCCGCATCCTATTACTGCAAATCTTATCTTACCATTTTCTAATTTGTCAGACATTATTTAATTCTTTTAACAGTATTATTTTCAAGTTTGTATTCTTGCTGACTTTCGTGACAAACGGCATATCCCTCATCATTAAAATTGAGTCTGTGTCCGTACTCACTTACCCACCCAATTTGCTTGGAGGGGTTTCCAACAACGAGTGCAAAATTAGGAATATCTTTTGTAACAACTGCACCGGCACCAATAAAAGCGTACTCACCAATGTTGTGACCGCAAACAATTGTTGCATTAGCGCCAATTGAAGCACCCTTTTTTACAATGGTTTTGGAGTATTGATCTCTTCTGTTTACAGCACTTCTTGGGTTGATTACGTTTGTAAAAACCATTGAAGGGCCGAGGAAGACATCATCTTCACAAATTACACCAGTGTAAATGGAAACATTGTTTTGAACTTTAACATTATTACCTAGCACTACATCTGGTGAAATGACAACATTTTGTCCAAGGTTACATTTTTTTCCTAATTTAGAGTTTGACATGATATGTGAAAAATGCCATATCTTGGTTCCCTCTCCAATTTCACAATTATCGTCAATAACTGCAGTTGGATGAGAAAAATAGTGGTTTGTCATTATTGGCTAGTTTTTAATTACTTCAATTGTTTTTGATTGATTATCCAGTACAAGATTTAGGTAATAAATACCGTTTGACTGTGCTTCAAGATTTAGTTTGATAACCTGAACATCTATGTACTTAGATTGGGTAATAATCTGACCAATTTCATTATAAATCTCCAGGTTCACTTCATGGTACTTTTGTGTTAAATCAACAATAAACTCATCATACACAGGATTAGGGAATACATTTATTTTAATATCATCCTCTCCGGAGATATCAAGTCCGCTGATGGTATAACAATCTGAAGTATCAACACAATTTTGATTATTTACTGTTACAGCATAGTTACCATTAACGGAAGGGGAAAATGATTGATTAGTTTCACCAGCTATTTCGGACCAATTATTGTCGCAGTCCAGCCATTGGTAAGTTGCTCCAGCCTGGTTAGCTGTTAAGGTCCAGTTTTGAGAGGTTATACTTGTATCTACATTGTTAACCGTAAGATTTAAAGTGACAACGGAATCACAGGTTGAGGTGGTAAAAGTTTCAATATAAGTGCCTGTTGAAGTCAGGGTTTGATTCCCCAGTATGTATGATTCCCCCTGACATATTGTACCAGAAACAGAAGTGCTGTCAATCGGTGCTATAGTAAAAACTGCATTTGAATCCAGTGTGTAAGCCTGTCCACATTGAAAGGCTGTCAGGTGAAAATCAAATGCTCCTGTACCGGTAAATACAGCATAATCATTCAGTCCTGTAAAGGCATAAGTATCTACTCCGTTTGTAAAATGCCAGGATATTGAATCTACATCATGACCAGTATAGTCAAATATGACAAAGTCGTTCAGACAGGTTGCTACATTGGTCAGTGTATAATCCGGTTGAGGAGGAAGTACATTAATTCGATAATCTTCAACTTCTCCGTCAAACCCATCCTCACAAGGTAGTGGTGCTACGCCAAATTTTGCAGATACCCTCATTGTAGTAGAACCAAAGACTGCGGAACAGGGAACAGTAAAATTAAGCGGTGAATTTGAAGTAATACCATTGGCCGAGTTTTGTGTAAAACCAAGATCATATTCTTCACCTGGATCTATAAAGTCACCATCCTGATTCCAGTCAATCCATGCTTTAGAATAAATAGTATAATTCCCATCTGTATTTAAATTAACGGTAAGGTCATAATTATTCCCTATAATAAGGTCGGCTGAATCTGTTGACGTATAATCAGTATAAGGTTGAAGTTTCCCTGTTGCATTATTGATGCCGTCAAGGTCAACAAGAGTTACAGCTGTAGCCCAACTCATGTTTCCTGCAGAAACACAGGCAGGTTTATGTTCGTACATAAACTTATAAGTTTCAGTGGTGTCGCCATTTACACCAACTGCATAAACCTTAAAGAAAATTTGAGAGTTAACAGCAGCACCCGGAATAGGATTGGTTGTTACCCATGTACTGTCAACTGTGTTAGTCATGGTTAATGTATTGTTAAAAGTCTGATCATTTAATGACCATTTAACATAGGCACTTGTAATATTAAAGTCGTAGGAAATAACTGAGGTGATGTATTGATCAACCATTTCTACCGGAGCTTCGTCAGTTGGCGTATCGGTAATATTGGTTTTAATTATGGCAGGAAAATCGGATCTTCCAACCAATGTGTACTCCCATAATCCTCTACCCCAGGTTGCGGCGCGTATGGTATTTGTGCCCCACATTACTTCCATGTCTTCTATAGCCATGTTAGGAAGGTCAGGGTTATAAAGTGTCCAGCTTGATCCGTTCAAAGGCATGGTATAAACGCCTATTTCGGCACCAAGATAAATATTAGGTGCATCAAGGTGATCAATAATCACTTTTCGGATTGGCATGCTACCCAGATTGTGTGTAATGTTAGTCCAGCTTTGGCCCTGATCTTGGCTTATAAACACTTTTTGTCCGTCGTTTTGATACCTTGCAAATGTCACAATAACGATATCATCATTTTCGGGAGCAAAAGCAATGTCAGTGATGGTATAACCGGGAAGGTTATTACTAATATCACTAAATGTGACCCCGCCATCTGTTGATTTTTCAATTGAAGAGCCTCTGCTGACAATCATAATATCAGAGTTGTTTTGAGCAATAGCAGCTTCGGCAATTGATCCGCTAAAACCAGGTGTTCCAATATTGGTCCATCCATTTCCAAAATCTTCACTTTTATAAATGTTTTCACCAAAGGAGTAGACCGTCATATGGTCGTTTGGATCATAAATAAGCGGAGCAATCCAACTTCCGTTCTGTCCTGCCGGAGTGACTCCACCCTGACTGATTCCTCCATCTTTAGTTCTTCTTCTTCCACCAAACTGTAAGCTGCCAATCATCCAGTCGCTGTTTAATGGGTGTATAATACCTTCCATACCATCAGCCCCATAAAATTCGAGCCATGTAGTTTCATGTTTAATACTGGTACCGTTATCCTGTGAGCCGGCTATGCTCCTGAAATGGTTGGACTGGCTGACTCCAAGTGAGTAATTTTCTCTGATACCGGTTCCCTGGCTTAGAATTTGCCAGGTAGCACCATTATTACTGGATTTACATAAATAACCATCTGTGGCTACATAGTAAACACTATTAATACTTTGTGCATTTCGCAGGTCAGCATGTACGTAAAAGCCATTATTAAAGCTTGCGGCTGTTCCCTGTGCCCAATAGGTAATTTGATTAAATGTTTGTCCGCCATCGCTACTACCTTCAATATCTAAATACCCATAAAGCATCTTGGAAGTGTCCTGGTCATCTACTGCAAAACCACGACAGGTCTCATTAAGTGTACCATTTACAAGTGTAAAGTTTACACCTTCATCAGTTGATTTCCATATACCATTATTTGAGGCAAAATAAACGCATGAAGCACAATCGTTACTTACTGAAATGTGACCACGGCTATCATTGTTTCCCACAATCTGATTTGATTGACTATAAGAAAGTCCTGTATCAGTTGATCTTAGAACAACATTTTGGTTGGTACCCCAATAATAGTCATCATAAATGTAAATGATAGAGCTATTTGTCGGATGAAAATCAATATCTATTATATCTCCTGTAGTAACCAATTGGGTCCAGGTTTGGAGATTGTCAGCAGATCTGTATATTCCACTGGAAGTTCCAATAAATATAAGGTCCGAAATAGTTGGATGGTAGGCTATCATATAGATTCTCGAATTACTGCCTAATCCACCCCAACCAAGTGTTGCAGGATTAAAATTAGTTTGAGTCCAGGTTGCTCCACCATCAGTTGATCTGTAAATACCGTTTGTGGTTCCATTTCTGGAATTACGAACATTAATTAGTACTGAGTCAGGATTAGTGGGCGAAACTGCTATTGCATCAACACCTGAACTGACCAGAAAGTCAGTAGTGTTTTCCCAGTTAGCTCCACCATCAAGTGTCCTCCAGAACCCTCCACTTCTTGAGCCCAGATAGATGTGTTGATCATTGTTTGGGTTAACATAAAAATGCTCAACTCTACCCATTCCTGCTGAATAATGCCCTGTAATACTGTCTACCGAATACGGGCCCAGGTCACGCCAGCCAAAATTGTAAAAACTTCTGTCTGAAGATTGTCCTTCCTGTAATTCCGAAAAAGCATTTTCAACCAGGTAGGGGGCAATTTGGGAGCGGTTTCCGTCAGGAAAATATTTGTATTCATTCATTTCACGCCACCGTTGGTAAGGCTTCCATCCCGAACCTTTACCTTTGGGGTGAGTTTGAAAATACGATTCAGCTGCTTCAACAACCTCGTAGAAGTTATACGAGGGATTATTCATCATTTCTTTATATGAAATCTGAGCACTTACACTAAACATTGAAAGTGTAAAAAGAATTAAAAGACCTGTATTTTTCATGTGTTTACAATTCGTTTTTAGTAGTCATACTTCGACGTTGCTCAGCACAAGATACTTCGACGCCACTCAGTACAGGCATGGAACTCACATAATAATCATTCTGTTATGTGCCAAAAGTCATCAACATGCTCGTTTCATACCACAATTACTTTACTATGTATTTTTCAAAGTTATAGTGATCAGTCTCAATCAATTCTTCATGAGTTAGTGCTTTAAAATAGTCATAAGTAACCTTTAAGCCTTCTGATCGGGAAACCTTTGGACTCCAATTTAGTAATTTTTTTGCTTTTGTGATGTCTGGTTGGCGCTGTTTTGGATCATTTACAGGTAGATCTTTATAAATTATTTTTTGATTCGTACCTGTTAATTTAATGATTTCCTGAGCAAAATCTTTAATACTGATCTCATCAGGATTTCCAATGTTTACAGGTTGATTATAACCTGAATGCAATAATCTTACAATGCCTTCTATTAAATCGTCGATATAACAAAACGACCGGGTTTGCGAACCATCTCCAAAAACGGTCAGGTCTTCTCCTCTCAGCGCTTGTCCGATAAATGCCGGAAGTACTCTACCGTCATTCAGTCTCATTCGCGGTCCGTAAGTATTGAAAATCCGAACAATACGGGTGTCAACATTATGAAATGTATGGTAGGCCATTGTCATAGCCTCCTGAAACCGCTTGGCTTCATCATATACACCTCTGGGACCAATTGGGTTAACGTGTCCCCAGTATTCTTCTGTTTGTGGGTGGACTTCAGGATCACCATATACCTCAGATGTGGAGGCGATCATTAAAGTGGCATTTTTAGCTTTAGCAAGACCAAGACAATTGTGGATACCAAGGGAGCCAACTTTAAGTGTTTGAATTGGAATTTTTAAGTAATCAATCGGACTGGCTGGAGAGGCAAAATGAAGAATATAGTCCAGCTTACCAGGTACATGAATGAATTTACTCACATCATGGTGATAAAATTCAAAATTTTCCTTTTGGAATAAGTGTTCAATGTTTTTTAGCCTTCCGGTAATAAGGTTGTCCATTGCAATAACATGATAGTTATCTTCAATAAATCTATCACAAAGGTGAGACCCTAAAAAACCTGCAGCTCCTGTAATTAAAATTCTTTTTCTTTCCATTAACCTGTAATTGTTTTTCGCCCAATGCTTTCATAATAAAAACCTCTTTCAGCCATATCTTCAAGGTCGAAAAGATTTCTACCATCAAATATTTTAGGTGATTTCAGGTTTGTCTTTATCAAATTGAAGTCTGGTGTTCTAAACGCTCCCCATTCCGTTGCAATCAATAAAGCATCAGCACCTTTTATGGCATCATACTCGCTGGATACGAATTCAATTTTATCCTTATACAAATTACGCACATTTTCCATAGCCTCAGGATCATAAGCAACAACTTTAGCACCTAAAGCTAAAAGCTTATCAATCATGTAAAGTGCAGGGGCTTCACGAATGTCATCAGTATCAGGTTTAAAAGCTAATCCCCACAGTCCGAAAGTTAAGCCTTTAACATCACCAAAATGATTAACCACTTTATCAATCAGTTTTATTTTTTGAACATCATTAACTCTGAGAACTGCATTAATGATCTCAAAATCAAATTGATTTTCTATTCCTGATTTAACCAGGGCCTGTACATCTTTAGGAAAGCAACTCCCTCCAAAACCAATTCCAGGAAATAAAAAGCGTTTTCCTATTCTGTCATCAGAACCGATTCCAATTCTGACATCATCAACGTTAGCACCAACAATTTCACAAAAATTGGCAATTTCATTCATGAAGGTAATTTTTGTTGCCAGGAAAGAATTGGCTGCATATTTTGTTAACTCTGCGGATTTTTCATCCATAAACAAAATAGGGTTTCCCTGTCGAACAAATGGTTTATATAATTCTGACATGATTTTTCTTGCCCGTTCCGATTCGGTTCCAATAACAACCCTGTCAGGTTTTAAAAAGTCATCAACAGCAAAACCTTCACGTAAAAATTCCGGATTAGAAACAATATCAAATTCTACATTTGCATGTTTGGCAACTGCCTCATGTACTTTTTCTGCTGTACCTACCGGAACAGTTGATTTGTCAACTATAACTTTATAAGAGTTGATCATTTTTCCAAGTTGTTCTCCAACCCCTAATACATATGATAAATCAGCTGATCCGTCTTCTCCGGGAGGAGTAGGTAATGCTAAAAAAATAATTTCCGCATTTTCAATAGCTTCTTCTAAATTAGTGGTAAAGTGCAGCCTGCCGTCTTTTATATTTCTTTCGAATAGTACATCTAAATGAGGTTCATAAATAGGAACCTCTCCATTTTTCATTTTGTTTACTTTATTTTCATCAATGTCAACACAAATGACATGATTTCCTGTTTCGGCAAAGCATGTTCCTGTAACCAGGCCAACATAACCCGTACCTACTACTGTAATATTTTTCATTTATTTAAAAATTCTTTTAGAGATTTGCAAATGTAATTTAGTTGTTCTTCATCCAATTCAGTGTGCATTGGGAGTGACAGAACAGATTTACACAGTTGATTTGTGATTTTAAAATCATCATGATTATACTTATCTGCATCATAGGCTTTTTGAGTATGTAGCGGTACAGGATAGTAAATCATAGCCGGAATTCCTTTTTCTTTTAAAAACTCCTGGGCCTTAAACTGATCAATACCATCAATTTTCAAAGTGTATTGATGGAATACATGTGTAGAGTCTTTATCAATTACCGGAGGTTCAACACCTTCTATTTCATTGAAAAAACTGGTGTAATATTCTGCTGCTTTTTGTCTGTTTTCAATATATGAATCGAGATGACGTAATTTAATTTTTAATATAGCTGCCTGAATACTATCGAGTCTTGAGTTTACACCAACCCTATCATAGTAATACCTGGTGCCCATTCCATGATTAACTAAAGACCTTATAATTTCAGCCAGTTGATCATTGTTGGTGAAAATTGCACCACCATCACCAAAGCAGCCTAAGTTTTTGGAAGGAAAAAAAGAGGTTGTTCCAATGTCTCCCATAGTTCCTGCAAAGGTGCTTTTTCCATCAGGAAATGTGTATTTTGCTCCAATCCCCTGTGCAGTGTCTTCAACAACAAACAGATTATGTTTTTTAGCCAATGCTAAAATAGCTTCCATATTGGCACATTGTCCGAATAAATGAACAGGAATAATTGCCTTTGTTTTAGGTGTTATGGCTTTTTCAATGGCGTTTATCGAAATATTAAAAGTATCCTGATCAACATCTACTAAAACAGGTGTTAATTTTAAAAGCTTAATGACCTCTACAGTTGCGGCAAATGTGAAATCTGAGGTAATGACTTCGTCACCAGGCTCTAAACCCAATGCCATTAAAGCCACTTGCAATGCATCAGTTCCATTTGCACAAGGAATAACATGTTTGACATCTAAATATTTCTCTAAATCAGATTGAAATTCTTTTACTGCAGGTCCGTTTACAAAAGCTGCGGTATCCATAATTTTTTCAATGTCCTGGAGAATTTCGGGCTTGATTTTTTCATACTGAGAAACCAAGTCAACCATTTGAATTTTTTTCACTTTAATCAATAATTAGTGTTAAATACTATTAAGTTTGCGAATATAACCAATAATGGTGTATTTTTAGCGTTTAAAATTAAGTCGTTTAAATATTTTTGTTGATTTGATGAATCTTTATTATACAATTTCAAAATTTAGTGTAAAGTGGTTTTTCTTAGCCTGTTTTTTATTGTCTGCTGTGGTAGTCAATGCGCAGCGGGATCTTAAATCCGAACCAATTTTTACACCGATTTACGGACTGACATATAAGGGATCATTTTCAGGAGGAGATTTTGCTGACAGATGGGGATATTCCAATGCTTTGGGAGCTGAAGTTAATTTTAAATTAAAAAGTGGTTTAACATTTGGTTTAGAGTCTCAGTTTTTATTTGGCAATACATTCCGTGACAGCGCTATTTTTGAAAAAGTATTTAACTCAAATAACCAGATAACCGGCCTAAGCGGGGCACCGGGAGATATACTCTATTTACTTAGAGGAGCCAATTTTTCAGGGCAAATTGGTTATGTTTTTACTAAAGTGGGAAAGAACCCCAATGCCGGCCCGTGGATTAATTTTGGATTGGGCTATATCCAACATAAAATCAGAATTGAGTCAAATTATGACCAGATTAATCAGTTTAAGGAAAGTTATATAAAAGGGTACGATAAATTGAGCATGGGAGTCTTGTCGAAGCAATTTATAGGATACTTACAGCAAGGTGATAAAAACTTTTTGAATTTTTATGCAGGGTTTGAATTTACACAAGGTTTTACAAAAAATGTAAGAACCTATAATTTTGATTCGGAAGGTCCTGAAAATGATTTACGTCTGGATCTGATGTTTGGTTTTAAAGTAGGGTGGATGGTACCTATATACAAAAGACAACTTCAAGAGTATTATTATTGATCATGAATCTGATCTACAATTTTAGTATTGCTATTTATGGATTTTTAATCCGTTTGGCGGCATCATTTAATCCAAAAGCCAGATTATGGGTTAATGGAAGAAAAGATGTTTGGTCGAAGTTGAAATTGTTTGATTCTGAAGGTCAGGTTGTGTATTGGTTTCATTGTGCCAGTCTAGGAGAATTTGAACAGGGCAGACCTGTAATGGAAAAGTTAAAATCGGAACGGAAATGTAAAATCGTGGTTTCCTTTTTTTCTCCTTCAGGCTATGAAATCAGAAAGAATTATGAGGGAGCAGATTTAATTTTTTACCTTCCATTGGACACTAAAAAAAATGCCGAAAAGGTATATTCAATCCTTAAACCACATCAGGTTTTCTTTGTCAAATATGAGTTTTGGGCAAATTATATTTTCACCCTGAAACGCCATAATGTAAAACTTTATCTGGTATCAGGAATATTCAGGAGTAATCAGATTTTTTTCAAATGGTATGGGCGTTTTTTTCGAAAAGCACTTTTGGCATTTGAATTAATTTTTGTTCAAAATGAAGCTTCTCAATCCTTACTGAAGAAAATAGATGTGGAATCAATATACTCTGGTGATACGCGGTATGACAGAGTGATGGGGAATGCTGAAAATGTACAACAAATTGAAATTGTAAAGGCGTTTACACAAGGAAATGAATCACTGGTTGTTGGTTCGTCCTGGAGTGAAGATGAAGCCATTTTGTTTCCTGCTATTAATGATCCTTCATTTAAGGATAAGGTGATTATTGCTCCTCATGAAATTAAAGAGGCACGATTATCTGCAATTGAAGCCGGATTGACTAAGAAATGTATCAGGTTCTCAAAGGTCAGTACTGATATTCAAAATTATGATGTTCTGATTATTGATAATATTGGTATGTTGATGCATATTTACCAATATGCAAAAAAAGCGTTTGTGGGAGGAGGTTTCAGAACCGGATTACACAATATTCTTGAACCCGCTGCTTTTGGTGTGCCGGTAATGTTTGGCCCAAATCATCAAAAATTTCCGGAGGCTACCTTGTTTATTGAGCAGAAAATAGGATTTGAAGTTTCTACCACCGATCAGTTTTTAAAAGTCTATCAGACACTTTCCAATAATCCGATTAACGAAAAAGTTTTGGATTTTATGAAGGCCAATACAGGGGCAACAGATACAATTTTGAAAGCAATATAAATTATACTATATTTAAAAAATTAAAAAATTTGTGTATGAAAACGTTAAAGAAAATAATTGTTGCTCTGGTAGTTTTGGTGGGGATTTATGTGATCGTTTCATTTTTTGCTCCGGATTCGTATGAAGTAAAACGTGTAAAAACGATAAATGCGCCGGTTGAGGTGGTATGGGAACAGGTTTCGAAATTTAATAATTGGGAGAGCTGGTCACCATGGAAAGAGAAAGATCCAACCGTTACTTTTACATTGGATGGGGCTGACGGTACAGTTGGAACAACATATAAATGGACAGGAGATGTCGAATTATCCGGTGAAGGGTATATGAAAATTACAGAAGTCGTTGAACATGAAAAATTTTCTTATGATTTAGGATTTATTAAGCCATGGGAAATGGAATCGAAAGGAGCGTTTACGCTTTCAGGAAACGGTGAATCAACTGACATTACCTGGACTGACAGAGGAGATATTGGTTTTATGGGGAGAGTGCCTATGATGTTTATGAGTTTAGATGATATGATTGGGCCGGATTTTGAAAGAGGGTTATTTAAGATAGATTCACTTTCAATGTTGATTGCAGAAGCTCAAAAAGCTGATCAGGTTAAGGAAGAGATGTTTGCAGGAGGAATTTATCTTGGTAAACGTCAAATGATTCAAATAGCTGAACTGGATTCTTCGATTTATGCGGATGGATATGCTGCATTGGGAATGTTTTGTGGTCAAAACGGAGTGGAAATGACCGGTGCACCATCAAGCATTTTTTACGATTGGAACGAGGAAACAGATTCAACAGATATGGCTGTTGTGTTTAAAATTGGAGCTGATGTTGATGTTGCCGACTCAGGATTAGAATTAACTAAAATACCTGAGACAAAAGCATTGGTTTATGATTATTACGGTCCTTATGAAGATGGAGGAAAGGGTCATGAAAAATTGATGGAATATATGTCAGCCAAAGGATACGAAATGACTATTTGTGTGGAAGAGTTTTTGAATGATCCTACTACGGTTAATTCTCCGGATGAAATTCTGACCAGAATTTACTACTTGTTAAAATAAGGTAACAACGAAAAAAAGTTTATTAATCGGCATTGTCTTTTAGATGATGCCGATTACTTTTTCTACCAATTCGTCATTCCATAACATCCTGTAATGACCAATGTTTTGGTATTTATATAGACTTGAGTTTTCAATAGATTCATGAATGTCCTCTGAGTTTCTGTAGGAAATGACTTTATCAAATTCATCATGAAATAAATGCAGATGATCAAAATTAGCCAACTTTAATTTATCTTGCGTATTAACTTCCTCTAATGGCTCTCCTAAAACCATATCAGCTTTATGAAGCAATAATTTATAAGCCTTATTACCTAAAGAAATCATTTGTTTAAACTCTTCAAAAACATCTTTAATATGATTCGGACTGGTTAAAAAAACCAGTTGATCAATTTTAATTTTCAGTTCAGACAATGCATAGCCCGAAATAGCTGAGCCGAAAGAGTGTGCAATGATTGAAACATTTTTGTTGGAAGGCAGGGTGTTTAAAAAAGTTTTAAACGCGGACTTACAAACAAAAAGATTTGTTTTATCAGCTCTGTAGAAAGCATGTGCAGGTAGGTTTATGCTAAGGACATATTTGTCTTTTTCCAATAGCTTATCTACAAATTTAAGCATACAACCTGCATTGGAATCCCAACCATGAAGTAATATAACAATATCGTGATCAGGGTTTCCGAATGCATAACTATCAATTGGTTCTGAATCAAATTCAATTACTGATTTGTTCGCTTTTTCATAAAATGCTTTTTCTCTGTCACGAATGCTTTTTTTTCTAACCTTCTGAAAAATGTTAAAAGCAGAGTTTGCAGCAGCCTTAGGGCTTATAAATGAAAGGGTTTTAAAGTAAAAAATGATGAGTGTTTTCATAATTATACCGATTAGTATATTTTTAGTCAAAAAAAATTATGTCAAAATTTCCTTTTCTATCATATTGTTTAACATATCTGACATATCAACCATATACGCTTCTGTTTGAGTGGCCATTGACATGAATATTGCCCCTTCTATTAAGGCGAATATTCTTCTGGCGTAAACCTGAGGATCAATTTTTTTTGAGAATTCACCGTTATTAATACCTGATGAAATGATATGTGAGATACTATTTTGAATATTATAAATTGCTTTTTTAACTTTTTCTAATAATGGCTGATTTTGGTGGTTGGCATCAATACCAACATTTAAAAGCGGACATCCCCCGAAATCATACGTAAACTGATAGTAGTTTCTGTAAAATTTAGAAATAGCATATAGTTTATCTGTACTTGATTTTTCCTGGTTAATTACCGTTTCAATTCTGGCCATTACCAATTTAATATTGTAGACAAAAGCTTTAACAGCTAACTCATTTTTATTTTCAAAGTTGCCGTAAACAGCGCCTTTTGTTAATCCGGTAGCATTTGTGATATCTTGCATACTGGTACCGGAATAACCTTTTTTATTAAAAACAGGTGCTACAGTTTTAATAATAAATGAGGTCGTTATTTCAGATTTAGACGGCATCCACTACAAAGGTATAAAAAAAATATACCAATCGGTATAAAATTAAAGAAAAAATATATTACTTAAACCTTACCTCGTTCTGATAACAATATGGCAATAGACCTTGTGCCTTTAAATTGAGCGAATAAAATGACCATGATTACGGTAATAGGTACACTCAATACCATACCTGTAATCCCCCATAGTGCTCCCCAGAGGCTCAGTGCAATGATAACTGCGAGTGGACTTAGGTTTAAGGAGTTCCCCATTACTTTTGGCTCAACAATATTACCAACAATAAGTTGTACAGCCCCAACAATGGCAATTACCAGTATAAAATAAGTGATATCTCCGAATTGTAATAAGGCTATAACTGCAGGAAATAAAGTGCCAATTAGTGAGCCGATTGTAGGAATATAATTTAGTAGGAATATTAAGAATGCCCAAAAAATTGGTGTATCAATTCCAATGAAGTATAAGGCAATATAACTTCCTAAACCAGTGATTAAGCTTATTATTGTTTTTAAGGTAATATAGCTACTAATAGATTTATTAATCGCTTGTAGTGTACTGTTAATGTCATTATACTTATCCGGAGAAGTGAACATAGCCTTTATTTTGTCACCAAAAACCGATTCTTCTAAAAAGATAAAAAGGACATATAATATGATCATAAAAGCATTACCGAATAAATCTGATAAGGAGGAGAATAAGTTTTTCAGGAGACCTGAAAATTCAAAGTCGCCGGTATAATTTTCTATATACTCTTCAATGTCAATATCAAACTGTGTCTTGATGGTTTCATTGAATTCAAGCAGGTTTTTTTCATATTCGGGAATGTTTTGACTTAAATCCTGAATATTTTCGGCCAAGAGGTTAACTATTAAACCACAAATGATAAATAGTATAAAGCTTGAAATAACCGTCCAGATCCATCTGGGTAATTTTTGACCAATTCCCGGAATTTTCTCAAACAGTCGCCTGAAGTCAACAATCAGAAACCATATCAATAGTGCCAGGATAAATGGAATCAACAGATCTTTTCCAATTACAAGCAATGCAATTGAACTGATAATAATGATTAAGTATGATACAGTTTTGTTATTCGCCATGTTACCAGGTTATAACAAATCTAATCAAATTATTCGTCCAAATTACTTGATAACCATTTTTTATAATCTTTCACAGCCATTCCCTTTCTTGCAGCAATATCTTCAATCTGGTCCATTTTTATTTTTCCAACACCAAAGTATTTGGCTTCAGGGTGTGAAAAATACCATCCACTGACCGAGGCTGCAGGCATCATTGCTAAACTTTCTGTTAACGAAACTTTAGTTATTTCGGTAGCATTAAGAATATCGAATAAACCAATTTTTTCGGTGTGATCGGGATTTGCAGGATAGCCCGGAGCCGGACGAATACCAACATATTTTTCTTTAATCAATTCATCTTTCGACAGTGATTTAGTCTCATAACCCCATAATTCCTGACGTACAATTTCGTGTAGTTTTTCAGCAAAAGCCTCGGCCAATCTGTCAGCCAGAGCCTTTAATAAAATGGATTGATAATCATCATGATCTGCTTCAAACACTGCTATTTTATCCTCGATTCCCAGACCTGAAGTAACAACAAATCCACCAATAAAGTCAGTAATACCGCTGGATTTAGGCGCTATAAAATCGGCAACAGAATGATTAAATGCGTTCTTTCCTTTTTTTAATTGCTGACGTAGTGCATATTGTTTATGAAGAATTGTTGATTTTGTTTCGTCAGTATAGATTTCAATAACATCATCATCAACGGTATTGGCGGGCCAAATTCCAACGCTTGCACTTGCTGTTAACCATTTTTCTTTTTTTATGGTGTCAAGCATATTGAGGGCATCATCAAAAAGTTTTTGAGCGGTTTCTCCTTTTTCGGCATCTGATAGAATTTCAGGATATTTCCCTCTGATTTCCCAGGTATAGAAAAAAGGAGTCCAATCAATATATGGAATCAGTTCTTCCAGGCTAAAATCTGAATAATGTTTAACACCAGTGAAATTAGGCTTTTTAATGTCTTCTGCGTTCCAGTTTATTTCAAATTTGTTTTTTCTGGCTTCTTCTATTGACAGAAAACTTTTGAACCCTTTCTTTTTAGAATAATTTTCTCTGACTTTAATGTAGTCTTGCTGAACAGATTCAATATACTGTTGCTTGGATTGTCCCAAGAGTTCACCAGCAACTGTAACTGAACGGGAAGCATCAATAACATGAACCGTATTACCACTGGGGTAATTCTCTTCAATTTTTACAGCAGTATGTACTTTTGATGTAGTAGCTCCTCCAATTAAGAGTGGTATATCCAGTCCCTGGCTTTCCATCTCCTGGGCAACATAAACCATTTCATCTAATGATGGCGTTATTAATCCGGATAGTCCAACAATGTCAACCTGGTGTTTAACAGCCTCACTGATTATTTTTTCAGTAGGAACCATAACCCCAAGATCAATTATTTCATAGTTATTGCAACCAAGTACAACACCAACAATATTTTTCCCAATATCATGAACGTCACCCTTTACGGTTGCCAGCAAAATTTTACCAGCCGTTTTTGATTCAGTTTTAGTGGCTTCAATGAAAGGCAGGAGATAGGCTACTGATTTTTTCATTACACGGGCCGATTTAACCACTTGTGGTAAGAACATTTTTCCAGCCCCAAACAAGTCACCAACTACATTCATTCCATTCATAAGGTAACCCTCAATAACTTCAATCGGCTGGTCCACCAAAAGGCGTGCTTCTTCCATATCCTCATCAGTATGGTCTGCAATTCCTTTAACCAAAGCATGTGTAATTCGTTCCTGTAGTGGTAACTGTCGCCACGCAGCTATTTCATTATCTGATTTTTCTGTTTGAACAACCTGTTGTGCAAAGTCCAGCAGTTTTTCAGTAGCATCCTCATTTCGATCTAATAAAACATCTTCAACATGATTTAGCAGATCTTTGGGGATATTGTCGTAAACCTCAAGTAAACTAGGGTTTACAATTCCCATATCCATTCCCTCCTTAATGGCATGGTATAAAAAAGCAGAGTGCATGGCTTCACGAACCACATTGTTTCCTCTAAACGAAAAAGAAACATTACTGACACCTCCACTGACATGGGCACCAGGTAAATTCTCGCGGATCCAACGGGTGGCCTGGAAAAAGTCCAGTGCATTTTTGCGGTGTTCTTCCATACCTGTTGCCACAGGGAATATATTAGGGTCGAATATAATATCTTCCGGAGGGAAATTAACCTTATCTCTCAGAACACGGTATGAACGCTCACACATTCTGATCCTGCTTTCGTATGAATCGGCCTGTCCTTCTTCATCAAAAGCCATTACTATCACAGCTGCACCAAATGCTTTTATCTTTTTAGCCTGTTTGATAAAGGTTTCTTCTCCTTCTTTAAGACTGATTGAATTAACAACACATTTACCTTGAACACATTGTAGTCCGGCTTCAATTATTTCCCATTTTGAACTGTCAATCATTATCGGAACCCTTGCAATATCAGGTTCTGAAGCAATTAGGTGTAAAAATTTGACCATGGCTTCTTTACCATCAATTAAGCCATCATCCATATTGATGTCAATAATCTGAGCACCATTTTCTACCTGTTCTCTTGCAACAGAGAGGGCCTCATCAAATTTTTCTTCCTTGATTAATCGCAAAAATTTTCTGGAACCGGCAACATTGGTCCGTTCACCTATATTAACAAAGTTTGATTCAGGAGAAACAATTAATGGCTCTAAGCCACTTAATTTTAAATATGGAATATCCGTCCATTTATAAACATAGTCACCTGTATAATCCGGATGTAAGCTCATTCTTATTTATTTTAGAATACAGTAATGTTGGTAAAGTGTTAATTTATTTACGGAGTATGATTACATTAATACACTCCAATCGTCGCGATCGCCATTACCTAACCAGTCTTTAAACTCTTCTTTTCCGCCACGTGCAGCCCAGTCAGAATCTATAGCCAGCTTAGCACTTATTCCTCCTCTTGGATTACAAATCATAGATATCCTCAGACGTTCCGGCTCATAGACCTCCATCAAATGATCATAAAATATATTGATTAACCTTTCATAAGAAACCACAATATCCCTGAGGTGAAACGAGTATTGTTTCAATGATTTTAACTCTATAATTTTATTACTTGGATACATGGTAAGGAAAACAGTAGCAAAGTCAGGCTGTTCCTTAACGCCTAAAAAAGTAAATTCTGGTATTTTTATTTTGATTTCGTAAGCCTCACCTGAAGGGTTAGGGATTGATTTTAAGATTGATTTGTCAATCTCTTGATATAATTTCGCCATTTTGTTTTTTTTGAGTTTTAGCTATTATTTCATTCATTTTTCTGATGTGGTCTGGAGTAGTACCGCAGCAACCACCGACTATATTGACTAAGTTTTCATTGATAAAGGACTCAATTTGAGCTCCCATCATTTCAGGAGTTTCATCATATTCTCCCATTTCATTAGGTAATCCGGCATTCGGATGTGCACTGATAAATAAATCAGACTTATTTTTGAGTGTTTTAAGGTAAGGTTTCAGGGCATCTGCACCCAACGCACAGTTAAGCCCAATACTTAACAGATCACCATGTTGAACTGATATTAAGAAAGCCTCTGTAGTTTGTCCTGATAAAGTCCTTCCACTGGCATCAGTAATAGTTCCGGAAACCATAATTGGCAACTCGGTGCCAAGTTCCTCCTGTATTTCATTGATCGCCAACAAAGCAGCCTTGGCATTTAATGTATCGGTAATGGTTTCAACCAGCAATAAGTCTGCACCACCTTCAATTAAGCCTTTGGCCTGTTCTTTAAATGCTAATCTTAATTCATCAAAAGTAACATTCCGGTAGCCAGGGTCATTTACATCAGGAGACATGGAGGCTAGTTTAGTAGTAGGTCCCATTGAGCCGGCAACAAATCTTGGTTTGTCAGGATTTTGTGAGGTAAAGGTATCACAAACTTCTCTGGCTATTTTAGCACCATGAAAATTGATATCATACACGGCATCTTCCAATTCATAATCTGCTTGTGCAATTCTTGTGGCACCAAAAGTATTGGTCTCAACAATATCAGCACCGGCTTCCAGGTATTCAGCATGAATAGCCTTAATCACATCAGGACGTGTGAGCACCAAAATATCGTTATTGCCTTTTAATTTGGCAGGGTGATTTTCAAACCATCCTTTTCTGAAATCCTCCTCTGTAAGGGAATACCTTTGAATCATTGTCCCCATTGCGCCATCCAACAGTAAAATTCTGTCAGCTAATATGTCCTTTATATTTTGCATATTTATTCTTATGCGTTAGGACCGGAAACTAAAATGATATTCTTTTACTCATATCGGTCAAAAAGACCAGGAATTGGCACCTTCTTAAATTGAACTTAAGGGTTGCCAAGGTATCACAGGGCCGGTCCCTCCACCTTTCTTTATAAGTTATAATAATAATGAACTGGTACAAAGGTAGAGAGAATTTGTTAACAGATTACAAAAAATTAAAATATTTTTAGAAATCTCCTTTAAAATTGCTTAATAACAGGGCGTTATAAATAAGAGATTTAAGTTTAAGATAGGTTTAGGACAACTTGTCTGCCAGAATTTTTATCTCAATAAATGGTGCAATTTTTTCGTAAATAATATTATTAACGGCTTCCAGAATTGGCATTTCAACACCATATTCTTTATTTATCTCCACCAAACATTTTGTAGCAAAATAACCTTCAGCAATCATATCCATTTCCATTTGGGCAATTTTAACTGAGTATCCTTTTCCAACCATATAGCCAAAGGTTCTGTTTCGTGAAAATTTGGAATAGGCAGTTACCAATAGATCACCCAGGTAAGCGGATGATTTTACATCACGGTGAATTGGGTTGACTTCATCAATAAAGTTTTCGATTTCCTGTATGGCGTTTGAAATAAGAACAGACTGAAAATTATCACCATGTCCAAGTCCGGCACAAATACCACTTGCTATAGCGTAAACATTTTTAAGAACAGCTGAATATTCGGTGCCAAAAATATCATCTGAAACCGTTGTTTTTATAAATCGGTTTGACATGACATCTGCCATATATTCGGCCATGTCTTCATCCTGACAGGCAATAGTTAAATATGATAGCCTCTCAAGTGCTACCTCTTCAGCATGACAAGGGCCACAAATAATTCCAATATTATCTTCATCAACATTAAGATGTTTTTGAAAAAATTGCCCCGGGATTTCATTAATTTCCGGAATGATACCTTTTACCGCTGAAAAAATGTATTTGTTTTTAAGCAATTTTTTAGGGAAATGCTCAAATAAACTATATAGGTAAGCTGAAGGTGTGGCAATAATGATGATGTCTGCTGGCTGAACCAACTCGTTTAGGTCAGTTCCCACATTAATTCGCTCAAGATCAAATTCAACAGATTGAAGATATTTTGGGTTATGTCTGTATTTTAATAAATGCGCAACCGAGGCCTCATTATGCATCCACCAATTAACAATTATATTTGATTTTGTAGTAAGAATTTTAACTAAGGCAGTTGCCCAGCTTCCTCCTCCTACTACTGCAATTTTTTTCTCTTTAATTTGCATATTTAGTAGAACAAATGTAACAATTTATGGTAATACTTTGCACGCTAAAATTCTTTTCGGTGAAGAATTTTGGTGTTCTGATCTACCAGATCAAGATGGTTTTACGGTTTTATTTCAACAAATGAACAGATGAGCTGCACGGGATTGTTAGGTATTGGATAAGATAGAAAGATATATTTTTTTGAAATACGTATGAGATGGTTAACTTTACGGGAGCGTGAAATGAAAAATAAAACATGAAATTTAGCTTAATGCTTTTAACGGTATTGGTAATCTATAGTGGTTATTCACAAAATATTACCAGTATTATTAAAGGAAATGTAAAGGATAAGGAAACTATACAGCCGATTATGGGAGCAAAGGTTGAACTACTTAATCAGGAGTTTTTTACGGCTGTTATTACAAATGCAAAAGGGGAGTTCAGGTTAGAAAATGTTCCGGTGGGTAAGCAGTCAGTGGCTGTAAGTTTTGTAGGCTATGAAACAGTTGTTATCCGTAATATTGATGTGAGTTCGAAGGAGGTAATTCTGGAGGTAGATTTAGTTGAAAAAATAGAAGAAATAAAAGCAGTTGAAGTTACCGGAACACGAAAAGGTGAAACCATCAATAAAATGGTATCGGTCAGTGCAAGGGCATTTTCGGTGGATGAATCGAAACGGTATGCCGGTAGTTTAAATGACGTATCCAGAATGGCCAGAAATTTTGCGGGTGTTCAGGGAGGAGATGATTCCAGAAACGATATCATTATCAGAGGTAATTCGCCAACCGGTTTACTCTATAAAATGGAGGGAATCGATATCCCCAATCCTAATCATTTTGCCCGGTTTGGAACTACTGGTGGACCTGTAAGTATGTTAAATAATAATGTTTTGTCAAACTCCGACTTTTTAACTGGTGCGTTTCCGGCGGAATATGGCAATGCCACAGCAGGTGTATTTGACCTTAAAATGAGAAACGGGAATAACGGTAAGCATGAATTTATGTTCCAGTTTGGATTTAACGGAGCCGAACTCTTAGCAGAGGGGCCTATCAGTAAGAAGAAACGGTCATCCTACCTGATAAGCTACCGGTACAACGATTTGGTTATTTTTCAGAAATTGGGATTAAATATTGGAACCAATGCTGTGCCCACATATCAGGATTTAACTTTCAAGGTCAATTTCCCCTGGGAAAAAGGAGTAACCAGTATTTTTGGTATAGGCGGATTGAGTTCTATTGATATTATTGGTAGTGATGTGGGGTCGGATGATTTTTATGCTGTTCGGAATAGTGACACATATTATACTTCGAAAGTTGGCATTGTAGGTTTAAATCATAAACAGCGAATTGGCAAAACAGCCTATGTTAACTTTTCTTCTGCTATCCAAACCGGTATCAATATTATCCAAAACGATACTTTGGATGCTAATTTTGAGAATCCTTTCACGACCTACATGAATCAGTCAGCGATTAACAGATGGACCAATCTGGTTTATTTCAATAAAAAAATGTCTGCAAAACATGTTATGAAAGCTGGTATTCAGTCGGATTTGTACTTTTTGGATTTAAATGATTCAGTTTATGTAAACGATATGTCCGATTATATATCACTTCGTAATTTTAAGGGGAATACGTTGTTGTTGCAACCATATGCTCAGTATCAGTATCGTCCAACAAGGCGCTTGAATTTTAATATAGGCTTACACTATCAATTTATTACCTTAAACAATAAGGGAGCACTTGAGCCCCGGGGAGGAATGGCCTGGAATATTTCGGAAAAGAATAAAGTGACTTTAGGTTATGGTTTGCATAGTCAGATGCAACCATTGGAATTTTACTTTTTGGAATCGGAGGAAAATGGAGGAATCGTCAGACCCAATCAAAGTCTCGATTTTTCTAAGAGTCATCATTTTGTGGTGGGCTATCAGCGGTTTTTTAAATATGGAATTTCAGCCAAATTGGAAGGTTATTATCAATATTTATTTGATATTCCGGTTGATACTGATTCCAATAGTTTTTCTATGTCAAATTTTGGTTCTTCGTTTGTTGAAACCTATCCTGATTACGCAGCCAATAATGGGTTGGGAAGAAATTACGGGCTGGATTTGACTATTGAGAAGTTTCTGGACCGTGGTTTTTACTTTTTGGTAACAAGTTCACTGTATCAATCATTTTATACGGGGAGTAACGGTGTTGAGTTTAATACTGCCTTTAATGGAAACTATACTTTTAATGCTTTGGCAGGATATGAGTATAAATTCAAAAAAGCAAAGAAAAACCAGGCTTCGATTACAGTGGATTTGAAATTTACCAGAAATGGAGGCAAAAGATACACCCCGATTTTGTTAGCAGAAAGTCAGGCAATTAATAAGGAAGTACGTGATTTTGATAATGTTTTTTCGGCCCGGTATCCAGATTATATGAAAGGAGACGTCAGAATAGGTTTTAAAGTAGTAGGGAAGAAGGTTACTCAGGAATGGGCATTGGATATGCAGAATTTTACTAATCGTCAAAATATTTTCCTGGAACAGTACGACCCGGATAGTAAAACAATAGCCGAAACCTATCAAACGGGACGTCTACCCATTGGTTTGTACCGGATTTATTTTTAAGTCAGAGTTTCTTAAGGTTTAGTTCAATCGAATCTTCATAAAACCGTGATGCAGATTCCTGAAAACTTTCTGTTAAATCGGAAACATAAAACTTATTAGGTTTAGTTTTATTTGTATTTAACATGTTTTCGTTTTTAAAAATCTCAATCATTTTGAAGGCAAGTATGTCTGTTGAATCGTATAGTTTGACCTTACCCTCAAAAAACTCATTGATTTCGTCCTTGATCAACACGTAATGTGTACACCCCAGGATCAGAGCATCAATATTTTTAAACGTTGGATGACTAAGGTAGTTTTCAATAATCGTTCTACTGATTTTATCCTTACTAAAACCCTCTTCTATCATAGGAGCGAGAAGCGGGGTTGGCAAAACAGCCATATCAATATCCGGATTTCGGCGGGCCATTTTTTCCTGATAAACTCCTGACTGAACAGTGGTTTTTGTGGCAATGAGTCCTATTTTCTGATGTGATCCGTCAGCGACTATCGCCTCAATTATAGGGTCGATAACATTTATAATAGGGACACTTCCTTTATGCTTATCCCTTAAATAATTGTACGAAGTAGCTGATGCCGTATTACAGGCAATGACTATCGATTTACAATTTTCCCGGTTCAATAAAAAATGACTGATTTTTTCTACAAAAGAGTGAATCAATTCAGGTGATTTATCACCATAGGGGAGGTGAGCAGTATCCCCAAAATAAACAATTGTTTCTTCGGGTAAATGTTTTGATATCGCATGTGCAACAGTTAGTCCGCCAATGCCTGAATCAAATATGCCAATGGGTTTATTCACGGAGAGTAAAGATATAAAAAAAGGTGACTCAAATGGTCACCTTTATTCTATCTGTGTTTAGTTTTTTACTCTTCAGCCAAACGCGCAGTTTCTAATCTGAGTAATTCAGTTTTTACTTCTGCTGTAATATCCATACCACCGTTGCTGTATAAAAGTGTGCTTTTCTCCATAACATAGTTTAATTTATGTTTTGTAGAAACTATTTTCACTGCTTTCTTGAAGTTTTCTTCTATTGGCGTATAGAACCGATCATTATAAACTTCTAAATCCTGTTGAAGTGATTGTTGCTTTAACTGGATGATTTCCTGTTGCTCTCTTAAATCCTTTTCAATTCTCTCCTTTTGAAATTTTGATAAGGTATCAGCACCTTCAGCATATTCAGTATATTCTCTTTCAAGGATAGTCTGCAATTCCTCAATGGTTTTACTACCTTCTTCAATAAAAGCTTTCATTTCAGCATCCGCCTGAATCTTGCTTGGAAGACTATCCACTATTTTTTGATAATCAACGATTGCGAATTTTAGATTTCCTTGTGCATAGACTGCATTTAAACCTAAAAGTAATGTTATAGCTAAAAATAATTTTCTCATTGTTTCGATTTTAATTTTCTGCTTTGGGTTGGCAAAAGTAGAGATAATAAATCAATTATTCACCAACGGTTCAACAGATATGTACATTTATTTAATGTTAAGGCAAATTGCGTGCCTAAATTAATTTTTTTTGACGTCAATGTCCATTTTTCTAAGCACTAAGTCACTAATATTATACCTTGGATCGGCGAACAGAAGGTTTGATTGATTTGCTTTATCAAAAACAAAGGCATACTTTTTTTCGCTGGCAATTTCCTGAATGGCTTTGAATATTTCATCCTGAATAGGCTTAATCAATTCAGCTCTTTTTTGAAAGAGCATGCCGTTAATACCAAAATACTTGTTTTGTAGAGTTTTAGCTTCTGACTCTAAAAAAGTAATGTTGGCTTGTTTTTCTTTTTTTATTTCTTCAGGAAGCAGGATTTCCTCCGCCTGAAGGCTTTTACGTTTTCGTTCAATTAACTGGTATTTAGATTCAATTTCTGCCTGCCATTCTTTCGAATAGTCATCCAGTTTAGTTTGAGCTTCCTGAAATGCCGGAATATTATCCAAAATGTATTGGGTATCAACATAAGCATATTTCTGCCCTAGTGAAACACTTGACATTCCTACTAAAACAATTGCAAATAAAATTAATCTTTTGAACATGATATTTTTTTAAAATTTATAAATCGCCTAACTGTACACCTATCACAGGGAATATTCCAAAAGTAAACCCTTTAGATAAAATAGAAGGATTTAACTGACTGGCACCAACTTTATTTTGATCAATCGGATCAAAGCCCCAGGCTAAATCCACTCCTAACATACCAAACATTGGTAAATATACTCTTGCTCCAACACCTGCAGCACGGTTTACTTTAAAAGGATCGAATGTTTTAAAGCCGGAGTAGGTATTACCTGCTTCTACAAATGCCAGACCATAAATTGTGGCATTAGGATTTAATGATAACGGGTATCTTAACTCAACACTGTATTTTGCAATCAGAGGGTCTCCAAGTGCATCACTTAATCCACTTTGGGCATCATATCCTCTTAATGTAATTAACTCACGACCGTCAAAGTTAAACTGTCCGTTTAAACCATTTCCACCAAGGTAAAATCTTTGGAAAGGTGTATTTCCTTTTCCTGAAGAATAACCACCCATAAAACCAAAACCGAATTTAGGAACCAATACCAATTTCTTATTCTTTGACATTGGCAGATACCATTCACCAGTTAATTTGATCTTGTAATATTCTGCATATTTATACAATTCCTGTTGCGTAAAACCTGAGTAATCATCTATACCATCAAATCGTGAATAAGGCAATGTGGTTTTAGTTAATAGCTTAAAGTTTGAACCTCCTCTTGGAAATATTGGGTTATCAATTGAGTTTCGCGAAAATGTCAGATTTAAAGAAATGTCGTTTGAGTATCCTGAAGCAAAAACAAAAGTTGAACCGGCATTTTGAAGATTATAGTAAGAATAGTTGATCTCAGCATATGCCGAAAAGAAATCATCAGGCCATTTAAGTCTTGATCCTAATCCTACTCCAACTGATGTTACGCCAATTTGAGTGTTTAAGGCTTCCGTAGCTCCTGCAGTAAAAATATTTGAATGACTGATAAAAGAGGTAAACGATATTGGTTTTTTTCCACCAAGCCAGGGTTCGGTAAATGAAAAATTATAAGATTGGTAACCTCTTCCAAAAGTCTGACCTCTGATTGAAAGTCTTTGTCCGTCTCCTGAAGGCAGAGGAGCCCAGGCATCTTTTTTAAATATGTTTTTGGTAGAGAAGTTTGTAAAGGTCAAACCTAAAGTTCCAATAAGCCTGTTTCCTCCATAACCTCCTGAAAGTTCAATCTGGTCAGAAGATTTTTCAACAACGGTGTACTCTATATCAACTGTTCCGTTTAAAGGGTTAGGGAT
This sequence comes from Putridiphycobacter sp., assembly GCA_965230195.1. Lineage (GTDB taxonomy): Bacteria > Bacteroidota > Bacteroidia > Flavobacteriales_D > Crocinitomicaceae > Putridiphycobacter. The sequence continues at coordinate 2,076,210 of OZ245997.1, forward strand.
AGGTAAAACCTGAAACTGCTCATTGTCAAAATAACCTAGTTGTGACAATTCTCTTTGTGTTCTGATGATATCAGCACGACTGAATAAATCTCCGGGTTTGGTTCTTAATTCTCTTCTAATCACATGATCATTTGTTTTGGTGTTCCCGTATATTCTGATTTCACCATACCGTGCTTCTTTCCCCTCACTGATTCTAATTTCATAATTGATATGATTGTCGTCAGTAATGTTTGACTCAATTGGAACAGCATCAAAAAACAAATAACCTTTGTCCATATACAATGCTGCAATGTCTCTTCCGTCAGCACTTCCGTTAAGTCGTTGCTGAAACAGTGCTTTATCAAATACATCACCCTTTTTTATTCCCAGAATGGTGTCTAAAAGTCCGGAGCTGTATTTACCATTTCCAACCCAAACTATGTCTCCAAAATAGTATTTTGAACCTTTTTCAAGATAAATGTCAATCCCAATATGTTTATCATCTATTTCATAAACACTGTCTCTTACAATATTGGCATCACGCAGACCAATACCATTGAATTTTTCAACAATTCCTCTTTTATCTCTTTCGTATGCTGTTCTGTTAAACTTTGATCTTGAAAATATCCTGGCAATTCCTTTTTGCTTGGTGTCTTTCATGCCCCTACGCAATCCACCATCAGAAACACCCATTCCTACCATTGTTCGTTTTACTCTTGAATCATAATGACTCAAGTCCACGTCTTCGTTACCATAAATATTGATGTGTTGAATTTTAATTCTGTTGCCCTTATTAACTTTGATCAAAAATTCTCTGGAATTATAATTTAAAGTATCAACCGTTTCAATGATTTCAACACTGGTTCTTAAATACCCCTTTTCCTGAAAAAAACCTCTGATCTGTTTTTGGGTATTTAATTTTAAAGGTTCAGTTATAGTTACTCCTGAATACAGGTCAATTACTTCTTCAATTTTATCAGCCTCAGATCCTTTTATACCTTCAAATTTGTAACGGAATAACTTAGGTCTTCCCTGAAGTTTAATGTAAAGGAATATTTCTTCGTTGATTTCGTCAATATCAGAGTATCCGATTTCAATATTTGAAAACAAATCCTGTTGCCATAGATTTTTGATGGCTTTGGAAAAATCATCTCCCGGTACAGTGACCTCTTTCCCGATATTTAATCCTGATACTACTCTGATGGCATCATGGTCGTAATCATCAACTCCCTGAACAACCACTGAAGCAATGGTATATTTTTTAGGAGACAGATAATCAAATTCCTTGGTGTTAATTTGCGCCACAGAAATTGTACTGAAAACACTGATTAAAAATATGAGAAATAATTTAGTTTTCATCCTTTGTTAATTTGTTCACTGACCATCCCAAAACGTCTTTCTCTATTTTGATAATCATATATTGCTTTAAAAAAGTCCTCCTTTTTAAAATCCGGCCAAAATTTTTCAGTAAAGTACAATTCGCTGTAGGCAATTTGCCATAATAAAAAGTTACTCAATCTGATTTCTCCACTGGTTCGGATCAGTAATTCGGGATGAGGAATTCCTGAAGTATACAGGTTTTGATCAATTAATTCATCCGTGACGTCATCCAATGAAATTTCATTGTTTTTATACGCAGTAGCAATTTGTTTAACTGCATTTTTAATTTCAAGTTTAGAGCTGTAATTTAATGCCAGAATCAAAGTCGTACCTGTATTATTAATAGTCTTTTGAGTAGCGGCCTTCATACGGTCAGCACAGTTGCCCGGTAATTGATCAATATCACCAATTGTTTTAACCTGAACATTGTTTTTGTGCAATTCCTCAATTTCAGCGGTAATGGTGTCAACCAAGAGGTCCATTAAACCATCAACTTCATCTTTGGGTCTGTTCCAGTTTTCAGTAGAGAAGGCATAAAGTGTTAAATAGTCAACTCCTGACTCTGTTGCACCTGTTAAAGCTTCACGAACTGATTCCACACCCATGGCATGACCAAATAGTCTGGTTTGACCTTTAGATTTTGCCCACCTTCCATTACCATCCATTATGATGGCAACGTGTTTTGGAATATTATTGCTATTTAATTGGTCTTTAATGCTCATTAGATAACGTAAGCAAATTTGAAAAGTTTTTTTTAAATTTCTGCAGTTTTTAAACGATAATTTCCCTGATTAATTGTTTATTTAACAAAGCTTAACAGCTACTAAGAAAAAAAGGGGCTGCATCAATGGATACAATCCCCTTTTAAGAAGCTGTTTAGCGTCAGTAATTACTCAGCTAAAACTAAAATTTTATTATCATTCACTTCTACAACACCACCTTTAATATCGAAGGTGAAAGTAGATTCTGCGTGAAATTCTTTATTTAATTTTCCGTCAAAAGATTTGTTTTCGTTTTGAGGTTGGTCAACTCTTACAGCTCCGCTTTTTAATGCAGAAATTAAAGAGGCATGGCTGTCTAATATACCAAATGATCCATCCAAACCAGGTAAAATAACTTGCGATACATTACCTTTAAACAATACTTCGTCAGGTGTTAAAACTTCTAAAATCATGTTTTATTTTTTAAGCGTCAGCTAACATTTTTTCTCCGGCTTCAATCACATCTTCGATTCCACCTTTAAGGTTGAATGCAGCTTCAGGATATTTGTCCATTTCACCGTCCATGATCATGTTAAATGCCTTAATCGTATCATTGATATCAACTAATACTCCTGCCAACCCAGTAAATTGCTCAGCAACGTGGAATGGTTGAGATAAGAATCTTTGAACACGTCTTGCTCTGTGTACAACTAATTTATCTTCTTCAGATAACTCATCCATACCTAAGATAGCAATGATATCCTGTAATTCTTTATATCGTTGTAGTGTTAATTTAACTCTTTGTGCACAGTCGTAGTGCTCATCACCAACGATCTCCGGCGTTAAGATTCTTGAAGTAGAATCTAACGGGTCAACCGCAGGGTAAATACCTAACTCAGCAATTTTTCTTGACAATACTGTTGTTGCATCAAGGTGGGCAAATGTAGTTGCTGGTGCCGGGTCAGTTAAGTCATCCGCAGGTACATATACAGCCTGTACTGAAGTGATTGAACCGTTTTTAGTTGAGGTAATTCTCTCCTGCATAGCTCCCATCTCAGTGGCCAATGTTGGTTGGTAACCTACCGCTGATGGCATACGACCTAATAGGGCTGATACCTCAGAACCTGCTTGCGTAAATCTAAAGATATTGTCAACGAAGAATAAGATATCAGATCCTTTTCCGTCCCCTTCTCCATCTCTGTAATACTCAGCTAATGTTAATCCTGATAAAGCAACTCTTGCTCTCGCTCCCGGAGGCTCATTCATTTGTCCGAATACGAAAGTTGCTTTTGATTCTTTTAATTTTTCTTTGTCAATTTTGGATAAATCCCATCCACCTTTTTCCATGTCTTCCATGAACTCATCACCATAAGTGATAATTCCTGATTCCAACATCTCTCTTAAAAGGTCATTTCCTTCTCTTGTTCTTTCACCAACTCCTGCAAATACTGATAATCCTGAATAAGCCTTTGCAATATTATTAATCAACTCCTGAATTAATACGGTTTTACCTACACCAGCACCACCAAATAATCCAATTTTACCCCCTTTAGCGTAAGGCTCAATCAAGTCGATAACTTTAATTCCTGTAAATAGTACTTCGGTAGCAGTTGATAACTCCTCAAATTTAGGAGCGTCTCTGTGAATTGACATTCCTCCTGCAGCATCAATGTCTCCCAAACCGTCAATTGCATTACCAGTTACATTAAAAAGTCTACCTTTAATTACATCACCAGTAGGCATTTTAATTGGAGAACCAGTTGCTACTACATCCATTCCTCTGGTGAAACCATCAGATGAATCCATTGCAATAGCACGTACGGTATCGTCACCAACATGTTTTTGAACTTCTAAAACAACTTTACCGCCGTCAGCTTTGTTAATTTCCAAAGCATCTAAAATATTTGGAAGTTTTGCTCCCTTCTCAAAGCTTACGTCCACAACAGGACCAATTACTTGCGAGATTTTACCATTTACATTAGACATTATATATTAATTTTAATGTGTTTTCAAATTTGGGTGCAAAAATAGTTCTTTTTATTCTATTACCATAAATTCTTCCTCATTTTTTCTATAACTTTGTCAACAAATCTGAATTTAGAGTGAAAATTTATACCGATTTAGAACAAATTCCTCAGTTTAAAAAGCCTGTAATAACGATTGGAACATTTGATGGTTTACACCTTGGGCACATCAAGATAGTAGAGTTTTTAAAATCTAAAGCTCAGGAGGTTAAGGGGGAGTCGGTAGTGTTCACTTTTCATCCCCATCCTCGAATGGTTTTACATCCTGATGACCATAATCTGGAGTTAATTCAAACCATTGATGAACGTGTTGAAAAGTTTCGTGAATTAGGCATAGATCACCTGATTGTTTATCCGTTTAGTAAATCTTTTTCAAGATTAAGTGCAACTCAGTTTATCAGAGACATTTTGGTAAATACTTTAGGGTTGCATACATTGGTGATTGGTTATGATCATCATTTTGGCAGAAACAGAGAGGGATCAATGCAAAACCTAAAGGAACTGGCCCCCTTATATGGATTTGAAATTTGTGAAATTGCTGCATTGATTAAAGAAGATACTAATATCAGTTCAACAAAAATCAGGAAAGCTTTACAATCGGGAGATTTGAAGTCTGTTTATCAGTTCTTAGGAGAGTTCTATAAGGTGACCGGAACAGTTGTGAAGGGAGATAGAATCGGTACTAAAATAGGCTTTCCTACTGCTAATCTGAAGCTTGAGCCCTACAAGTTAATTCCTGCTAACGGCGCTTATGCTGTCAGGGTTTTAATTGGTCAGAATATTTATTATGGTATGCTGAATATTGGCATTCGGCCTACAGTTGCGCAAGATGGAGAAAAAAGGGTGGAAGTTAATATATTTGATTTTTCAGGGGATATTTATGAGGAGGAGATTCAGGTGGAATTTATTGAGTATATTAGGTCAGAAATGAGTTTTGACTCTGTTGAAAGCTTGAGACAACAATTGGAAAAGGATGAAAAAGATTGTCGCACTATTATGCATAATCACGCTTTGGTCTGATCACTCAATCGGTCAGGAAAATGGTGTTTTTTACTCTGTAGAGGCTGCACTACAAGTGCCTGTTGATTCCGTACTTCATTTGAATCTGAGTAAGCAGAAATTAGATAGTTTTCCTCAGGATATTTGCCGGTTTACAAGTTTAAAGACACTTGATATTTCAAAAAACAATTTAAAAACTATTCCTATAGGAATTAAAGCATTAACAGAGTTAGAGGTGTTGAATGCTGAAAAAAACGATTTGGTTCGGTTTCCTGTAGGGATATGTAGCTGTACCGGTTTGAAATCATTAAATTTAGGTAGGAATGAAATTGAATTTATACCGAATTGTATTGGTCAATTAACTGAGCTCGAGTATTTGGATCTTTGGGATAATCCAATTAGTGAGCTGCCAGACACATTCTCACGTCTGAAAAAGTTGAAAACATTAGATTTAAGGGGAATCAATTTTAGCCATAATACAAAAACAGTGATTAAGGCTATTTTACCCTGGGTAAAAATCGAATTTGATAACGGGTGTGATTGTGGTCCGTAGACATTAAATTTCCAATAACTTCTGAATCATTTTATTGCTGTGTTGTAATGGTACGGTTTGATGTAGTTTTGAAAGGTAAATTTGTTCGTATTGCCCTTTGGTTGGGATAAGAATAGATTGATCAAGTATATCAAACAATTCCATTAAACTGGTATAACCACACCTTGAAATAATTTCCCTTGATTGGTTAATTAGTAACTCAAGTGAATGGGTGTCCGGAGATTGAATAAATGTAATATTTTGATTATTGTGAGAACTGTATTTGTTATTGCTGACAATACAGATGTGATCTGAATTGTTTTGATTGGCAAGAGTTACTATTTGATTAAGAAATCGGGCTGATTCTGGCTGAGGGCCACTGATAATAAAAAGAAAGTCGTATAGTTTTTGGGTTTCTTTTTGAAAGGTAAACCTGGAAAGAAGGCCAATGTAATCAACCGGGATTTTGAGTTTATGCTGACTGAGTTCTCCTGATAGGGCGATTGTTTTATCATCCGGAATCCAGCAGGTGTTGAAGCGATTAATCCACGATTGAATTTTTGTACTAATCCATTTTTGTCCAAACGGAATTTTGGGATTAGTTTGGTGTGTAATTAAAATTGAAGGAATTACACGAGAGTAAAAACCGTATCGATTGTCTGAAATAATCAGATCAACAGGATTTGTTTTGATAAAACGTTTGAGCCAGTAGTATTCCCGCAATTTCGAAAGGAAAAATTTTGGAATTTGAACAGCTATCTGAAGATAGGTTGATCTTTTGGAGTTCAGCCGAATGTTGTATCCCTGTAAGTCAACAGTTTTAACATTATCAAATTCACTGGCAAAAAATTCACATTGTTTTTGGTTTCCAGCAAAAATGATTGAATTATTATTCCTGAGAAGTGTTCTAACAATTGAAACACACCTTGTCGTGTGCCCAAACCCCCAGTCAAGAGGTGAAATAAGTATTTTTTTATGCTTTATTTCATTGTAGCTTAACAAATCATTCTGTAGTTAAGGATTGGTCGTATTGTACAACTTTGCTTTCGGTAACGTCATAAATGCCTTGTGCAATACCTTCAATTTCATCAGTAACATCAGCTAAACTTACCTGATTCGAGTCAAATTGAACAGTAACAAAATCTTCAGTCCTTTCAGGGTTAAAATCAATCACGTTAAATGTAATACCGTCCATTTTAGATAAATGGCTTTTAATTGTTCTGACACATCCTATTTCACAGGTCATTCCCTCTACTATTAATTCACATTGTGCATTTGGAGTGGGGGCTTCGGTAATGTCAGCTTGTGCAATTGAATTGTTATCAGTTGATGGGGTTTTGTCGTCAATTTTTTCATTGCTTCCACAGGAAACAAAAATCAGAAAGGCCGGGATGAATAGTAATTTTTTCACGAGAGTATAGTATTAATATCGTTCGATTCTCAAAATTTATTTGTTAGGGAATAATGTTCCCAATATTTCAAAAATTGATAATCATTTCATTAAATTTTAATGCAAAATTAACAAAAAAATGGATAACGTTTTTGTCAAAAAAAAGTTAAAAAGTTATTAAAAAATAATTGTTTCTAAATGATGGCTAAAAGTTTAATTTTTGACTTATTTATTAACTAAATTAAACGAAAATCAAATTTAGATCTCACAAAATATGTCAAAAAGTAAAAAAGCCAAAAAAGTATTTGTTATTGACACTTCAGTCATTTTGCACGACCACAATGCAATTCATAATTTTGATGAACATGATATTGCCATCCCTATCCCTGTTTTGGAAGAACTGGACAATTTTAAAAAAGGGAATGATACTAAAAATTTTGAAGCCAGAGGATTTATCCGGTTTTTAGATAAACTTTCAAATGAAAGTACTTTGGATGATTGGATCCCACTGGGAGGAGAAGGAAAAGGGAAGATAAAGATTATTCTACATTCTGAGATCAAGGATCAGGATGCAACAGTAATATATGGTGATGCAAAGGCTGATCACAAAATTTTAAACGCAGCCCTGAGCTTAAAGGAGCGTTTGCCCGACAAAGAGATTGTGATGGTAACCAAAGATATTAACCTGAGATTAAAAGCTAAGGCATTGGCCGTGGTTGCACAGGATTATCAGTCTGGTAAAATTAATGATGTCAATAAAATCATAAAAGGAGCCAATATTATTCGGGAAGTGGAGTCAGATTTAATTCAGGAAATATACAGGCAAGGATTTTCTGAAGATCTCTCTGTTTTAGGAGATAATCCTGTTAATAATGAATTTTTTATTTTGCAAAATGGTAAATCTTCGAGTTTAGTGTTTTTTAACTGCTTAAAAAACAGAATTGAAAAGGTTGAGAAACAATATGTTTATGGTGTTAAGCCAAAGAATGCGGAACAAACTTTTGCAGTTAACGCATTAATGAATGAAGAAATTAAATTAATTACATTGCAGGGCGTAGCAGGGACAGGAAAAACCTTGTTAGCACTGGCAAGCGCAATTGAGCAAAGAAATAAATTTAATCAGATTATATTGGCCCGTCCAATTGTACCATTGAGTAATAGGGATATTGGTTATTTGCCGGGTGATGCTAACGAGAAAATTAACCCTTATATGCAGCCCTTATTTGATAACCTGACTTATATCAAAAACCAATACCGTTCAAGCGAAAAAAAATATAAGCAAATTGAGGATCTTCAGGAGGATAACCGGATGGTAATTATGCCATTGGCCTTTATTCGGGGACGTAGTTTGTCAAACGTATTTTTTATTGTAGATGAAGCTCAGAATTTGACACCTCATGAAGTAAAGACTATAATTACAAGAGCCGGAGAAGGGACAAAAATTATATTTACGGGAGATGTTCATCAAATCGACACTCCTTACCTTGATGAAAATAGTAATGGATTATCTTACCTGATTGATCGGCTAAAAGGAAACAAATTATTTGCGCACATAAAACTCGAAAAAGGAGAGCGATCAGAACTGGCGAATTTAGCCAACGAATTACTGTAAATTAAATATAAAAAACAACCTTCGATTTAAGCTTCTGATAATTAAATAATTAATAAAAACAATAGCGTTGAATTTGTGTTGTGATAATGAGGCTGTTTGCGAGCTTTTTTTATCTTTGGTACGAAAAATGTAATGTCACCTATAACACATTAATTCTTCGCTTATGAAAAATCTTTACACTTTATTTTTATTTGTAGTAGTGAGCTTTTTTTCTGCCTTAGGTCAGGGAAAAGTCGATTACGATACCCATTCGAGGTTTTATTTGGGGTTCAATGTTGGGGCAACCTATCATACACGAACCGAGGTAGATTTTAACAGTATGTTTCGTGGAGCTGGAGGTTTTACCTTTGGTTATTCCTTTGGTATGAAGCCCAACAGATTATTAAGTCTGGATCTTCAACTAAGGTATTTATTAGGCTCATTTAAGGGAGCTTCTCAAACTGCGTATAATTTTAGTACACCAACTTCATTAGATGTTTTAGGTAATGGAACTACATTAACACAGATCAATGAATACAATACGGCGTATGGTAGATACGCGCCTAATTTTCATACCTGGGTGAATGACTGGAGTTTAGAATTGAAGTTAAACACTAATCGTTTGAGAGAGAATACAGGGTGGAATTTCTTTGTACTTGGAGGAATAGGTTATAATAGATATGCAACACGGGTGGATTTCTATGATAATCTTGATAATACTCAGATCAAGGCAGAATCTGACTTATTTAGTATAGTTGAATTTAATGAAGACTACGAGTCAAAAGTAGTTGAAAACACAGATTGGATGCCAAGCTTTGGTTTGGGAATCGAGCGTCAGCTTGGACCTAATGTAGCGTTTTCATTATTACACAGAACAACATGGACACGAAATAATGATTTTGATGCATTGACCAATACATTCAATACTGGTGAGCGGTCTGATTTAAATGACAGGTATCATATTACTACGGCCGGAATAAAGTTTTACCTGAGAGGAGGAAAACACAGATCAAATGTTGTAAAAGAGGATGATAAAGATGATAATATTGTTAATCCTCAAACGCCTGTAAAAGGAAAACCACCGGTTGTCATTATTAATCAACCAAAGCGTTCACCAATTACAGTGAATACTAATACCTATAACCTTACAGCAACCATTCACTTTGTTGATGGGGCAGGTAATATTACGTTTACGCAAAACAATAACGGGATTCAGGCATTTAATTATAATGCCAATACTGATGCATTTCAAAGTCAGGTGAATCTGATTGAGGGGCAAAACAGATTTGTAATTAAAGGTGTGAACCAATTTGGGCAAGCTCAGGATGAAACTATAATTATTTATAAGAAAGAACAACCGTTACCACCTAAAGTAACAATCACGAATCCTTCAGTAAATCCAATAACAGTTTCGAATAATGTGATTACTGTTGATGCTGAAGTGTTGCATGTGAATTCTAAGCAAAATGTTAGTGTAAAAATTAATGGTAATCCTCATAGTAACTTTAGCTATAACTCCGGGAATCAAACCATTCGTTTTAATGCTCCATTAAATCTGGGGCCTAATACAATTGAGGTTAAGGGAACTAATGCTTATGGTCAGGATGTGGCCAGTACTGTAGTGATTTATAAAAAAATCAGAACGGTTCAACCACCAATAGTTACAATTACTACACCTGGTACCAGCCCTTATACAACTTCTAATCCTTCCATTCAGATTGTAGGAACAGCATTGCATGTTAATTCTAAAAATAATGTAGTGGTAAGAATTAATGGTGTACCTACTTCAGTGTTTACATTTAATCAGGGGACTAAGGAAGTTAGATTTAATGCTAACCTTATAAAGGGATCAAATACCATTGAAATTGTTGGAACAAATAATGATGGTCAGGATCAGGCATCAACAATAGTAATTTACAGACCGCAGGTTATTGTGAATCCACCAACGGTTAATTTTACCAACCCTGGTTATAGTCCATTCACAGCTAATGGTAATCCGTTTAATGTACAGGCTGTTACTACCAATATCAGTTCTAAAAATCAAATCGTTTTTAAACAAAACGGTAACGTAATCAATAGCGCTGATTATTCATTTGCAAATAGTACAATAACATATCTTGCAACACTTGTTAATGGTTCAAACGTATTTGAAATTGAAGTGACAAATGCTTCAGGAAGTGATGCAAAAACGACAGTAATTAATTATACAAAACCGAATAATCCATGTACATCTCCAACGGTTGGTTACGTAGCACCACAACCAAATGCAGTAGTAGGTACCCCAAATCAGAATATTGAAGCCCAAATCAATAATCATATTCCGGGAACTATTGTTGAATTGACATTAAATGGTGTTTTACAGGGTACAATGTCGTTTAATTCAACAACTCAAATTGCTAACAGGGCAGTTACCTTGAATCAGGGAACAAACAGTTTGGAAATAAAAGTGACCAATAATTGCGGGACTAACAGATCGACATTCATATTAATATATACACCATGTACTGATCCTGTTATTACAATTAATAATACAAACACTTCGGTTACCAACTTGCAGTATAACTTTACCGGAAGCGTTGCCAACGTATCTAATTCAAATGATATTACTTTGAAGTTGAATGGTAACTCAATACCTTTTAATTTCAATACTGGTACTGGAATTGTATCTGCATTCATGACATTAAATCAGGGAGTAAATAATATTGAATTAACCGGAAAAAATACTTGTGGTACAGAATCGAAACAGTTAAGTGTTACTGCAAATCCTTGTATTGTACCTCAGTTAACTCCAGTTTCACCTGTTGGTCTGCTTCAGATTACTACTGCTGCAAATTATACCATAATAGTGAACGAAACGGGGGTACTTTCTCAACAGGATATTTCTGTTACTAATAACGGTAGTACAATTCCGTTCACTTATAACAGTTCAACACATCAAATTACTGTTGCTGTATCTTCATTGAATATTGGTCTTAACAGGATAAAAATCAATATTAATAATAAGTGTGGTTCAGCTAAATTAGAATACCAAATTACAAGAAACCCTTGTTTACAACCAGTACTTACAGTTGCTGGTAATGGTACCACAGTTACTACAAACAGTTTTTCATATACTGCTACCGTAGTTAATGTGAGCAATAGTAATGACATTAGTTTAAAACTAAATGGTTCAATAGTTCCTTTTAGCTTTAACTCTGTAACTAAGGTATTAACTGCTAACCTGACTCTGAAAAGTGGTTCGAATACTATTTTATTGTCAGCCTCTAATTCATGTGGTAATGCCAGTAAGTCGATTACGGTAACTTCGAATCCTTGTGTTGCACCTACAATTAAACAAAGTAATCCTTCAAGTCTGGCTGTTAGTACAACAAATAGCAGTTATACCATTGAAGCATTAACAAGTTCGATTACGAACAATAACCAAATCAGTGTAAAACTGAATGGATCAAGTATTCCGTTTAGCTTCAATACTTCTACCAAAAAGGTAAAGGTGGTTGTTAATAATCTGAAAATAGGATTGAATACAGTATTGATTGAGGTTACTAATAACTGTGGTAGATCAAACATCACTTATAAAATCACAAGAAACCCTTGTTTACAACCAGTACTTACGGTTGCCGGTAATGGTACCACAGTTACTACAAGTAGTTTTTCATATACTGCAACAGTTGCTAATGTGAGCAATAGCAATGATATTAGTTTAAAACTAAATGGTTCAACAGTTCCTTTTAGCTTTAATTCTGTAACTAAGGTATTAACAGCTAACCTTACTCTGAAAAGTGGTTCGAATACTATTTTATTGTCAGCCTCTAATTCATGTGGCAATGCCAGTAAGTCGATTACGGTAACTTCGAATCCTTGTGTTGCACCTACAATCAAACAAAGTAATCCTTCAAGTCTGGCTGTTAGTACAACAAACAGTAGTTATACCATTGAAGCATTAACAAGTTCGATTACGAACAATAGTCAGATTAGTGTAAAACTGAATGGGTCAAGTATTCCGTTTAGCTTCAATACTTCTACCAAAAAGGTAAAGGTGGTTGTTAATAATCTGAAAATAGGATTGAATACAGTGTTGATTGAGGTTACTAATAATTGTGGTAGATCAAATATCACTTATAAAATCACAAGAAACCCTTGTTTACAACCAGTACTTACAGTTGCCGGTAATGGTACCACAGTTACTACAAACAGTTTTTCATATACTGCAACAGTTGCTAATGTGAGCAATAGTAATGACATTAGTTTAAAACTAAATGGCTCAACGGTTCCTTTTAGCTTTAACTCTGTAACTAAGGTGTTAACTGCCAATCTGACTCTGAAAAGTGGTTCGAATACTATTTTATTGTCAGCCTCTAATTCATGTGGCAATGCCAGTAAGTCGATTACGGTAACTTCGAATCCTTGTGTTGCACCTACAATTAAACAAAGTAATCCTTCAAGTCTGGCTGTTAGTACAACAAACAGCAGTTATACCATTGAAGCATTAACAAGTTCGATTACGAACAATAACCAAATCAGTGTAAAACTGAATGGATCAAGTATTCCGTTTAGCTTCAATACTTCTACCAAAAAGGTAAAGGTGGTTGTTAACAATTTGAAAATAGGATTAAATACAGTGTTGATTGAAGTTACTAATAACTGTGGAAAATCAAACATCACTTATAAGATAACGCGAAATCAGTGTTTACAACCAGTACTTACAGTTTCCGGTAATGGTACCACAGTTACTACAAACAGTTTTTCATATACTGCAACAGTTGCTAATGTGAGTAATAGTAATAGCATCAGCTTAAAGTTAAATGGTTCAACGGTGCCTTTTAGTTTCAATGCTGTAACCAAGGTATTAACTGCTAACCTGACTCTGAAGAGTGGTTCGAATACTATTTTATTGTCAGCGTCTAATTCATGTGGCAATGCCAGTAAGTCGATTACGGTAACTTCGAATCCTTGTGTTGCACCTACAATCAAACAAAGTAATCCTTCAAGCCTGGCTGTTAGTACAACAAACAGCAGTTATACCATTGAAGCATTAACAAGTTCGATTACGAACAATAGTCAGATTAGTGTAAAACTGAATGGATCAAGTATTCCGTTTAGCTTCAATACTTCTACCAAAAAGGTAAAAGTGGTGGTGAACAATTTGAAAATAGGATTAAATACGGTGTTGATTGAGGTTACTAATAACTGTGGTAGATCAAATATCACTTATAAAATTACAAGAAACCAGTGTTTAAAGCCGGTAGTTAGTATTACAAATAAAAATACTAATGTCACCTCATTAAGTTACTCACTTTCTGGTTCAGCTTTACAAATGACTGGTAAATCTGGTATTACTTTAAAATTAAACGGTAAAACGGTACCATTTAATTTTAATACACAAACTAAAGTAATAACAGCTAATCTTCAGTTGATTTCCGGAAAAAACACAATTACATTGAGTGCTCAGAATTCATGTGGAAACAGCAGTGCCTCATTGGTTGTGGTTGCCAACCCATGTACTAAGCCTGTTTTGGTTAAATCAGTTCCAAATACATTAACTGTATCTACTACTAATGCAAATTACAATATTGTTGCAGTTGCACAGGGTGTAGCATCTAAAAGTGAGTTGAGTGTTAAATTAAATGGGAAAGCCGTTGCATTTACTTATTCAATATCTTCTAAAAAAGTATCAGTTAATGCAAATAATTTAAAACTGGGCTTAAATACCTTAGTTATTGAGGCTGTTAATGCATGTGGACGTTCAGTATTAACCTATAAAATTACCAGAAATCAATGTATAAAACCTGCAGTTAAGATTAATAATACGAACTTAAGTGTATCCACTCTGAGTTATGCATTTAACGGAACAGTTACCGGAGTAGGTTCTGTGAGAAACATTCAGTTAAAGGTTAACGGGGTATTAAAAACAGTTAATTTTAATGCTAAAACTGGATTGGTTACCGCAAATCTTACCTTGAAAGAAGGTAAAAACACCATTCAATTAATAGGTACAAATAATTGTGGTAATACAACTCGTACAATAACAGTTACGGCAACTACCTGTAAAACACCTTCCGTTAAAATTGGGTATCCAACTAATTTAAATGTGACAACTTCAAACTCGGTTTTTGTTTTGACTGCTAAAGTAACCAACGTTTCTAATTCGAGTGAAATAAAGGTGACAAATAATGGAACTACTATTCCGTTTACATTTAATGCCGGTCTGAATCAGGTGACAGTTTCTGTTGCTAATATGACAGCTGGAGCAAATAACATAAAAATAAAAGCTGAAAATGCTTGTGGTGATTCAAGTATTACTTATGTGATACAGTACCAGGGCAGCAATAGGTCTAAATCGCCAGGAGGACAAGGGAATGGTAATAGGACCCCAGCCAATAATGGCCGAAGGAATTAAGCAAAAAAAAGCTGAACATTTGTTCAGCTTTTTTTGTTTTTCATTTTGGTTAGTTTCCAGTGTCGTTGAAAATCCAAATTTTTCTGTTAGGTAATTGTTTCTTCATGATAATAGGTTTTGATGATCAAAAATTACAATATTTATTTAAATTACTTTACCATAATACAATATGCTGATTTCTTTATTTAGTGAAATGTACCATATTCAAATTTAATGGTAATTAAAGAATGAGGTAATTTCGTATATTTACACTATACCAAAATTTACTATTGAATGAGTTTAAGCGCGCTATTAATTGATGATGAAGATTTAGCCAGAAAAAATCTTGAAATGTTGTTAAATGATAATTGCCAGGACGTAGAAATAATCGGACAGGCGGCAAATATTGTTGAAGCAAAAAAAATGATTGAAACATTACACCCGGATGTTATTTTTCTGGACATCAGAATGCCAAGAGGGGCAGAAGGGTTTGAATTATTAGAATCAATTGAGAAGCGTGACTTTTTTGTAATTTTTGTTACTGCGTTTAAAGATTATGCACTTAAAGCATTTAATGCAAATGCTATTCACTATGTTTTAAAACCTATTGATGTTGATGAGCTGGTTAATGCAGTTGACAAGGTTAAGGAAGCAAAAACTTTGTTTTCTGATTTACCTGAAAATTATTCAACTTATTTTGATACCATAAAGAATTTGTCGTCTAACCTGAAGAGTAATGGTTACGGTAAAAAAATAGCGATTAGTCATACCAAAGGTATTAAGTTAATAGAAACTAAAAATATTGTACATCTTGAAGCTTCAGGGAACTGTACTATGTTGTATTTTACAGATGGAAAACGCTATTTGGATACACGAACGTTAAAAGTGTATGAAAGTATTCTTAACCCAAATGAGTTTTACCGGATTCACAAGTCTCATATCATCAGTCTTGAGTCTCTAAAGGAGTATATGAATGATGACGGTCATATGGCTGTTTTGAAAAACGGTGTAATTTTACCGGTTGCAAGAAACCGGGTGTCAAGCTTTGTAAAAACATTAAAACAGCTTTAAATTGAGAATAATAAGTTTATGCCTGATCATTTTTGTCTATGTTAATAGCTTTGCTCAGCAGTATAATTTTATTTCGTATGGTGTAAAGGAAGGGTTGGCCCAATCTCAGGTAACCGATATTTGTCAGGATAAATTAGGTAATTTATGGCTTGGAACAGAAACGGGGTTGAGTAAATTTAACGGGCTTTCATTTGAGAATTATTCTGTTGATGATGGCTTGGCAGATAATGAAATTGACCACATCATGGTATCGCATGATGATAAAGTATGGGTGGTCACTGCAAACGGACTTTCTCTTTTTGATAACCAAAATGGTTTTAAATCTTATTACTTTAAGGAATCTCAATATGTAAGAGATGTTACCGAATATAATGATACCATTTACCTGTTATCGAATAATGGTATTGTTAAGTTTAACGGACTGGAGTTTGAGGAAGTAGTGTCTCCTGTTGAAGACCTGAGATTACGGGCGTTAGATCATATGGGAGATTCTGTTTTGTTTTGTGCCACAAATAGCGGACTATACATTCTTGATATTGATACACTTGTTCATTTCGAGATAGAAGCCTCTAATGAGTTTATCATCAGTGATTTTAAAATATTTGAAAATCAAATTAACCTGTCTACGTTTAACGAAGGGATCATCAGTTTTGAATATCCTTTGGATCGGGAAGATTCTAATGCTATTAAGCGTTATCCAATAGACCTTATTCCATTAAGAAGTATTTATGTTGATGAAGAAGGCATACTTGGAGCCAGTGACTTTGGAATGATTGAAGTTATTGATGGTGTTGAAAAGTTTTATGATCAAAGTAATGGGTTGACCATAAATGCAATTCGAAAAGTCTCAAAAGACAATGAGGGCAATATATGGATTGCAACCTCAGGAAAAGGATTATTGAAGTTTTCGGGGAAGTCGATTATGAGTTATGGAATTAAGGAAGGGTTAACTTCAGATATTGTGATGACGATTGCCCAATATAAGAGTGGAGAATTTGTATTTGGAACTTACGACAAAGGTGTAAATGTATTTTCTGATCACCTTTTAGGATCTTTTGATAATAATAATGGATTAAAAAGAAATTCGGTTTGGGGTACTTTTATTGATGACGAAGACAATTGCTGGCTGGGTACCAGTGGAGGCGTTTGTTGTCTTAAAGGGAATGAACTATTAAATACTGATCACATAGATGATATTACCGGAAGAATCAGAACGATACATCAGAATGGAAATGAGTTGTATTTTGGAGGAAGTTCGGGATTATGGTCTTATAATAAGACCAGTAAAGAATTGGAACACCTGCTTCAGGACAGAACTTATGATATCAGGAAGATTGCGTTTTCAAAGGATAAGATCTTTTTAGGTACAATTAATGGTTTATACTGGCATGACCTTAAATCAACCAATAAGGATTATAACCATTTGGAGTTGCCCGAAGAAAATGTGAATACGCTTTGTATAGATTCTCATGAGAATTTATGGGTGGGTACAACAAATGGGTTGTATATCATTTCTCCGGACCTAAAAACAAAGGTGTTTGATCTGGATAACTCAAGTTATAAAGCGAAAAACATCATGGGAATCATAACAGACAGATCTGACAGAATATGGATAAGTACAACTAATGGAGCTTATTTATTGTCAAATCAAAATCCGTTTGAAAAAGACCCAATAACGTTTCACTATACCACATCTGAAGGAATGGTTGATATGGAGTGTAATTTAAATGCCCTGTATGAAGATTTGCAGGGGAATATATGGATCGGAACATCAAGCGGATTAGTTCAAATTAATCCTTTACTAAATTCGTCATTGTTTTCATATCAATTACCGCAATTATCGATTACAGGTATCAGGCTGTTTAAAGAAAATTTTGATTTTAATGAATATGAAACACAGGGAATGAAGGCTTCCGGTGTGCCTGAGGAAATCAGGTTTCCGTTCAAGAAAAATCATGTCACTTTTGATTTTATCGGGATTAACAATAAGAATCCGGAAAGTGTATACTACAAATACCGTTTGGTGGGAGCGGAGGAGGATTGGTCAGCGGTTTCGACTGAAAACAGTGCAAATTATTCATTCATTAGTCCGGGAACATATCAGTTTCAGGTAATGGCAGCTAATAAAAATCTTGAGTGGACAGAGCCAGTTGAATTAACATTAATCATTAGTCCGCCTTATTGGCAAACCTGGTGGTTCATTTCTTTGATATTAATAGGTGTAATGATAATCATATACTATTTGCTTCGCCTCAGGCTTAAGGATGTCAGGCAGAAAAAAGACAATGAACGATTAGTATATGAAAATAAGTTAAGAAACCTCGAACAACGGTCACTAAATGCCAGTATGAATCGTCATTTCATTTTTAATTCCCTGAATTCAATTCAGTATTTTATCAATAGTTCTGATAAGAAATCGGCTAATAAGTTTTTGTCAAATTTTGCCCAACTGATTCGGAAGAACCTGGACAGTTCCACACAACCAAATTTCCTGGTTAGTTTGAATGAAGAACTGGAAAGAATTAATTTGTACCTGACATTAGAAAAAATGAGGTTCAACGAAAAATTTGATTATGAAGTCAGTGTCGAAGACAGTATTGATGAAGAAATGATAAACGTACCTTCAATGATATTACAACCTTTTGTTGAAAATAGTATTATTCATGGTGTCTTGCCTAAGGAAGGAAAAGGATCGATAAAGGTATCCATTAAAGAAGAGAACGATTCAATTATTTTTGAGGTGGAAGATAATGGGGTAGGGATTGATGACAGCCTTAATCAAAAAGATAATTTTAACGGAGATCATAAGTCGCAGGGGATGGAAATTACTGCAAATAGGATAGAACTCTTGAGAAAAATCAATGGTGATAAACTAATGATTATAGGACCGTTTCAGGTGAATAATAAAGATGGAAAGTCAGGAGGAACAAAAGTGATTATCAAATTACCTATTTATTAACCGGGTGACTATAAGTTTGGAGTGTTAAATCCATCTAAAAAACACAATTAAGTTTTAAGGGAATACCTGAAACAATCAAAGAAAATGAATTATATGCAGCAAACATCAGAATTTGAAGGTTTAAAAGTAGTTGAAATTGCGAGTGTTTTGGCAGGACCAGCTGTTGGTATGTTTTTTTCGGAGTTGGGGGCAGAGGTGATAAAAATTGAACACAAACTGATTGGAGGAGATGTTACAAGATCGTGGAAGTTACCCAATGAATCAAAGGAGAGTAATGTATCGGCTTATTTTTCTTCAGTAAACTATAAGAAGAAATACGAATTTCGTAATTTCAAAGATTTTACTGATCTGGAATATGTGGTTGATTTGGTAAAGGAGGCTGATATTTTGATCACTAATTTTAAAAAGGGAGATGATTTTAAGTTTGGCCTTGATTATACAAGTCTAAAGTCATTGAATCCGGGATTAATTTATGCTGCAATCAGTGGATTTGGGACAGATAGTGACAGGGTAGCATATGACTTAATTTTGCAGGCCGAAACGGGATATATGTCAATGAATGGTACTTCGGATTCCGGCCCGGTTAAAATGCCTGTTGCACTAATTGATGTTTTGGCAGCGCATCAGCTAAAAGAAGGTATATTGATTGCTTTGATCAATAGAATGAAAGATGGATTAGGGACAAAAGTTGATGTGTCACTGTATAATGCTGCTGTCTGTTCTTTAGCTAATCAGGCCAGTAATTGGTTGATGGCACAGCATATTGCACAACCTATTGGCAGTTTACATCCCAATATCGCGCCTTACGGAGAATTATTTTTGACAAAAGATAAGGTTCAAATTACGTTTGCAATTGGAAGTAATAAGCAGTTTGGTGCTTTGATGGAATATTTGGATTTAGCTCAATTTATCACCGATAAGCGATTTATTTCCAACAAAGACAGGGTTAACAACAGAACCGAATTAAAAACACTCCTTGAAGAAAGAATATCCGGCTTGAATGCGGAAGATATTCTTGACCATGCACATTTAAACTATATTCCGGCTGCAGAAATAAAGAATATGAAAACTGTTTTTGAGGATAAAAAAAGTCAGCAGTTAATACTAAAAGAAACCATTTCAGGAATACCCACATCAAGAGTTAGCACTGTGGCATTTAAACTTAGCAGAGACTAAAATTTAGTGAAGCACTACTTTCTTTAAGGTTACCTGATCTCCTGATCTGACTTTAACCAAATAAATTCCCTTTGATTCCTTTTCAAGGTTGAATTCAACCAATTGATTTGTAGGTGTTTTATTAATGATAGTACGGCCAGTAAGATCCATAATTGAAACCTGAGTTTGCTCAATGTTATTACTTCCCAAATCGATAAATACTTTACCGGTTGCCGGATTAGGAAAAATGGTAAAGGACCCAACATTCTCCTGATTAATTGCCGTTGGCGCTTCAGTTAAATTAAGAATATAGTCTTCTACTTCCCCAAATTGAGAAGTACCACATGGCGAAATTATTCCCTCTATTGTTGTATTGTGCATCACTCTTACTCTCATTCTGGTTTCCCCGTTAATAGCATCTGCAGGCATATTAACAAAGGTTTGCAGGGGCATGCTTGAGGTAGCTGTGTTGATTGTATGCGATAAAATTAACTCATTACTATCGGTAAAATCGCCATTTCTGTTCCAGTCAATCCAGGCAGCAATCTGATCGCCATCATGACCAATTCCTCCTCCAGCGACAAGGTCTGTGGTTACTTCTAACAGATAAGAAGAAACAGATGAAAGCTGGAAAGGAGACGTTTCCCAGTAAAGGTCATACATGTTACAAGAGGAATTATTTGAAATTCCACCTATAGTAACATTGCTAATATACTCGTCACAGGTAATTGAAGTGGCTTCGCAATAAGTAACCGGTTGTGAGGCACAAGGGTCATAGCTGCCATCCAGTGAGGTTACACCGGTTCCGGTAGGATCGAGCCAGGGTCTTAACCTGGCGTTTGAAGAAGTACCATCTTGATCCCAGGCTCTGTTAAATTTACCATATAAGTCAGGATTTCCAGGGTTACTACAGGTGGCATTACCCCCTGATAACTGACCAACAACTTTTCCTCCGGAACTAAAAATTGGTGACCCGGAAGATCCTGCTTCAGTTACACCATGACCATTAGTTGTAGCAATCCAGTTTACTCTCCAATGAGCACCGCTCCAACCACCATTATAGGTGGTAGTTGACAGTGAAGTATTATAGGTGGATATTTTTTTCTCATGGCCTGCAGGGTGATGTATACCCACTCCTGAAGCTGATGCTGAGGTTCCACGGTCCCAACCTGCATAATAAACGTCAAAACCATCAGGTATATCTTCTTCCAGTTCAACTAACAAAAAATCACAACCGTCAACCTGGGTATCCGGGTCTGCTGCAGGATGAGTGCCCAGACCTGAAGTTGCTCTGAATAAACCACCCGACATGGTCTGTGACAATGCACCATTATAGGGTGAAGTATTTCCCGGAGAGCATGTAGGACGTTGGTAATTAAAGTACCAAACATTAGTGGCCAGGTCACTTGAGTTTGTTGGTTCACCGCAGTGATTGGCTGAAAGTACATATGGTTTACAGTCGGCTGAAGTATTATTGACTACTGTGCCTGAACATAAAAAGGTATTGTTATCAATTACAAAAGTATATCTGACCACGGCATCTCTTTGTTCTTCCCATCCTGCTATTTCCGAGCAGGCCACATCCACTTCACAGACATCAGCTCTGTCCTGATCAACAGGTCTGCCTTCACGAAATATATCCAGTCTTTGACCAACTCCCCGATAATAATATGCCATACTACTTATGTCAATTACCGGAAGTTCTGTAAGTCCTGAAGGAGAGAAATATTCTAATGTTAAAAGATCTCCTTCAATCATTTCCATTGCTGTGAAATGATCAGTATTAGCGGTATAGGCACCAACATGTTGGGAGTGTTTTGCATTATAAGCAAAAAGTTTTCCGCCATCCGGAATATAAATATTCTCATCAAAGTATGGACTAAGTGCCAGAGCACCTGGGATTCTGATACCTAATCGCCATATCTTATCACCATTTTCCAAAACAGTCCATGTGCCTGCATTATTGATGTTCAGATCAATTGGGATATTAACAGCAATTCTATAAGGCTTTCCTTTTGAATCATTATCAAGATCTTCTCTTTCAATTTCTTCATGGTCAGGTGAAGATGCTTCGTAAATCTGGTAAATTTTGTCTATCGGAGTGTTTTTTTTGTTTAGTTCAAACGAAACCGGTAAACCACCCTGATTGAGTTGAGAAATTACACAAGTAAATGAAATCATTAAGGACAGTACCGTAGAAATTACTTTTGCCATGAATAATCCTGATTAGTTGATTGTAAAGATAGATGATATTGACCTAAAAAAATAATTTGAAATCAGATAAAATGATCAAAAAATCCCGTTAAATATATAGATTTAACGCTAATATATACAAGTCAAAGCGCTTTACTGAGAGATAGGTGGCGAATTTTTTTACTTAAATCTAGCTGTACAATTCGTTCATGGTTATGACTTCATCCATGATTTGCGTCCTTAGTGATTTAGGTTTAACGACTTCTATTTGATTGCCATAACTCAGGATTAAGCGTTTTAATTCCTCCGAAATCAGGACTTCAATTTGGTAAGTATTTCGGTTTTTACCTGATTTAATTAGTTTTTGGCTATGATGAAAGGGCTGACTTTCAATATACTTTGCGCCAACTTTATCAATTTTGAATTCAATTTTCTCCGGTTTTGTTTCATACGAAGTGATACCAATAGAGTATTTGAAATACAGGTTTTGGTCAAATTCAATTTTTTGTCCGTAAATTTCTTCAGTAACAACTAATTCAGTAATTCTGTCTAATCCAAATGTTGTAATTTTGGCTTTTGAAATATTATAACTGATCAGATACCACCTGTTCCGGTATTCTTTCAGGAGTAGGGGGACAACAGTTCTTTTCTTGGGTTTTTCTGAAATAAAGCTGGTGTAGATAAACTGTACAATCTCCTGCTCTTTGATCGCTTTTAAAAGAGGCGCAAGGTATTCAGTACCTATTGTTTCCGGAACCGTTTCGAACTGTACTTTATTGTCAATTGATTGTTCCATAGGATCGCTTGAAATATGAACCCGGTCAAAAATTTTATCAATGGCAAATCCAAATTGTTTAAACATGCTCACATCCTTAAATTGCATCAATGTATTAGTGGCAAATTTAATGGCGTCAATATCATCTTCTGAAAGCGGAATATTGTCAATCGAATATTCTTCGTCTTCATAAAAATAGCCTCTGTTTGCCTTGCTGTATTTAATGGGGGCGTCATGATCCATTCGCATTGCAAAAAGGTCCTTTTCAATTGTAGAGTCACAAATGTTTTCTCCCAGTCCTTCACCGTATAGTGCTTCTTCACAGGCTTGACGAAGGTCTCGTTTAGAGGGAAAGGGATTGAATTTATTTCTTAAAGCTCTGTCAATAATTCTGTATCTGAGCTGAGCATTTTTGATTTGTGACATTTTGAAGATTTTGAATTATAAAATTATAAAAACATATTAACTTTGTTTTCAAGTTATGTTAAAAATAGCAGCTTTTTTTATACTGTTTGCATTTTCTGTTAATGTGAATGCACAAACAAAAAGAGATAGCATTATCAACTATGCTAAAAGTTTAGTTGGTGTGCCTTATAATTATGGAGGATGTTCTGCTACAGGGTTTGATTGTTCCGGATTTGTATACCATGTGTTTAAAAAATTTAAGCAATCAGTTCCACGTGTCAGCTCTGCCTATAATAAATACAAAGAAAAACAGGATTTAAAGGATTGCAAGCCTGCTGATATTATCGTATTTACCGGAACTAATTCGGCAGTGAAAAAACCTGGTCATGTTGGTATTGTACTAAATAATAATGATGGTGTCATTGATTTTATACATGCTTCTTCTTCTAAAAAACATTATGGCGTTACAATTACCAGGTATAACGCCAGTGGTTATGTAAAACGTTTCTTATTTACCTTATCTGTATTACCATCATGAGTGTAAAATTCTTATTTGCCGGATTAATTTCGGGTATTTTGATTTCTTGTCAATCTGATCAGTCCAACGAAAATCAAGTAGAATTAGGAGAATCTAAATCTGCTGAGGTTGTGGCATCTTGCCAGTGTGACGAATTGGTTAAGAGTGATAAGGATGTTTACTTATTGAATGGAGATCCTTATACGGGTAATTGTATTATTCTTTATCAGAATAGTGATAAAAAGTATATCGAAAAGCAATATTTGGAAGGGAAGATGAATGGAGAGGTTATTTACTATGACCAGGCGGGTAATGTTATATACAGAGAAAATTATGTGCAGGGCGAATATAAAAAGGATCTTGCTACAGAGAATATCCATTGTAACTGTAAAGTACTCACTAAAGAGACTGTGAATAATCAGACAAAACTGTATTACAAAGGTCAGCTGTTTACCGGGACCTGTTCAGATCAATATCTGAATTCTGATCAGGATTATATTAAATCTTCTTATAAAAATGGTTTATTGGATGGGTATAAAACCTACTATACTAAGGATGGAACCATACTATATCAGGAAAAGTATCAGTCCAATACTTTAGTCACAACTATTTATCCTGAATAATTGTTTTTTTCGACATAAATTTATCTGCATTGTATCCAAACAAATTGTAAAATTTGATAGCCTTTACAACTTCGTCAGGAACATCCTCTTCCCAATTTCGTACACCTGCTTTTATTTTAGATAGCACATCATCTGAAAATATATTCAGTAAAGACTGGTCGTAATCTTTGATGCTCTCCACCTTGTCTGATTTGATCATATAGTCGAGAAGGCCATTTAAATGATATGGTAATTCAAAATTGTCCAAATCATATAATTCACCATTTTCAGCATTAATAGCAGGGTAGACATACATTTTTATGTTACGTCCAAATCCACGACCAAATGCCTCAAGTAATCCTCCTCCAAGGTTGTCGTAATACTTTTCGTCAAATATATTCTGAAGGTTATAAATTCCTAAAATAACCCCCATTTTATGCCCCTTTGTGAAAGTGGACAGGTACTCAATCATTTTATAATGCTTCAGGTAATTACTGATCATAACAGTATAGCCCATGGAGCATAGTAACTCTGCACGATCAAGGAAGTCCTTAATCGATATTTTACCGTCAGCGGTTAAATCTTTGAGTGTTAATTCAAATAAAACCTGTACTTTTTCAGCTTTTACTTCTTTTTCTTTAAGGAAGGCATTTAGCCCTGATGACAACATATCAAAATGGACCTTTGTTGCTGGTCTGAATCGGCCACGCATTAAAAGTACATTCTTTTTATACAATGTCGAAGAAGCCTGTATTACATTCGCATTTTGATCGAACATAGTGGCATCTGTAAGGCCACTTCTTACTAATAATAGAGCAATTAAACGGTTGTCAACATGTTGATAATCCGGACCGGTTACCCGTAACATATCGATTTCCATTCTGTCCTTTGGTAAGCGATACGACAAATCATCTAAAAATTCAGTGATTTTTTCGTATTTCGAATAAGCGGCATGGATAAGGTTTACCCCTAATATACCTAATGCTTTTTGTTGTGCCTGATGACTATTATCATGTAATTTAACATGTAAAACAATTTCATTTGGTTCACCACCTTTAGTCAATTGATATTTAATACCAACCCAGCCCTGACCTTGATTTGATTTGTGATAGTTTAGAGATTCAACCGTATTGGCAAAAGCAAAAAATCTTGCTGTTTCACCTTTTGAAGGAATCGTACTCAAAAGGTTATCGTATTCCTTATCCAGCATTTGTTTTAATCTGTCCTCGCATACATATCGGCTGGTTTCGCCATACATATTATCACTGACTTTCATGTCATAGGCAGAATGTGTATAGGCAATAGTTCCTGAAGAACCTCCAGCACTAAAAAAATTAGCGGCTACTTCCTGTCCGGCTCCAATCTCTGCAAACGAGCCATAAATAGTAGGATCAAGGTTAATTGTAAGTGCTTTCTCTTCGGTAGTTAGTCTTTTTTTTGTCATCTCTTTTCGGTCATCATTACAAATCTAGTTCATTATGTCTAAATCTGCACTATAAATCAATAAATTTAAGGAGCAACAATTATTTTTGAGATTTTAGAATGGTTAAAAAATGTGAAATCTTAATGATTCTAAATACCAATAAAAAGAGTCCTCCTAATATTAACTTCAATACCATTAAAAATGTTGCATTCAAACTACTGAAGTTTGTCATGTATTCAGTAGAAAAATGATTTAAAGCAATGATAAACAATGCGTAAAGAAATATTGAAATATAGAGTTTAAGATTAAAACTCAGTTTTAGGATTTTATAAGCTATAATGATTTGTATTACAGCGGTAATTGTTTGCGTAATTAATGTGGCAATCGCAGCGCCGTAAGATTGAAGTTTTGGGATTAAAATAATATTGAGAAAAAGATTGAAAACTACTCCAAAAATTGCCATTATATTTAAGGATTTCAAACTACCGTTGGCGGTTAATAATGTTCCGAAAATATAAGTGGTTGCAATGGGAATAAAAGATAAAATGAGGATGGAAAAGGCACTTGATGATTCGGTTATAAACGAAAGGTATCTCCAGCTCATTACGGTTTCACTGTTGTAGTAACAGGTAACTCCTATTAAAATGCTAAATGGAATTAGAATTCTGACTGGTATTTCGACCATTTTTAAAATATCTTTCTTCTCTTTTAAAAGTCTTGAATAGATAGGTAACAATAATCCTGCAAACAGTAATGCAAACATATTGATCGCATCCAGGTATCTGAATCCCTGGGCATAAATTCCGGTATGAATATTTCCGTCAGGAAGCAACCTTTCAAGCATGATTGAATCTGTTCTGTTATAGATAAACATTAAAAAAATGAGCAAGGCATAAGGAAAGCTTTTTTTAACGATACTCAGCCCGTATGTTCGGTTAAAATTAAATTTGAGCTGACCTATTTTGGGGCGAAGAATCAGGATACACATTATTGCCGTTATACTATAGGAAAGCGTTTGTGCATATATAAACCACTCTATTTTTATACTTTCATTGAATAGTGATCCCCAAAGTAATATGCTACAAAATATGATGAGTAAAAAACGATCTAGGACAGAGATAAATGCTTCTGTCTTAAACCAATGAAGAGCTGTAATGTTTGAACGGAAAAACTGGATTGAGGCAATAATAAATTGGTTGATGACCAATATGCTGATAAAATAAATTTCTTCTCCCCGGTAACCTAATATTAAACTTGTAGCTAATACAATAGTCGCATACATCAAAAAAAGTAATAGCCGAATTGAAAGTAGTTTATTAAAGTACGATTGAATGAGTTTTGGGTATTGGGCAATATTGGTGGTATTATAATTGACAATCCCAAAATCAAGAATGATATTAAAAAGAAAGGTAATGTTTAATAGTGAGAAATAAGTCCCATAAGCCGCAGTTCCAACCTGATTTTGAACTTCAGCATCAATTCCCAAAATGTAAAATGGTTTAATCACCAAATTGAGGAGAATAATCAATGATAAGTTAAAAATAAACTGTCTTTGCATGGTCTTACATTAAACCTTCAAAATAAAGTTTTGATGATGGTGTTTAAGCGGATTAAATTCCACAAGCTTGTCATGTTCAACAATATAAGTTTTATATCCGATCTGAGAAAGTAAATCAAAGCAGTTGGTACGGTTTTCATTATCCCATAATTCAAGATAAATAACAGGTTTTTGCCTGGTTAATACCTCTTGTCCTCCTAATAGTGCAAAATATTCAAAATTCTCAATATCCATTTTTATACCTGATATTGGTATGTTTTCAAATTGGGAATCGAGGGTAATGGCTCTTGTTTTAATGGTTTGTCCTTCATTCCATTCATCAATGCTTTCATGAACAACATGGGCTAATCCCTGCATTTTAACTTTACCGTTAAGCGGCAATATCATTTCAAGCTCTTCCTCAGTATTTCCAACTGCGAATGGCAGAAGTTCCACATTTTTCAGGTTAAACTTCTGGATGATTTGCTTTAAAACTTCCAAGTTGTCAGGCATGGGCTCAATACTAAATATTTTTCGGTCAGGAAATGATTTTGACAAATGATAAGTCATTATTCCAATATTAGCTCCGATATCCAAAATGGCGCCAGAATTTGATATTTCATCAATAAATTTGAAAAAGTCTTTCTCCTTTACATCCCGTTTCAAGGTCTTTATTTTAAAAATAGAAAACCAATACAAATACCGCTGATAGCCCAGCAGTTGTTGAAGTATGAATTTGACGTTGTTTTTCATAGGGTCCGCACAAATGTAGAACTTTATTCCAATAGCTTTACCCGGCCGGGCAGATTATATCCACACATTAGAGAAACATAAATTGGATTCTTAAGCCTGTTTGAACCCTTATAAACAGGCATTATATATTGTAAATTAAACGAATAATCTGGTCTGTTTATTGTAATAGTGGGCTTAAAAATAATTCCTAAATTCGCGGTGTGAATATTGCAATCAATACCAGGTTTTTACTACCCCGTAAAATGGAGGGGTTTGGTTGGTTTACCTACGAAATTACCAGGCATATTGTATTGGCACATCCTGAACATACGTTTTACTTTTTTTTTGACAGGGCTTACGATAAACGTTTTGTGTTTTCTGATAATGTAGTTCCAGTAGTATTAAGCCCTCAGGCCAGGCACCCTATTTTGTTTAAAATATGGTTTAATTATTCGGTAACACAAGCATTAAACAAATATAAAATAGATCTGTTTTTTTCTCCAGACGGTTATTTGTCGCTCAAAACAAAAGTTAAACAAATAGGAGTTATTCATGACCTAAACTTTGAACATTTTCCACAAGATATTCCTAAGTCTCCCAGACGATACCTCCTTAAATACTTTAAGCAATTTGCCCAAAAAGCATCACACATTATTACTGTATCCAATTATTCGAAAAAGGATATTGTGAACCTTTATGGAGTAGATGAAAACAAAATAACGGTGGCTTATAATGGAAGTAGTGATCACTTTAAATTACAACCGGAATCGGTAAAACTGGAAATCAGAAGCAAGTATACTTCCGGGCAGGAATATTTTGTTTATGTTGGTGCTATCCATCCCCGGAAAAATGTAGAAAGATTGATTGAGGCGTACCACCGGTTTAAACTGAAAACAAAATCAGAGACGAAATTACTCATTGTAGGAGAAAACCTGTGGGGATCAGATGTAAATCAATCAGCTGATGATATTATTTACACCGGTCATGTTCAGATTGAAGAGTTGGCAAAAATTGTTGGATCGGCAAAGGCATTATGCCTTGTATCATATTTTGAAGGGTTTGGTATTCCTCTGGTTGAAGCTATGCAGAGTGGTGTTCCATTACTGTCAGGTAATCTGACAGCACTACCTGAAGTTGCAGGAGGTGCAGCAGTACTGGTTGATCCTTTTTCTATTGAGTCGATTAGAGATGGGATGGAAGATTTGGATAATGATCAGGAATTAAGAGATCGGTTAATCAAAAAGGGGCTGGAACGTTCAAAGTTGTTTAATTGGGAACAATCAGCTAAAGTAATTTGGAACGAAATAGAAATTCTTCTCAAAAAATAACTATTTTCAGTCTCAGATTTTAAAAATATGATACACGAAACAATCACTACCTGGAAAAAAGACATGCAATTTAAAACAGATTTACCAGGAGGAGAGATCACTTATGATTCTAATCCCGAGTTTGGCGGAAAAGAAAAAGGTGTTCGTCCAAAAGCTTCAATTTTAGGCGCACTTGCCGGATGTACCGGTATGGATGTTGTTTCGGTTTTAGGCAAAATGAGGGTTGAATTAGATGATCTAAGAATAGAGGTTGATGGAGACCTGACCGAAGAGCACCCTAAGGTTTATAAAAAAATTGAGGTAAGGTATTACTTTTCGGGAAATGACCTTGACAAGAATAAGATAGAAAAAGCCGTAGACTTATCGGTTACAAGGTATTGTGGAGTGTATGAAATGTTCAAGTCATTTGCAGAAATGAGCTACACAATCCACTACGAATAATGGGTTACTCGAGTTTATAATCAAATACTTCCAGTTGGTCAATTTTTTTGATCAATTCTTTTTCAATGGCAACTTTCATGTTTCTTGAAGGCATCTTAAGTCGTGTTTTTGACTTGTGGTCCTGTAGGATAAATTTAAGTTGACAGGTGCCTGAATGGTCAGAAACCGCCATGTACAATTCATCAATAATCATATCAGTTAAATCTGATTGTTCAACTGTAAGGGTTAAACATTTCGACCTTTTTTCTTTAACATCAGCCAGTAATTCTATTGAGCCGGGAGCAAACTCAAGTCCGTCTCCCCATTTTCTATTACCTACTTTACCGGTCATAAATATGAAAGTACCGATAGTTAGCAAATGCTTATATCTTAAGTAATTTTCTCCAAAAATAAATTGCTTGTTACTGTCAGTATAATCTTCAATTTCAAAAGTTCCGAAAGGTTTCCCATTTTTTGTGGTTCGGTGTTCTGCTGAGGTAATGATACCGGCAATAAATAATTCTTTTCCGTTATTTTCTTCCAGTTTGTTTAAATCAGAAACACCATAGCCATTACAAAAGCTATTAATTTCAAGTTTATAATCGTCCAGCGGGTGTCCCGAAATATAAACGCCTACCACTTCTTTTTCTTTACTCAACTGCGTTAAGGTTGGCCATTCAGCTGCCGGAGGAGGTTGAGGAACTGGAATTTCCTCGGCAGAATCGCCTCCAAACATAGAAACCTGAGAGGAATCTGCATTTTCCTGGAATCGGGCACCATATTTTGTAACGGTCTCAATAAAAGCTCTTCCTTTCGAATCTTCGGTGAAAAATTGTGATCTTCTGATACTCTTAAATGAATCAAAACCACCGGCTAAAACCAGGTTTTCAAAAACTCTTTTATTACATGTTCTTAAATCCACTCTGCAAGCCATATCGAATACAGAGGTATAAACCCCGTTTTCTTTTCTTTCGTTTACAATAGAATCAACAGGCTTACTTCCCACACCTTTAATGGCTCCCAGTCCAAATCGAATAGCACCTTCCTGGTTAACCGTAAACTTGTATTGAGATTCATTTACGTCTGGTCCCAATACCGGAATTCCCGCCCGCTTACACTCTTCCATAAAAAAGGTCACCGTTTTAATGTCATTCATATTATTACTCAGTACCGAAGCCATATATTCGGCCGGATAATGGGCTTTTAAATAGGCAGTTTGATAGGCTACATAAGCATAACAGGTGGAGTGAGACTTATTAAAGGCATAAGAGGCAAATGCTTCCCAGTCAATCCACATTTTTTCCAGAGCTTTCCGGTTATGTCCGTTTGCTTCTCCCTGGTCGAGGAATTTTGGTTTCATTTTGGCCAGGAGGTCAATTTTTTTCTTACCCATTGCCTTTCGAAGGGTATCCGCTTCACCTTTCGAAAAGTTAGCCAGTTTTTGGGAGAGTAGCATTACCTGCTCCTGATAAACTGTAATTCCGTAAGTTTCTTCTAAATACTCCTTATTGGCTTCAAGGTCATAAACAATTTCCTCTGTACCATGTTTACGTCTGATAAAAGAAGGAATGTATTCCAACGGACCAGGCCGGTATAATGCATTCATTGCAATCAGATCGGCAAACACTGTTGGTTTCAGTTCTCTGAGGTATTTCTGCATTCCGGCAGATTCATATTGGAATACCCCTACCGTTTCTCCTTTTTGGAATAATTCATATGTTTTTTCATCATCCAGAGGAAATTCATCCGGCACCAATTCAATGCCGTGTCGTTCTTTAATAATTTTGACAGCATCTTTTATCAATGTTAATGTTTTCAATCCCAGGAAGTCCATTTTCAGAAGTCCTGCATCTTCGGCAACTGAGTTGTCAAACTGGGTACAGAACATTCCGGAGTCTTTAGCTAGTGCTACCGGAACAAAATCAGTGATATCTGACGGAGTAATAATAACCCCACAGGCATGAATACCAGTATTACGCATTGAACCTTCAAGTAATCTGGCCTGATTGACGACCTGAGCAGCAAGGTCATTTCCCCTTGCTGTACTTTTGAGTTCATTTGCTTTGGCAATGTCCTCCTGATTATTTCCCAGCTTTTCAGCCAGTTCAACTTCGTCAAGTCCAAATAGTTTGGCAAGTTTAATATCAGGAACCAATTTAGCTAAACGATCTGCTTCATGTAATGGTAAATCCAATGCTCTTGCCGTATCACGAATCGAGGACTTTGCGGCCATAGTACCATAGGTAATGATCTGCGCTACCTGATTCTCACCATATTTTTCAATTACCCAGTCAATTACATTTTGCCTTCCTTCATCATCAAAATCAATATCGATATCTGGCATTGAGACCCTTTCCGGATTCAGAAAACGCTCAAATAGTAAATCGTATTTAATAGGGTCTATATTGGTAATTTCAACACAATAAGCTACTGCTGATCCGGCGGCTGATCCCCTTCCCGGACCAACTGAAACACCCATGTCTCTGGCTGCATGACAGAAATCCTGTACAATCAAAAAATAACCGGGATAACCTGAATTGGCAATGGTTTGAAGTTCAAAATCTAATCGTTCTCTGACTTCATCATTGATTTCCCCCCATCTTTTTTTAGCACCTTCATAGGTTAAATGTCTGAGGTAATTGTTTTCACCTCTTTTTCCGCCATCAACATCATCTTGTGCATCCTGAAATTCCTCCGGAATATCAAAATTAGGCAGCAAAATTTCCTGAGCTAACGGATATGGTTCACATTTGTCAACAATAGCTTTTGTATTTAAAATGGATTGCGGAATGTCCGCAAATAATTCAACCATTTCTTCTGTTGCCTTAAAATAGTATTCCTCATTTTCTAACCCGTATCTGAATCCACGACCTCTTCCTTTTGGTGTAGATTTTAGTTCACCATCTTTGATACACAATAAAATATCATGGGCTTCGGCATCACTTTTTTCACTATAGAAAGTATTATTTGTTGCTACCAGTTCAATACTATGTTTTTCGGCCAGGTTTAATAATACCTCATTAATTTTATCTTCTTCTTCAAGACCATGACGGATTAATTCAATGTACAAGTCTTCATTAAACTGAGACTTCCACCATAACAAAGCGTCTTCAGCTTGTTTTTCTCCAACATTAAGTATCAGTCCGGGAACTTCACCATTGGTTCCACCCGTCAGAACAATAATGTCTTCCTTAAACTCTTCAATTACTGACCGGTCAATTCTGGGAACATAATAAAAGCCTTTGGTAAATGCTATGGAAGACATTTTGGCAAGGTTCAGGTATCCGTTTTTATTTTTAGCCAGTAGAACCACCTGATAACCATTGTCTTTATTGCTTTTGTCCAGATGGTTTTTACATACATTAAATTCGCAACCAATAATGGGAGTAATGGGCTTGCCGTCAAAGGACTCTCCTTTTTCTTCTGCTTCTTTTCTTTGAGCCTCAACTGCTTTATTGTGATTTAGTGCTTCTCTTACAAAATGAAAAGCCGCCATCATATTTCCAGTGTCGGTCAATGCTACGCCATCCGATTTTAAATCAATTGCTTTTTTTACCAATTGCTTAATATTGGTTGTTGATTGTAAAATCGAGAATTGAGAATGGTTATGTAAATGTGAGAAACTGGCATTCTTAAGTAATGCCTTATTAGCCTCCAGTTCAGATTTTGAAGGACCGTCTTTTTGTTTGACTTTGGCCTTTAATCTGGCACTTTCTTCCTTTAAATTGAGGTGCTCAAGACCAATTAATTTGAATGGCGCCCGATTTTTTTCAGCAAAATCTCTCAGGTATCCCTCCTCCAAATCAAATTGCGATTCTTCAAAGTTTTGAATTCTGATCAACTCAAAGAAACACCTGGTAGTTGCTTCAACATCAGCTGTAGCATTATGGGCCTCTGCAAATACCTCATTAAACAGGTGTTGATGCAGTTCGGTTAGGGTAGGAAGCTTGAATTTACCACCTCGTCCTCCGGGAATCTGACATAAATTGGCCGTAGTCTCAGTACAGGTATCCAGTACTTTCTTATTCAACAGTTCTGTTTGTTCATCCATTCGGTGAAACTCACAGCCCATTATATTTAAATCAAACTCTACATTTTGTCCAACAACAAAATTTGCTTTTTCCAATGCCGTATTGAATTCCTGAAGTACAAAGCTTAATTCTTCACCTTGTTCAGCTGCCAACTCAGTTGAAATACCATGGATTCGCTCAGCATCAAAGGGAATATTAAAACCATCCGGTTTAACCAAATAGTCTTTACTTTCAATTAATGTACCCCATTTATCATGCAATTGCCATGCAATTTGAATACATCTTGGCCAGTTATCAGTGTCAGTAATTGGCGCATTCCAGTTTTTTGGTAATCCTGTTGTTTCAGTATCAAATATGATGTACATGTAAAATTCCCGTTTGAAAAATTTGAATAAATAAAATTACAACCAAAATTGAATTTAATGATTAATTTTAGAACGCGAATTATTAACAAGTTTTAAAAGTAGATAAATGGAGCAAATATCAGATTTATTGAAGTCCTTTGCGGGCAGTTTACGTTTTGTGGTAAAACATAAATTGTATTTCTATTTTTTACCGGCAATTATTCTTGCTGTTCTGTTCTATTTATCCTTTATGAAAGGACAGTCCATTTCCAACAGAATGGAATTTATGGAGGACTGGTTTATTATTGGATGGTTGATAAAGGGGATGACAGCCGGAATTAAATTATTGGCATTTCTGACTTTTGAGATTGTAATTCTGGTGTTTTTAACGCCAATTAATTCCTATTTTGCTGAAAAAGTAAAGGAGGATATGACCGGAATTAAGGCTGAATTTGATTTCAATCAATTCATTAATAGTATTTTCAGGTCAATCAGGCTTTTCTTTATTGCATTTTTGACAGAGATGGTATTATTGCTCATCATTTGGATACTTTCCTTTTTACTGGGGAACTGGTTTAACACAATCGTAGCCTTTGTGGTATCCTCTTTTTTTATAGGATTTTCCTTCTTTGACTTTGGTCTTGATCTTGACGGTGTTAAAACAAGGAAAAGTTGGAAGTTTGCTAAGCAAAATAAACTCATTTGCCTTGTGGCAGGTCTTTTGTTTAGCATTGCGATTTATATCCCCGAACAAACCAATTTACTGGTTTTATTTTTAATAACCATTTCGCTGGTACCACATATGCTGACAATAGCTGCAACCCAGGTGTATTACAAGCACTATAGTCAATCGGGGAACATTCAGAAGACTGAACTTAATTAAGATTAATTGAATCAATTACCAGGTTGGAATCTAAAATACCAGTAGTTGTTTTTCCGGTAATAACATCAAAAAGTTTGGCGGCTTCAAATACTGATAAGCTGGAATTACTACCATTAAGTTTATGTAAATTTAATTTTTGTTTTGCTAGTTCTTTATAACATTTTTTCATGCCTTTTTCTGTTTAGTCTGTTAAAGTTTGTTTGATAATACGGCATGTTTTAAAAAAGGTTATAAAAAAAGGTAATCTATTATTAATTTCAGTAATAATTTTGCTATCTTACGCGTTTTAATTTTTCAAAAACATAAAAATGTCGGATAAGGTTGAATACCAAATGGAATTTGAAGTTAAATCTTCAGTAAATGTCCTGTATAATATGATCAGTACACCAAGTGGATTAAGTGAGTGGTTTGCTGATAATGTTAATATCAAGAAGGATATTTTTACATTTATTTGGGATGGGAGTGAAGAGGAGGCAAAGCTGTTGGTAAAGAAGAAGGGGGAGTTTGTGAAGTTTCAGTGGGTAGAAGATATTGAAGACGACATTAAGTCTTTTTTTCAGTTGAGAATTAAAATAGATGAGCTAACCAATGATGTGGCATTAATGATTACTGATTATGCTGAAGAGGATGAGATAGATGAAGCAAAGTTACTTTGGGAAAATCAAATTTCCGAATTAAAAATGGTCATAGGCTCATAATTTCTTAACTTTGTTATTGCTTAAAATAACAGTCTTTTTGAAACGAATTTATTTATTTATCATTAAGTCCTTTATAGGTCCTTTTGTAGTTACATTCACAATTGCAATGGTATTTTTAATCATGCAATTTTTATGGAAGTACGTTGATGATATAATGGGGAAAGATGTGGGGATGTTTGTCATCTTCAAACTGTTATTTTACACTTCAGCTAACATTATTCCAATGGCATTGCCCATTGCCATTTTGTTTTCTTCAATAATGACCATGGGAAACCTGGCGGAAAGTAACGAACTGACTGCCATGAAATCGGCAGGAATGTCGTTATTCAGAATTATGAGACCCATGTTTGTGTTTGTGCTGATTCTGGCTGGTTGTACCTTTTATTTTTCAAACTATATATTGCCCATTGCCAATTTAAAGCAAAGAGCGTTGATTTATGATTTACAGCAAAAAAAACCAACACTTTCAATTCCCGAAGGCGTTTTTTACAATGATATTAAGGGGCTTTCTATAAAAGTGGACGAAAAAGATAAGGAAACCGGAGAACTACATGGTGTGCTGATTTATACCGGAAGCCCGCTTAAAACGATCCGTGCTGAGCGGGGGGAAATGATTAGCAGTACGAATAATCAATACCTTTTTTTGAAGCTCACAAATGGCGCCATTTACGAAGAGTCGAAATTGCAGTTTGACAAGGATGTAAAGTATGCTTTTAATAAGTCTTTCTTCAAAGAATCAATTGCTAAATTTGATTTATCGGAGTTTAACCTGCAGGAATCGGATGAGAATCTGTATAAAAGGGAGTATGAAATGATGAATTTCATTCAATTGAGTAATATGCTTGATACCTTGGAGGTTGAAAACGATTCCATTCTGGATGAATATAAGGGGACTATAAAAAAAGATCTTTTTCTCTATAGTGATCATGTTATGTTACCTGATTCTACCGATACTATACGACCTAAAAACTGGAGAGACGTAGAGGTTGTTTCTCTGGATACTGTTATGGCCAGAGGCAAAGACGTGTACAACAGAGCACTCAGACTGGCACAGGTCAATATTCGTCAAAGAAAAGATTATACAAATATTTATGCCAGAAAAATTGATTCGAGAAATGAGCTGGTTGATCAATACAAAACTGCCTGGCACCAGAAGTTTACACTGTCATTTGCAGTTATTGTACTATTCTTTGTTGGTGCTCCATTAGGAGCAATAGTCAAAAAAGGGGGGCTTGGGATGCCTTTGGTATTGGCTGTATTACTGTTCCTATTCTATTATATTATTTCAATTACTGGTGAAAACTTAGTTGAATCAAATGTTCTGACACCATTTTCAGGGATGTGGCTGAGCGCGTTCTTTTTGGTGCCTATTGGTTTATTTTTAACCTATAAAGCAGCAAATGAATCCAGATTATTTGACATTGAAGCTTATAAAAAAGTACTTAATAAATTAAAACGACCGCGTAAAAATGAAGATCCTTCAACTGTGTAATAAACCACCATTTCCCGCTGTTGACGGAGGATGTATAGCAATCAAGAATATCTCATTAGGGTTATTGGAGAGTAATATGGATTTGGATATCATTACCATATCCACTTCAAAACATCCGTTTGATAAAGAAAATTATACCCGGGAGTTTCTGGAAAAAACAAATATTCAAGGTGTTTTTGTTGACACCAGGATCAATATAATTGACGCCTTTTCGGCATTGGTTACCTCCGATTCATACAATGTCAGTCGTTTTTTTTCGCCAGATTATGACCGGGTTTTAAGAGAGAAATTGTCCAGAAAAAAATATGATATTGTGCATCTTGAAAGTCTATTTATGACACCTTATCTTGACACAATAAGAAAATTTTCAAAGGCAAAAGTAGTATTAAGAAGTCATAACCTGGAACATTTAATTTGGGAGAGGTTAGCAAATCTTGAAAAAAAGTCAGCCAAAAGAATTTATTTAAAACACCTGTCAAAGAAATTGAAAAAGTTTGAAAAAAACGTTTTAAATGAAGTGGATGGTATCGCTGCAATTAGTTTTAACGATTCTATAAGGTACAAATCACTTAACTGTAATGTACCACTCTTAACCATTCCATTTGGAATTAATTTAAAACAATATGTGGTTAAGGAAAAACCAGTAACAGAGCCCATTTCCTTTTTTCATATTGGTTCTATGAATTGGAGTCCTAATGTTGAGGGTGTAAATTGGTTTGTTGATGAAATATATCCTCAAATCAAATCAAAAACGTTTAAACTTCATCTGGCAGGAAGAGATATGCCAAATTACCTGACTGATAACAGCAACGATAATATTGTTAATCATGGTGAGGTGGATAGTGCCATTGATTTTATAAATGATTATGATGTAATGATAGTACCATTGCTGTCCGGTAGTGGTATGAGGATAAAAATCATAGAAGCCATGGCACTGGGTAAAGCAGTAATTACAACTAAAGTTGGTGTTGAGGGCATTGATGCAAAACATATGAAGAATATTTTAATTGCAGAATCGGATGAGGAGTTTGCATCAATTATCGATAAGCTGAGTAAAGATCCTGATTTAGTAAGAAAAATCGGAAGCAGTGCTAAAAAGTTAGTCCAAAAGAAATATGATAATGATATTATTATGGAACAGTTAATATCATTTTACAATGCGCTTTAGTTAATGTCTGATCAGAAGAAAATATTTATTATTCTTTCCAGAGTGCCTTATCCGTTAGAGAAAGGGGATAAGCTAAGGGCTTATCACCAAATCAGAGCACTTTCAAAGGATCATTATATTTCTTTATGTTGTTTGTCTGACCGGAGGACGGATAAGGAAACGTTGACTGAATTGAATAAAATTACTGATGAATTAGATATTCTATATTTAAACAGATGGCTGATATACTGGAATGTTTTCAAAATGTTATTCAGTACAAAACCGTTTCAAATTGGTTATTTTTTTCAAAAAAAGTATAAAAAGATCATCCACCGGAAAATTGAAGAATTACAACCTGATGTCATTTATTGTCAATTGATACGGGTTGCTGAATATGTAAAGGATATTCATAATATTCCTAAAACAATTGATTATATGGATGCCTTTAGCAAGGGGATGTTAAGACGGGCTAAAATAGAAAAGGGGATCAGGAAATATTTGCTTAAACTGGAAGGTGAGCGGTTAAGAATATATGAGAACAGGATATTTGACTATTTTGACCATCACACTATCATATCAGAGCAGGATCGATATTATATCGGGCATACCAATAATCATAGTATTAAGGTTGTTGAGAACGGAATAGATGCTTCATTTTTTGAGAATTTGGAGCAACCCGAAAAGCAATACGATATTGTTTTTGTTGGTAATTTAAATTATGCTCCCAATATTTCCTGCTGCGAATTTTTAATAGATAAACTATATCCTGAACTTGTTAAAGTAAAGCCCGATTTTAAAATTTTATTAGCTGGTGCTAATCCACATGACAGTATCCGGTCTAAAGTATCTTCAAATACTAATATTGAACTATCTGGTTGGGTAGAGGATATCAGGTTCAGTTATTTGTCAGGCAAAGTATTTGTGGCACCTTTGTTTATTGGAACCGGACTGCAAAATAAATTGCTGGAGGCAATGGCGTTGGGAGTGCCATGCGTTACAACACCATTGGCAAATAATGCATTAGGTGCACAGGAGGGAACGGAAGTATTAATTGCTAAGACACTTCAGGAGTTTACCGATTCTGTTTTTTTATTGTTAAATGATTCCGGTTTATACGATAATATTGGTGCATCAGCAAGACATTTTGTAAAAGAGCATTTCGATTGGAAAAAGAGTACGGGTAGAATTCCTTTGTGATTCCTGATAAAACTTCCATTTAAAGTAAATTTATTCCGCTTAACTAAAAAACACCAAATATTTACTATTTATATATTTGAATTAAGATTGTTTTGTACTTTTATCCTTGTTCTGTAAAGTAAATTTCAGACATTTTATAAAAGCATAATCATGATAAAACAATTGTTTTTCAGTGTTTTACTTTTGTCAGTAGTAAACATTGGTCACGCTCAAAAAAAATCAAAATCTTCTAATGAAGAAAAACCTATTATAAACTCGGGTTTAGTTTCTAGTCTGAAATTCAGGAATATCGGTCCTGCATTGATTTCTGGACGTATTGCAGATATGGCTGTTAATCCAGATAATTCAAGTGAATATTATCTGGCGGTAGCCTCCGGAGGGGTATGGAAAACTTCTAATAGCGGTAATACATTTAAGCCAATATTCGATTCCTATGGATCTTACTCTATCGGTTGTGTTACCATTGATCCAAATCAGACCAATGTTGTTTGGGTAGGAACCGGAGAGAATAATAATCAACGGTCGGTTGCATATGGTGATGGAATTTATAAATCCGAAGATGGAGGGAAAACATGGAAAAATAAAGGATTGAAATTATCGGAGCATATTTCAAAAATAATTGTTGATCCTAAAAATTCAAATCATGTTTATGTAGCTGCTTATGGCCCGCTTTGGAGTGAGGGAGGAGAAAGAGGAATATACGAAACAGTTGATGGTGGGGAGACCTGGACAAGAATTCTTCATATTTCAGATAATTCTGGAGTAGCAGATTTGGTAATGGATCCTAATAATTCAAATATCATGTATGCGGCTATTCATCAAAGACGAAGACATGTTTTTACATACGTTGGTGGAGGGGAAGAGTCTGGTATTTATAAGTCGGAAGATGGTGGAAAAAACTGGACTGAATTAAAGAAAGGTTTACCAGTTGATAAAATGGGACGTGTTGGACTTGCTGTTTCACCGGTTAATTCACATTATGTTTATGCAATAATTGAAGCTGAAGAGGGGAAAGGTGGTTTTTTCAGATCAGTTAATCAGGGGAAAAACTGGGAGAAAAGAAGTAGTTACAAAACCAGTGGTAACTATTACCAGGAAATTATCTGTGATCCTTTTGATGTTAACAAAGTATACAGTATGAATACCTGGCTGCATCATACTGAAGATGGTGGAAAGACATTTAAACGAACAGGAGAAAAGAGTAAGCATGTTGACAATCATTGCATATGGATTGATCCGACAGATAAAAATCATTGGAGAATTGGATGTGATGGTGGAGTATATGAAACCTGGGATCATGCCAGTAACTGGAAATGGGTGTCCTATTTACCATTGGTTCAGTTTTACAAAGTAAGTGTTGATAATGATTCACCATTCTATAACGTTTATGGTGGTACGCAGGATAATAACTCTATTGGTGGCCCATCAGCAACAACAAATAATGCAGGGATTTTAAATAGTGACTGGTACATTACTAATGGAGGAGATGGGTTTGAGTCGCAGGTTGATCCTAAAGATCCTAATATTGTATATGCTCAGGCACAATATGGGTGGTTGGTTAGATATGATAAACAATCCGGAGAAAAAATTGGTATTCAACCAATGCCTGGAAAAGGAGAAGCCGCTTTTAGATGGAATTGGGATGCACCCTTAGTGATTTCAAATCATAATCACAAACGGTTGTACTTTGCTGCCAATAAAGTGTTTAAAAGTGATGACCAGGGTAATACATGGGAAAGAATTTCAGGAGACTTAACACGGCAAATTGACCGGAATGAGTTAAAGGTAATGGGTGAGGTTCAACGACCTGAAGTGGTAATGAAACATAAATCGACCACCATTTTTGGAAATATAGTTGCCATGGATGAATCTGTCATGAATGAAAACTTACTCTATGTTGGAACGGATGACGGATTAATCCAAACCACAAAGGACGGTGGTAAAAACTGGACAAAAAAGGAGAGCTTTGCCGGAGTTCCGGACATGACTTATGTTAATATGTTATTAGCTTCTC
Organism: Putridiphycobacter sp.; assembly: GCA_965230195.1. Taxonomy (GTDB): domain Bacteria; phylum Bacteroidota; class Bacteroidia; order Flavobacteriales_D; family Crocinitomicaceae; genus Putridiphycobacter. The sequence continues at coordinate 2,118,105 of OZ245997.1, forward strand.
AGCATGACGAAAATAAAGTATATGCAGTGTTTAATAATCATAAAAGAGGTGATTTTAAACCATATATTCTTAAAAGTACTGACCAGGGCACGTCTTGGGTATCAATAAGTGGAGATTTGCCTGAGCGGGGAAGTGTTTATGCTATTGCTGAAGATCATGTTAATCCTGATTTACTTTTTGCGGGAACTGAATTTGGTGTGTTTTTTACTTTAAATGGCGGTAAAAACTGGATTCAACTTAAAAGTGGGTTGCCAACTGTTGCAATCCGTGATATTGCCATTCAGAAACGTGAAAACGATTTGGTATTGGCATCCTTTGGTAGAGGTTTTTATATTTTGGATGACTATTCTATGTTAAGGCATTTAAAGGAAGAAACATTAAAGAAGGAAAGAGCAATAATTTTTCCAGTAAAAACAGCCTTGGAATATGTACCGAGCAATCCAATGGGAGGAAGAGGTAAAGGTCATCAGGGTGAGGGAATTTTCCTGGGAGAGAATCCGGTTTATGGTGCAACAATAAGGTATTATTTAAATGCTGTTTCTGAGAGTCCGAAAGCAAAAAGACAGAAAGAAGAAAAAAAGGCAAAAGAAAATAATGAGAATATCAAGTACCCTTCTAATGAAGAATTATTGGCCGAAGATAATTATGAAAAGCCATACCTCGTTTTTATTATAAAAGATGCTTCAGGAAAAGAAGTTCGAAAAATAACAAAGTCTGCTTCTAAAGGGATTAATACAGTAAATTGGAATCTTCGGTATCCTTCAACAAATCCGGTTAAGTTAAAAACTATCGCTCCGGGAAGGTATAGTTATCCTGATGAAGGTCCTTTGGTAGTGCCTGGAAAGTATACTGTTGATATGGCATTGGTTGAAAACGGGGCGTATGAATTATTGGTTCAGGGTACTGAGTTTACAGTGAAAGCACTTGAAAATTCATCACTTTCCAGACAAACTGAAAATAGCATTGCGTTTAAAAGACAAGTTGCAGAATTACGTCGCCAGTTTATGGGATCAAATGCTCAATTAAATGATTATTCTAAAAAAATAAAATATATCAAATCGGCTGTTAAATACTACCCCGGTTCTGATTTTGAATGGTTGAAGGAAGTTAAAGATTTAGAGAAAAAGATTCAGGAGACCGAATTTTTAATGTGGGGTAAATCCTATTTATCAAAACGTGAGGTTGAAACAGTACCAGGTACCGGTTCAAGAATAACAACAATTATTTATCAGATTTGGTATTCAACTTCCGACCCTACAACAACCCAAAGAGAACAGTATAAATTAGCCAGTGAAGAGTATCAGGTGATTACAACAAATATTCTGAATATCAAAAACAGGGTTACGGTTTTAGAGGAGAAACTAAATGTAAATAGTATCCCTTATACACCGGGAAGAGTTGATTTTAGAGAGGAGGATAATTAATCCTCTTCTCTGATACTTTCAAACTCTTCTATTAACCTTTCAAGTTCTGAATGTTTGGTGGATTTATTCAGATAGTAATCTTCGTTTTCTTCGATATACACTTTTTTCCGTTTTAATGAAGGAGAGCTTGGGTTAATAGCTAAGGCTTTATCTATCCACTGCCTGGCCAACTCTACATTTCTTTCACGAAAAAAGAAAACAGCCATTTGGCCATAAGTGATTGAGAGCTGCTCAATGACTTCATCATCTTCCATCAATTCATTGTCGTCAAGATATGGTTCGATTTTCTCTAAACAAGTCTGTCCGGTGCTATCAATACCATAAAAAAAGGCTTCCGCAGCTAATTCTGCGTATGAGATGAATATGAACTTTCGAAACATGAAGGATTGATTTAAAAAGGGGAGTTTTGCGGTTTTACTGGCGATAATGGAATCGAGGTAGATTTCATCTTCATCATAAATGTCGTCAGTCATTTCGATTAGAAGAAGCGGTGTAATTAGTTTTTCAAACCTTTTGTTTGTGCTGTCCATCTTATAGCCTTCTAATGCATATTTTAATGCTTTCTTGTAGCGGGCTTGAGTTGCCAACCAGCTTGCGCGTTCCAATTTAATACAGCTTAAAAGGACTTTTTTAGAATTTGGATCACTTATATTTTTATTTATCAGAACCATGCTGCTGTCAATAAAGTCGAGGTCATCTCTTTTATGAAAAGCATTATATATTGAACCTTCAAACATCAATTGTGTTAACTCAATTCTTGATGGGTTGGTTTCTATGTCGAAATACATGGTGAGGTATTCCATATATTTTATCCCGGAATTTTCAGTTTCACTTAAAAGGTCAGTCAAAATACTACCCTTTAAAAAGTATGTTTGATCACCCGGGTCATAGTTATACGCGAGGTTGGCAAATTTTAGCGCATTTTCATTACTTCCATTAATATTACTACGAAGTGCTTTATTAAAAAAATGGATGCCAATTAAGTTTCTAAAAGTCAAATTACTTCTGACATAAAAATAACGTTCAATAAGAACGTCAACCCCATTTTGTTTGATGTCCTGAGGGGTGATTTTTTCTAATGTTAAAAGATAATGGATTGCTAATTGCTTCGAATAATCATTCCACTGATAGATTCCATGCTTGCTGTCAGTAGATTCAACACCTATTTTGAAACTCTCCGGGTAGGCCAACAGATATACATGGTTTGGTACTTTAACTATAGAATATGGAATATCAAGTTCATCAAAAATGATAGCAATCAGTGCAGTGCCAGTTACACAGTTATACGTTTTCCAGCTAAACAAGTCTGGAAAGAAAGTGTTTAAGTTATACCTATAGAGGTATTTTTTTTTGATGCTTGAAAATACCTTCTTCACTCTGGCCTTAGGCTGTAAATTGTCGTATTTTTTTAACAATATGCAGTAATCAGAAATAGATTGAATAACTTCTTTTTTCTGCTGATTTTTTGGACTAACATCAAAGAGTAAGCTAACCTTTTCCTCAAGTGTCAACTTTTCATGACAGAAGCCAGATATTGAAAACAAGAAAAATATAAAAAGCAACCTTGATTTCATCTATTTTTTCTTTTTCTGGCCTCTGGTTTTAGGTTTATTGTACTTGGCTTTGATTTTACGTTTGTAAGATCCGCCCTGATTGGTTTTTTTGTTTTTCTGCTTTTTTTCGTGAAATGCACCCTGAGAATGCGAAATATTAGTTTGCTTGAGGTAATGCTTATCACCCAGATCAGGTAATTCGTCATCAGTAAAAACGGCTGATATTTTAACATCTTCCGGAATTTCAGCAATTGGAATTGGTTGATTCATTAATTCTTCTATCTGCTCCTGATAGGGTACTTCAACCTCATTTATAAAAGTAATGGCCTCACCTTGTTTGTCTGCTCTTCCTGTTCGTCCGATTCTGTGAATATAATTTTCAGGAATTGAAGGTGTGTCAAAGTTAATGACATGAGATACATTCAGAATATCCAGACCTCTTGCAATAATATCGGTAGCAATTAGAATTCTGTACTCTCCACTTTCAAATTTTTTGATGGTATTCAACCTGTAGTTTTGAGACTTATTGGAATGCATCACGCCCAGGTTTGATTCATATTTTTTATCAATATGCTCAGCCATTCTATCAGCTAACTTTTTACTATCAACAAAAATTAACACTTTTTCAAGTTCCGGATTTTCAAGCAGAAAGTTTAATAAATTGATTTTTGTATAAAAGTTGGGAACCAAATAAGCACTTTGGATGATAAGTTCAAGTGGTGTACCGTTGGGTACTACTTCAATTTTTTCAGGATAATTAAAAAACTCATGAATCAGTAGCTCTACATCATCTGTAATGGTCGCTGAAAACATTAGGTTTTGTCGGCGTACAGGTAAAATATCAAGTAAATTGGTCAGCTGAGTTCTGAAACCAAGGTTTAGCATTTCATCTACTTCATCAATAACCAGTTTTTGAATTTGTTTCAATCGAAGATTCCCTGTTAAAGTGAGGTCCAATAATCTCCCCGGAGTGGCCACTAAAATATCCAACCCATCATACACCTTTTGCGATTGTGTATTCATATTTGTTCCACCATATACACCTGCAACTCTTACAGTAATATACTCGGTTAATTTTTCAATTTCCGATACTACCTGAACAACAAGTTCTCTTGTTGGGACAAGAATTAATACCCTTGGATGTTTCTGCTCAGAATACTTTAACTGTTTTAAAATTGGCAAAAGGTATGCAAACGTTTTCCCTGTTCCGGTTTGTGCAATTCCCACGAGGTCTTTACCTGATAATATAACTGGTAATGCTTTTTCCTGAATAGGGGTAGGGTAGATATAACCTAAATCACTTAAAGCGTTCTGAAGGGGTGTATTTAAGTTTAGCTCCTGAAAAGTCATTTGTACTTTGGTTTAGGGCAAAGGTAAAAAATAAAGTACTTCAGGTTTATTATAATCAATTATATTGTTTTCAGGCCATAAAAAAGGGGAGTTAATTATTAACTCCCCTTTTAAATAAGTGCTTTATAATTCTATTTACAGATTGACTATCGAGTTAAGCATATCAGCATAAGTAGTAGGATTAGGTGTAACCGAACTGGTATGACCGTTGCTTACTGTGATATTGCTTGCAAACTCTGAATAATAGTTTCCATCAATTTCAGATATAATAACCAGTGTAACATTTGAACCTACAGGAATAGTTCCAGGAGTAACAAACTGGTCTCCGTTAAAATATCCTGCCATTACTGACTGAATATCGTTAAAATGAATAAAAAAGAATGTATTGGTATTATTATGACGCTCTGGTAAATTCAACGTTATTGAAGTTTGAGAATTCACACTATTGTAAAAATAATCGCAATTGATCCAGTTTGCATTTGTACTGTCAATTACTACAGAATAGTAATTTTGAACCAATCCATTTACAGTATCAGCGGTAACTGGTGTTGATGTAGTTACACCAATATCATCAGTAACCGGAATCCAGTTTACAAAACCAGTCGCATCTTCTGTTCCATCAAACAGAATCATATTCGGACTTGGAATGTCAGTTGGTACCTCTACATATATTACAGAGTCTCCCAGTGTAACCGGGCTGTTATTTACTGTAAAGTCAACTTTAAACTGACCACCCGTTACCAAAACTCTGTTATCAGAGGTTGTAGGTCTGTTTTGAAGGATCATATCGGAAGGATCAAGTATTTCAATAATATCTACTGTAACAGTCCCTAAAACAGTATCACCTAACGCATCTCTGAAAGAATAGTAAGGAATATGAAATTTAATACCTTTTTCTGTTACAAAATCACCTCCTGCACCTCCATTAACGGTAAAGGTTTGTACAGATTCACCTCTGTTAAAATTGATCGAATCATGTATTGAACTCGTTGGAGTTGGTGGTGGAACAACAGTATACTTCTTTTTACAAGAAAAGAATGTGGTTCCAATAATCAATAGGGTAACTAAGAGCAAGTGTTTTTTCATAATAAATAGTTTCTCATAACATACCCATTACGGGTTGTCAAAGTTGCCCAAATATAAAAAATTATTTAATTATAAATTAACGATTGAATTAATCATATCAGCATAGGTGGTAGGCTCAGGTGTAATGCTGGCACTATAGCTGCTTCCAATGGTTAAGTCATTAATAAATGTAGAATAATAATTTCCGTCAATTTCCGAAAACAAAATAATAGAGATGTCAGATCCTACCGGAATAGTAGCAGGAGTAACAAATCTGTCTCCATCAAAAAATCCCTGCATTACTGATTTGAAACCATTAAAGTGAACAAATAAGAATGTGTTGGTATTATTATGACGCTCTGGTAAAGTAAGAGTAACAGCAGTTTTTGATCCTGTAGCAACAGGCAGTCTGCTAAAGCTAATCCAGTTTGAATTATTTTTATCAATGGTAACTGAGTCATAGTTTTGGATTAAACCACCAATATTTTCAACCGCGTTTGAAACTGGTCGTAGTGCCCCAAGATCAGTTAACGAAGGTGCCCAATCAACAAAACCAGTCGCATCTTCAGTACCATTAAACAATAACATATTAGGATTAGGTACATCAACCGGAAGTCTGACAAAAAGAACTGAATCACCTAACATAATTGGATTATTATTAACGGTGTAATTCATTCTGATCATTCCATCAGTTGCCATAATTTCATTAGTGGCCGTTGTGGTTCTATTGGTCAAAATCATATGAGAAGGATCAAGGCTTTCAAATAAGTCGATTTTTACTGTACCGAAAATAGTATCTCCTGTCTCTATATTTCTAAAAGAATAATAAGGTACATGTACCTTTACACCTGCCGCTGTGACAAAATCACCACCTGAAGCACCGCTAATAGAAAACTCCTGTAATGACTCAGTATAATTAAATTCAATAGAATCATGAATTGAACTTGTAGGTGTTGGAGGTGGTACAACAGTATATTTCTTTTTACAAGAATAAAGGATCACTACTGATAAAAGTGCAATAATGGCAATGAATAATCTTTTCATATTATTGTTGTTTAGTTTATGTTAATACATCAGGGACCTTTAAAAGGTTGCCTGAGGTTAAGTTTTTCTCTTTTTCTTTTTAGCCGCAGGAAACAAAATATTGTTTAAAATGAGTCTGTATCCCGGAGAATTCGGATGTAATTTTAAGTCAGTTGGTGGGTCTCCCACTCTGTGCATATAATCTTCAGGGTCATGACCTCCGTAAAAGGTCCAGGTTCCCATTCCCAGTTCGCCATGAATGTAACGTGCCGTATTTAAGGCCTTGTTTTCTCCCATGATCAGTACACCTGGTTTAATCAAGTCTTTTCTAAAATCAGTGGTTTGTCCCATAAAACCATCAATCACCATGGTATGGTTTTGACATAACATGGTAGGTACAATATCCCATTTGGCAGAAAATTCAAACAGGAAAAATTTATCCTGACTTTCGGGAATTTTCAGGTGATCTCTTGTGGCATCAATATCTGAGTATTCATACACCAGCGGATTCTTTTCGATCGTAAAATTTTCAAAGGCAAAGCTTTGTGAATAATCCAACTTATTTTGATAATTTGGTTCAACACCGTCATGGTCGTACATGTGTTCACATATATCTGTATTATGAGCACTCAATGCAATATCATAGCTATCTGTTCCGGAACACATAGTGAATAAAAAACCGCCTCCGATTACAAAATTTTTAATGTTTTGAGCAACAGCTAATTTTAAATCTGATACTTTTTGGAATCCGAGTTTAGTGGCCATGTTCTCATTGTCTCTTACCTGTTTTTGGTACCAGGGCATGCTCCTGTAGGCCTGATAAAATTTTCCGTATTGTCCAGTAAAGTCTTCATGGTGCAGGTGCAGCCAATCATATTCAGCCAGACCTCCTTTTATAATAGTGGAATCATAAATTTCAGAGAATGGAATTTCAGCAAATGTCAAGACAAGTGTTACTGCATCATCCCATGGCTGTTTTCCTTTTGGGGTATAAACTGCAATTTTTGGTGCTGTTTCCAGTTGAACAACTTCCATATTAACTTCCGGATCTGCAATTTCTGCTTTAATCTGCTGAACTTTAATATCAGGAATAACCTTATAACTAATCCCCTTGATGATTAGTAGTTCTTCAATGTTTTTGTGGTATGGATATAAAAAACTTCCTCCCTTATAGTTGAGTAACCACTCAATAGTGACCTGTTGCTCCAATGCCCAATATGAAGCACCATATGCCTTGAGGTGATTCTTTTGAGAGATATCCATTGGTACAAGAATGGAGTTCGAATACGAAAATCCAAAGCAGCAAATAAAACAAATTGATAAAATAAATCTAAAACGGTACATCATCATCTAAAATTGATCCTGAAAAATCATCATCATTCATCTTACTTCCTACAGTATACGTGCCAGAATTTGCTGATTCCTGGTCAAAATCATTATTTTGAGTGAATTTTGACCCGTAATCCATTTCTGAAAATGCATCAAGGTTATCGAAACGGATCAATTCTTTAATGAACCTTAACCGCACATTATCGAGTGAACCATTTCTGTGTTTTGCAACAATAACTTCCCCAATACCTTCGGTTGGCATACCATTTTCGTCTTCAATTAATCCATAGTATTCCGGACGATATATAAAACATACCATATCGGCATCCTGCTCAATTGCACCGGATTCCCTTAAGTCGGAAAGCATTGGTCTTTTATCGCCTCCTCTGGTTTCAACTGATCTACTCAACTGAGATAGTGCAATAATTGGAACATTGATTTCCTTTGCAATTTCCTTAATTGATCTTGAAATCATACTGATCTCCTGCTCTCTGTTTCCACTTTTTATTCCGGCAGTCATTAATTGAAGATAATCAATAATTACCAATTGGATGTCATGTTGCATCTTCAATCGTCGACATTTTGCTCTAAGTTCAAAGATAGAGAGCGCCGGTGTATCGTCAATATAGATTGGTGCGTCTGCCAGGTTTGAAATATTTTCGTGTAATTGATTCCAGTCTTTTTCACTGGTAAATCCCTTTTTTAATTTTTCGGATGATAATCCGGTTTCCATTGACATTAAACGCTTTGTCAACTGTACACTAGACATCTCCAGTGAAAATATTGCCACACCCTGATTAAACTGAACAGCTGTGTTTCTGGCCAGTGATAAAACGAATGCTGTTTTACCCATCCCCGGTCGGGCAGCCAATACAATCATATCCGATTTTTGCCAACCTGAAGTTAATCGGTCTAAATCTGTAAATCCACTTGGAACACCACTTACACCATCTTTATTTTTACTGGCTTTTTCAATTTCTTCAATAGCCTCAGATACCAATTCTTTAACACCGGAGTAACTTTTTTTCAGGTTACCTTCCGTGATTTTAAACAATCCCTCTTCTGCCTGATTTAATACCTCAAAAACATCTTTGGTTTCGTCATAAGAGTTTTTGATTACATCAGAAGAAATACCAATTAATGAACGCAGAATAAATTTTTCCGCGATTATTCTGGCATGGTATTCAATATGCGCTGTAGAAGCTACTCTGTTGGTTAATTTCGCAACAGCAGCCGGGCCTCCAACAATATCAAGATCTCCACTTTTTCTTAAGCGTTCGGTGACACTTAAAATATCGATTGTTTCGGAATTTCCGAAAAGGTGAAGGATGGCAGCAAAAATCTTCTGATTTTCGATTTTATAAAAACTCTCAGCCTGAAGTATGTCAATAGCATCATTGACTGCCTGTTGACCTAAGAGCATTGCTCCCAAAACAGCTTCTTCAATATCAGTAGAGTGTGGTGGAATTTTACCCACTTCATTAGCGGGCATTGTCCGATTTGATCCCAAACTTCTCCTTGCTCTTGAATTATTTGTATTCACCTGATCCATTACTCACAAAGTTAGGGAAACAAACTAATATTTCTCCGATATACTTAAAGAATAGTTTTACAGTGGGAGGATGTTTAAAACTTCCAATATCTGTTGAAAACTAAAAAACTTATTTCATCCCCCCTTCAAAAACAGAAGAAGAATAACGTTTTCCGATAGTAGTAGATTTCAATACAAGTTCAAAAGTATTACCGTTATTGTTCATAATCTGTTTAGAGGCCATCAAAATAGTTGCCGATCCTTTCCCGTACGGTTTATAGTTGGAAAGCTTAACCTTATTCTCAATTAACTTACCATCTTCCGTGGTGTCAAGTGATTCTTTAATTTCTAAAAGACCGGTTTTTGTATTGTAGTACTCAAAAGATAATTCTTCAGATAGTTTATTTTTTATTTCCAATTTATAATACGCCTTTCCATCAATTTCATCAATACCAAGTAAGTTAACTGTAAGCTGTTCACTGTTAATGTAATGGGATTGAGAAAAAGGGAAAGAAGGCAGGCTTTTTTCCGCTATTTTATTTTTATCATATACTTCTTCACCTTGCATTGACACCATTTTTCCTGTAGCGCCATTAAAATATTCCTTTTGGATAGTATTTCCATTAACTTTCAGGATCATTGCTTCTTTGTTAGGTGCTGCAGATGCGGTTGTTAATTTGAAAGCCGCTCCCATTTGAGTCATAATACCGTCATATTCTCTGGAAATGTATCGGATCTTCTTATTCTTTTTATCAATCATTTTTTGATCGTCAGTCATATAGACTTTAGAAAGATAGTTATTGATAATAGTGGTTGCAGTTACACCTTCCGGTGCTGTTTTGAGTTTGGCCTGAGCGTTACCAAGACCGTCCATAAAGTCCACTTTAGAGTTGGAATCAAACCCCTTTAGTTTATGTGCTATCTCTTCATTTCCAACAATAACAATATTTATTTTATCTGGTGAAAGATATGATTTAGCCACTTTTAAAAGGTCTTCTTTGGTGATGGCTTCCAATTTTTTTAAGTAGTCCCTGTAGTAGTTTTCAGGTAGGTTATATCTAATTGTATTTAAAGCAAAGTTTGCTACGGTTTGAGGATCTTCAAGGTTTCTGGCAAATGCGCCTGTTCTTGATTTCTTAACCAGATCCAGTTCGGCATCAGTTACATATTCATCCCGGATTTTATTGATCTCAAGTAGAATTTGTGTAACAGCGCTATCAGTTACTTCATTTCTAAAACTACCGCCTGCTGAAAATTCCCCTTTCAGTTTATCACTCTTAATATTAGAATAACAGCCATAAGTATAGGCTTTGTCTTCTCTCAGATTTCTCATTAACCTGGCTGAAAAGCTTCCCCCTCCTAAAATAGAGTTTAATACACTAAGCTTAATAGCATCCGGATGACCTGGTTTAAGATCAATAGTATGTGTAATGCTAATAACACTTTGAACCGCGCCAGGCTTGTTTACAAAGTAAACCTGGTTACCTGTATTAGATGGGGTAGAATAGTTGACCTCAGGCATTTTATATTTTGAGGCTTCCCAATCACCAAAATATTCTTTGGCAATAGTCTTACCCTTTTCTTCTGAAATGTCACCAACAATAACAAGGTAGGCATTGTTAGGTTTAAAATAAGTGTTAAAGTACGATTTCAAATCATCAGTAGTAATGTTTTTAACCGATTCTTCAGTCATGATTTCGCCGTAAAAATGGTCTGATCCGTAATTGATCACATTAGCAACATTTGAGGCCATTGAATTAGGATCGGATTTTTGAGATGATAATCCGGACAAATATTGTGTTTTGATACGCTCAAATTCAGAATCAGGAAATGAAGGTGAAGTGATTACGCTTTTAAGTAGCTTTAACAATTTGTCAGAATGCTTGGTCAAAGATGAAGCATAAAATCCATTACTACTTGGGTAAAAGCTGGCTCCAATAAAGTCTATTGTTTCATCAAATTCTGATTTGGTATAGTCGGCTGTTCCTGCTCCTAGCATATCTCCTGCTAATTCAGAAAGTCCTACCTTATCTTTTTCCAGAACCGGTGGATTGTCAATAAATAATTGAAAAGAAATTTTAGGTAGTTTGTGGTTTTCAACGATTACAACTTTTAATCCGTTTTCCAATGTGTCAATTTTTGGTGTAGGGATATTAATCTCAGGATTGGGTTGCGCTTTAGGTGCTTTTGATCTGTCAATTTGGGCAAATGATACCATTGAAAGAACAATAAAATATATGGCGATTAACTTTTTCATTTTATTAATAAATTAAGTAGTAATTATTTTGGTAAATAGTGAAGAACAACTCTGTTCGAAGAATTAAAATACAAATTGGCTACCCTTTTAATATCTTCCGGAGTCACTGCCAGGTATTGATCTATTTCAGTATTAATCAAACCTGTTTTACCTTGATAATAGGTGTAGTATTGGGCAAGGCTCTCTGCAATTCCGGCCATTGAGGAGTAGGATGAAATGATGTCATTTTCAATTTGATTTTGAATTTTCTTTAATTCATTGTCACTAACTAACTCACTTTTCAGTTTTTCAACTTCCCGGTCAAGTGCAATCTGAAGAGAATCAACTCCTATTCCCATATTTGCGAGTGCAAATGTGATAGTAACACCCTGGTCTTCGAGTGGAAAAGGAAAAACAAAGGCCTGCATGGCTTTCCCTTGTGATTCCACAACATTTTTTTGAATCCTTGAAGATTTCCCATCAGACAAAATTTTGGTGAGCATTTCCACTGCATAATGATCTTTATGGTTCAATTCAGGTGTTCTGTAAGCCAAAAAAACTGCCGATAATTGAATATTGTCATAGATCGTGTCAATAATTTCCTCTTTTAATAAAGGCTCTTTTACTGTTGGTCTTGGTACAGGATGTGGTTTTTCTGATACTTTTGGAAAATACTTGTCGATAAAAGCTTCGGTTGACAGACTATTGTAATCACCGATAAAGTTTTTTCCATGAGCTATAGAACCAATTTGGGACTTGTATTTTAAAACAAATTTTTCACGACTCAAAAACTCCTTATCTCTGTAAACGTTTAATTTATCGCCATTCGGAATAGTACCAAAATACTCGTTAATCCACTTTTTCGTAAGTTCAATGTCAATGTCCCCGGCAATTGAAAGTGTTAAGTTATGTGGAACATAGAATGTTCTGTAAAAGTTAATGTAATCTGATTCCTCTGCAGCATTCAGGTCGTCCATGCTACCAATTACAGTCCACTTGTAAGGATGTTCTTTATAAGCCCTTTTAAAAATGTTTTCCTGCCATGAACCGTAAGGTTGATTATCCATTCTTTGTCTTTTCTCTTCTTTCACAACCTCCCGTTGGGTTTCTATACCAATATTTTCAACTTTTGCATGAAGTAATCGTTCAGATTCAAGCCATATCCCCAGCTCAACCTGATTTGAAGGCAATAATTCATAGTAGAATGTTCTGTCTTTCGAAGTATTAGCGTTCAAAGTACCTCCGGCTCTTTCAACATATTTATCATATTCGTGGCGTTCAATATTTTCAGTGCCTTCAAACATCAAATGCTCAAAAAAATGTGCAAATCCGGTTCTGCCTACATTTTCATTTTTCGATCCAACATGATACATCATTGTAACTGCTGCAACAGGAGTACTGTGATTTTCGTGCAGGATAACATGGATGCCATTATCCAGATCATATTCAACAAAGTCAATTTTTGTTGATTGTGCATTTATTGCAATCGGTAAAAAAATACCGAGGAATATTAGGTAATTCTTCATGGTTTAAATTTCGATTTGCACAAAAATAGCAACAGTTTTTTTATTGTTGTTATTTTTATGGATTATTGGTAAATAATTTAATTAAACGGTATGAAGCAGATTAGTCGGACAGTATATTTTATCATTGCAATGGTACTTGTATCTTGTAATGCTGTTGAAAATAATCCTGAGGATTTAGATAAAATAATAGATAAATGGCATAGGGATGTGGCTGAATTCAGATTGGATGAGTATTTTGCTTTGATGGACGATTCATTTATTTTTTTGGGAACTGATCCTTCGGAGCGTTGGAGCAAATCAACATTTCATAAATTCTGCAAACCTCATTTTGAAAAGAAAAAAACATGGGATTTTACACCAGAATGGCGGAATTGGTACTTTTCTGAAGATGGTAAAACTGCCTGGTTTGAGGAGTCAATTCAAACCTGGATGGAAGATTGCAGAGGATCAGGAGTATTGATCTTTAAGGATGATCAATGGCGAATTGTTCATTATAATTTAACTGTTTTAATCGAAAATGAAAAAATATCAGAATTTATTGACTTAAGGAAAAGGGGATAGTAACTACTGAGTAATTGAACTTTAATTTTGTTAAGAACATTTTCTCACCACTTTTTGTTATCAAAATTATTCATATCACTTTTTCTTTTTAATTGTATTCATCAATTCGCCATGCTCAAGTCTCATTTAACTCTGGCTAAACTCCGTTTTTGATACCGCAATTGGTGAAAAATTGCCTTTATCAATTCTCAAACTCAATTTCCCAATAGTTACTTAGAGATAATGTTTATATTCGCCCATACAAACTAAAATCAATTATGCTAAAAATAGACGCGCATACCCACATTCTGCCAAATAAAATGCCCAATTGGACCGATAAGTTCGGCTATGGTGATTTTATTTGGATGAAAGAATCCGAAGAAAAAGGAAAAGCTGATATGATGAAAGGTAATCAGTTTTTTAGAACGGTTGAAGAAAATTGCTGGAATGGAGATATTCGGATTCCCGAATATGAGCAATTTAATACACAGGTTCAAGTGGTATGTACGGTTCCGGTTATGTTTTCCTATTGGGCAAATTCAAAAGATACATTGGATTTAAGTCGTTTCTTAAATGATCATATAGCAGACTTACAGGTAAGGTATCCCAAAAATTATGTTGGGTTAGGAACAGTGCCTATGCAGGATGCTGAATTGGCTATTCAGGAAATGGAGCGTCTAAAAAATGAACTCAATATACCAGGGATACAGATTGGCTCAAATATCAATGATAAGAATTTAAGTGAAGCTGAGTTCTTTCCAATTTTTGAGGCCGCTCAAAGGTTGGATTTGTCTGTTATGATTCACCCCTGGGAAATGATGGGGTTCAATAGTATGGAAAAGTATTGGTTACCGTGGTTAGTGGGAATGCCGGCAGAAACATCAAGGGCAATGGCATCATTGATATTTAGTGGGACAATGGAAAAATTACCACAATTAAAAGTAATGTTGTCACATGCTGGTGGATCTTTTATTCCGACAATCGGGCGGTTAGAACATGGGTTTAACTGTCGTCCGGATTTGGTTCAGATCGATAATCAGGTTAACCCAAGAGAGTATTTAGGAAAGTTTTGGGTAGATTGTATTACACATGACATTGATATGTTAAAATACATTGTCAATGCAGTAGGTTCTGAAAAAGTGTGTTTGGGGACCGATTATCCATTTCCATTGGGAGATCTTGAAATAGGAAAGTTTATTGAAGATAGTGATTTGCCAACTAAAGATATTGAAAATATATTCTCGCAATCAACACTGGATTGGTTAGGATTGGACCGTTCGAAATTTGAGTAATAAATTGACTGTCTAGTAAGTACTAAAACAGGTTGATGTAAGATGTTTTAGACGTGTAGAAAATTAATTGTTTTCAATTCAGACTGGTCATCAAATTTTTGTAGAATGTCCTAAATTCATAATTAATCCTCATTAATACTAAGAGTGTTAAAATAGATTTATTATGAAAAAGATAATTTTTGGATTTCTTTTATTAGGTATTTTTGGAGTTTATGGACAAGAAGGTGCATACCAATGCTCTGAATCAAAATCTGAACGTCAGATAATAAATAATCAGGACCGATCAAATACATTAAACTTAAGCCAAATTGCGCTTACGGAATTATATGATGTTCATTTCTATAAATTGGATCTTAATGTTGAACGTACAACTAGAGATTTATCAGGAATAGTTGAAATCCATGCAACTGTGACAAGATCGGGTTTAAATACTGTTTTATTTGAGCTCCACGAAGATCTGACTATCAATTCGATTGTAATAAACGGTGTTAATTCAACATTTATCAGAAACGGTTCAGCAGTTTCAGTTTCTGTAAACCTTGCAATGGGAGATAATTTTATCGTAAGTGTTGATTATGGGGGGACGCCTCCCGTTAATGGTTGGGGAGAACGAGGTGTTTTTAATGATTTTTCGCAGTACGGAGATCAGGTGACATTTACCCGAAGTCAGCCATTTTCTTCTTACAGGTGGTGGCCCTGTAAACAATCTTTGACAGATAAAGCAGATTCAATATATGTCTATTTGACAACTGACTCTACAAACAAGGCCGGATCGATTGGTTTATTAACAGATGTGGCAGATCTTGGAAATGGAAAATTCCGTTATGAATGGCAATCAACCTATCCGATTGACTATTATCTGGTGTCTTACAGTGTAGCGGAATACATTGATTATTCAGTTTATGCTAATCCAGCTGGTGCAACCAATCCGATATTAATTCAGAATTTCATATACGATTCCCCTCAATTTTTAACCGATTTCCAGCCCTATATCGATACTACAATTGATTTTTTAGAATATTTTTCTGATTTGTATGGGATGTACCCCTTCGAAAATGAAAAATATGGACATTGTATTGCACCCATGAATGGAGGGATGGAACATCAGACAATGACTACTCAGGGATCTTTTAATACCAGTCTGACAGCGCACGAATTGGCACATCAGTGGTTTGGTAACAATGTAACATGTGAAAGTTGGTCTGACATATGGTTGAGTGAAGGATTTGCTACCTACAGTTCCTGTCTTATAGAGGAAGAGTTTGGTACAGGAATAGGGGCGTGTATGGCTGATATCCATGCCAATGTAAAATTAGGACCAGATGGTTCTGTCTGGGTTGAAGACACTTTAAACCGTTCAAGTATATTTAACTGGAGATTAACTTATCAAAAAGGTGCAGCCATTATCCATACACTTAGATTTTTGATTAATGACGATACTGTTTTTTCTAATATTTTGAAAACTTATCAAAATCAATTTTCCGGAGGTACGGCCAGATTAGATGATTTTAAAAATATAGCAGAAAATGAGTCAGGTCTTGACTTGACCAATTTTTTTAATGAATGGTATTACGGCGAAGGTTTTCCAAATTATTCAATTGAATATACTCAAACCGGAACCGGGACAATAATTAAAGTGAGTCATACAGGATCATGGCCGTTTGTAACCCCAACATTTACTAACGATATTGAATTGAAATTTATTGGGAGTGGTATGACGCAAATTGTCTACAGAGTTCCAATTACAGGAAATGTAACTTATCATTTTATACCTTTTACGGCATCCATATTCAATATTATTATTGATCCCAACAATTGGATTGTTAATGATTTTGGAACAGTTACTGAAAATCCTGATATAGTTTCCGTAGAAATGTTTTCTAATACTGAATTTAAATACTATCCTAATCCTTTTATTAATAAAATCAGTTTCTTTAGTGACATCAGTGGAGATATTGGGGTGTACACAATTGATGGTAAAAAATTAAAGAGTATTTGGATTAATCAAGGAACAAATGAAGTTGACTTATCGGATTTAAATTCCGGACAATACATTATAACATTTCGGGAAAGACATTTTAAGATTGTTAAAGAATAGAAATAGAAAACGCCCATCTGATTTCAGATGGGCGTTTTTTTATTTGTAAAATGTCTTATGGTGTTATTTTACACCGTGCATTAATTTTTTGACAACTGGTGTTAACGCAACTCCAATCAATCCTAATAGTATTGGGATAATTGTAAATATGAGGAAGAAAGTGGTCATATCGTAGTTTTCGGTAATTTTTTCAATTTGCCCCCCTAAGAGACCAGCTAGTTTATTACCAATAGCTACTGCAATATACCATACTCCAAACATCATGGCAATCATTCTTCCAGGTACAAGTTTACTAACGTATGATAATGCTACCGGAGATAAACAAAGTTCACCTAATGTATGGAACAGGTATGCGAGTACAAGCCAAATCATACTTACAGAAGCGGATTTAGCACCAGCTTCAATTCCCGTAGACCCGAATGCTAAGGCTCCAAAACCAATCCCCAGTAAGATTAAACCAAGACCATATTTTGCACTTGCGCTTGGGTTATATTTGCTTTCCCACCATCTTGAGAACATTGGTGCAAACATAATAATGAACAGTGAGTTTAATATTAAGAACCAGGTTGCAGGAATTTCCACTTCATTTTCTTTAATTCGGGTCACTTTTGCCGGAATTAAATTAGAGGCTTCATTCTTGTCTCTGAGTGCTTTTTCTGTTTCAGCTCCAAGGTATCTGAACCGGTCTTTAAATGGTGTGATTGATAGTTTATCATTAATAGACATGACTACAGGGTCGATAATTGTAGTTTCCTTCTGAATGACCTTTTCACCATCAGCAACTTCTGTATCTTCATTCACAGTAGTATTATAAGTCAACTCGCTAAGCGGAGCAGTTTTTACATCTGCTTTTTCATGGTAATAAACAGTTGCTTCAGCTGTGTTTTCAATTCCTGTAATAGCAGCAACATAGGCTTTGTCAAAAGCTTCCTGTTCCTCTTTTCTTACCGTTTTTTTCTTTGAAGCAGAATGTTCATGGATAATGGTATTACCATTATAAACAATGCTGTCAATACCAACGCCATCAGCACCATATCTGAACTTGGCATCTCCTGCTAACATAGATTCCAGAGTTTCTTGTCTGTCAGGATGCAATTTGTATTGTTCAGGAGTTACTGTAGTACTGATCTGATCATAAGAAACAACATAAGAGGTTGAATTCAGGTCTCTGTTGATCATCCAGAAAATAATTGCCCAGATGATAAGGAAACTACTTCCAAGGATAATATTGGCAAGCCTGTACTTTGCAAAAGTTTGCTGAAACAGTTTAAATAATACCCATGAAATAATGGCTACAGGAACAACAGTAATAATGATGTTAACGACCAGGTAGATATAGTAAAAATTACCGGTCATTATTCTATTGGTAAAATCATTTGCGAAAATTGTCATTGATCCTCCGGCCTGTTCAAAACTCATCCAGAATATTACCGTCATTACAGCGAAAATTACAATGGCAATCATTCTGTCTCTTGATATTTTTGGGTATCTGCTAATTCTTGAAATTAGAAGTATAAAAAATAATACCAGTCCGGTTATAATGAAATGATTTGAAAAGTCCTGATCAGCAAATTCTAAAATGTTAACACCTCCAATTTTTGATACCGGATCATTGATGACCCAAACGATACCAATAACTGCACTTAAAACCACCAGGATTTTGTCAAACATTGTAAAAGGGTTTAGTCTGTCTCCTTCAAATTCTAACTTAACCTCTTCCTGACTATCATCTGTTTTTTCCGGTTTTTCACCAATTGTTCCAAATATTTTTTGAGTGAAGTAAAATTGTAGCATTCCCAAAAACATAAAAATTCCGGCCAAACCAAATCCATAACTCCATCCTACTTTTTCTCCTATATATCCGCAAAGCAGAATACCTAAGAAGGCTCCGGCATTTACCCCCATGTAAAAAATGGTGTATGCACCATCTTTCTTTTCAGGTACATCTTTATACATATGAGAGATAATTGAGGTCATGTTAGGTTTAAAAAATCCATTCCCAACAATTAGTAAACCGATACCTATATAAAGAAAAATATGGTGGGTTTCAATGGCCATTGAGGCATGGCCTAATGTCATAATTAAGGCCCCGATAACAACAGCACTTCTGTATCCGATAAACTTATCAGCTATGTATCCACCCAGGATTGGGGTGATATATACCAGTGCAGTATAGGTTCCGTATAGCGCCAGTGCATTTTCAGCCGGCCAATCCCAGCCTCCAAGACCAAAAGCACTTACTAAAAATAGTACTAAAAGTGCCCGCATTCCATAATACGAGAACCTTTCCCACATTTCGGTAAAAAAGAGTACAAATAATCCTGATGGATGTCCAAGTACCTTTGATTTAAAAAAATCTTCTGTTTGATTTGTTCCTTGCATGTTAAATTTAATTTAAGACGATTTATTGATCTGCCAATTCAAACCCTTCGGCTTCATCATTTATAGTTCCTTCGTTATCTTCAGCACCGTGAGTCAAACGTTTCAGTTTTTTTAAGAAAGCGATTAGTAGAAGGCCAAATAAAACGGTATAAATAACAATCCACATAAATATTTTATATTCCTGCTTGTTTTGGGTTTCTTCCATTATAAAGCTTAATTCATAATCTTTCCCGTCTCCCATATTTTCCTTTATCTTAACAGCTTCTGCGTCTTTTTCAAACAAAAGTTTCGCATGCATAGAATTATCATTAGTCGCTTTGTAGTCAGTTAATTCAGCAATTAATCTGGATTTGTTTTCTTCATTGAAGTTCATGAGTCCGGTCAGATCTTTGCCATTTTCGTAATCCTCTATTACGACATTACCATCTGATAAGTAAATTTTTGATTTGAATTCAACATTCCAGTCTTGATTTACCGGGTAATCAATTATCTTCTTTTCTTCTCCATCCAAAATATATTTGACTGTATCAATTTCTGTCAAAGAGTTCATGGTTTCTACAGAAGCAACCATTTCTGCTTTATATTTTTCCAACTGAGAGGCTTCACCGATTGATCCTGCTAATTTATTACCAAATCCAGTAGCCGCAAAGTATAGTCCCATCATAATTGATGCGTACTTCAATGGAGCAAGTTTAGTGATAAATGAAAGCGACACTGGAGATGCACAAAGTTCACCTATTGTATGGAATAAATAGGCAAGGATAATCCAGATCATGGCTGCTTTACCAAAGGTCTCTGCAGATGCCTCTTTTGATGCAAACATCATAAAAACGAATCCAATTCCCATTATAACAGTACCGAGAGCCATTTTGAAAAGAGAAGATGATTCTTTACCTCTGTTTTTCCACATTGCCCAGAAGCCAGCAACTACCATTCCGAATATGATAATAAAACCAGCATTGAGGCTTTGGAATACAGCAGCAGGTATTTCGAAGTTACCAATAAAACGATCTACTTTAATATCCGTATATAAATTCATTAGTCCTCCGGCTTGCTCAAATGCGGACCAAAATACAATGATGATAAGGAAGGAAAGAACAAGAACAATAACCCTGTCTTTTTCAATTTTACTTAACGGTTTTTTAGCAGCTTCAATAACCTCAGGATCCTCAGATTTCCCAATAAAGTTACCAACATGTTTTAGGTGTTTTTGTCCAGCCATGTAAACAACTTGACCAAGTACCATTCCAATACCTGCTAATCCAAAACCTGCATGCCATCCCCAATAGTATGCTACTAATCCTACAGTAATTGATGCCAAAAAAGCTCCAATGTTAATCCCAATGTAGAAAATTGTAAAACCTTTATCTCTTCTGGAATCACCTTTTTCATAGAGACCACCAACCATTGTTGATATGTTTGGTTTTAAGCATCCAACGCCTAAAATTATCAGTATCAGTCCAGTGAAAAAAGCTGTTTCCGAAGGTATAGCTAACGTTCCATGACCAATACATAGAAGAATCCCACCAATCATAACAGTTTTCTTTTGTCCAAGCCATTTATCCGCAATTATTCCTCCTGGAATAGACATTACATAAACCAACATTGTATACCATCCATAAATCCATAATGCATCACCTCCATTCCAGCCTAAGCCCGGACCTTCATTAATCATTGAAGTGGCTGATCTTGCTATGTAAATTGTAAGTAATCCCCTCATCCCATAGTAAGAGAATCGTTCCCACATTTCAGTAAAAAAGAGGATGAAGAGTCCAACCGGATGTCCTAAAATCTCCTTTTGGTTGGCTAAATTGCTAGAATTACTCATAATTTTTTTGGTGGTTTTAGCTTGTGAAAGTAAGAAAAAAAATATTAATACTTTTAATTTGGAATAGTTAATTGTTTAAGTGGCAGATTTCAGGGGTAATAACATTTTTTTCTATGATTATCGGGTTGCTAAAGATTAAATAATTAAAATTGTATTTCAATCAAAAAATATGCCAGTGAAAATAAAAACTATTGTTGCCTTATTCTTGTTGTGTTTGGTAGTATCCTGTGATTCTTCCACACAAGATGATTCAATTGTTGAGGTCAGAAATGTTGAGAAGAAAGCAGTTGTAGATCATCATTCGTTTTCAAACTTTAATGAGGTTCGGACAACTCAATTGCATTTGGATTTATCGGTTGATTTTGAGACCAGAAAATTGGTAGGTAGTGCTGAGCATACAATTGATAATAAACAGCAGGCAGATTCTATTATTTTTGATACTAAAGACCTTAAAATTACAAAGGTTTTATTAAATAATTCTGATGAGGTTGAATTCAGAATGTCTGATGAACAGGAGCTGTTAGGTCAGGCACTTTATGTCCCGATTGACCTTTCTACCGAAAGTGTAACAGTATTTTACGAAACCAGCCCTGAATCTGAAGCTTTAATGTGGTTAAATCCTCAGCAAACATCAGGGAAAAAGAAACCTTTTCTATTTACACAAGGGGAGGCTATTTTAACCCGTTCATGGATTCCTTGCCAGGATTCTCCGGGAAACAGAATTACTTATAGTGCAGATATTAAGTGTGATTCAAATTTATTGGCTGTGATGAGTGCCGTAAATCCACAGGAGAGGAATGAAAAAGGGACTTATTATTTTGAGATGGATAAAGCTATTCCAACATATTTAATTGCTTTGGGAGTTGGTGATATTGAATTTAGGGCATTAGGTGAACGAACCGGAGTTTATGCAGAGCCTGATTATATTGAAAAAAGTGCAAATGAATTTCGGGATGTTGAAAAAATGATATTGGCAGCTGAAGAATTGTATGGACCTTATGAATGGGGAAGGTATGATATTTTGGTGATGCCTCCTTCTTTTCCCTTCGGCGGAATGGAGAATCCGAAGTTAACTTTTGCCACACCAACTATAATTGCAGGAGACCGATCGTTAGTTTCATTAATTGCACATGAATTGGCGCATTCCTGGTCCGGTAATTTGGTGACCAACGCTACCTGGAATGATTTCTGGTTAAATGAGGGGTTTACGGTTTATTTTGAGAATAGGATTATGGAAGCCTTATATGGCAAAGAGCGGGCCAATATGTTAATGTCAATTGAGCATCAGGAACTGCTGGCCGAGAATGCTTCTATTCTTGCAGGGGCTCATCCGGAGGATACCAGGTTAAAACTTGACCTGCAAGGCCGGAACCCTGATGATGGGATGACTACCATTGCTTATGTCAAAGGCGCATTGATGTTACAGTCAATCGAAGAAAAAGTAGGGAGAGAAAAGTTTGATGAATTTCTTAAAAGGTATTTTACAGAACATCAATTCCAAACCTTAACAACTGAAGCGTTTATTTCTTATCTCGATTATTTTTTACTGGAGCCCAATAAAGTAGACTTTAATGTTTCGGAGTGGGTTTATGAAAAAGGAATACCTGAAAATGCAATCGCTATCAATTCCAATCAATTTGAGGAAATTGAGGAATTTGTTAATGGTTTTGAAGAAGATGTAAATGTTATTGATTTGAAACTGGATTCTCTAGACTGGACTACACAGGAGTGGATGCATTTTATAAGATTACTACCGGATACGGGACAGGTTCGTTTTATGACTGAAATTGATGTTGTTCATAATCTAAAAGGTTGTGGAAATGCTGAAATTATGGCCGAATGGTATGTGAAGTCCATCAAAAATGGCTACAAAGGAGTGCGCTATGAAATGGCAGAGTTTTTAATAGAGGTAGGACGGCGTAAATTTTTAGAACCGATTTATGAAGCACTCAGTAAAAATGAAGATGATAAAAATTTTGCGTTGAAGGTATATGAGAAAGCCAGAGCAAATTATCACTCCATATCATTTAACACAATAGATGAAATATTGGGGCTTTGATAATTAAACATCAAAAGAGTAGATTAATCAATCATTTTTTTATACCACTTTATAGTTCTGAGTAGCCCTTCCCTTGTGGAAACCTGAGGAGCGTATTTAAGTAAAGATTTGGCTTTAGAAATATCTGCTCTGCTATTTTGAATGTCTCCCAGTCTTTCCTCTCTGTGTATTGGTGATAGGCCTGACATGATTTCAGATTCCAGGGTGTTATAAAGTTCGTTTAAGGACATCTGATTACCCATAGCAATATTAAAAACAGTGTGCTTACTTTCTAAACTTGTAAATGCAGTTAAAATATTGGCGTAAACCACATTTTCAACATAAGTGAAATCTCGTGAAATTGTCCCGGTTCCATTAATAAAACAGGAATTACCATTAAGTAAGTTTGAAATAAATATTGGTATAACGGCAGCATAAGCTCCTAAAACATTTTGTCGTGGGCCAAATACATTAAAATATCTTAAACCGGTAATGTCTAATTTATAAATATCAGAGAAGGTTTGAGCATATAGTTCGTTTGCCTTTTTTGTAACAGCATAAGGCGATAAAGGGTTTCCGGTTTTCTCTTCAACCTTTGGCAGAGTAGTGTTATCTCCATAAACCGAAGATGAAGAGGAATAAACAACTTTACTGACATTGTTCTCTTTGGCTGCCCATAAAACATTTAGAAATCCCGAAATATTAACTTCATTAGTTGCAATTGGATTGTCAATACTCCTGGGGACACTACCTAATGCAGCCATATGGAATACTATGTCAACACCTTTAAAAGCGTCCAGACAATCTGCTTTACTGGTAATTGATTTTTGAATAAACTCGAAATTATTTTGGGTGGTAAAATGTTCAATATTTGTGTAGAACCCAGTTGACAAATCATCCAGTACAATTACTTTTTTAGCGTTTAAGCTCAAGAGTTTTTCAACTAAGTTAGATCCAATGAATCCAGCTCCTCCGGTTACGGCAAACGTTGTGTTTTTTATTTGTTTTAGCAGGTTAGTATCAATCATTCCGGAATTGTATTTGTCACCCTGTTTTGATGACTTTCTAAAAAGAGTTAGTAATAACGGGGTAAATATAATTGTTTACCTTTTAATAAGGAAGCTTTATCAACAGTAGATTTGTTTTTTTTGCAAGTCTGATTTTGATTTATTTTATGTCAGAAACATACTTGTTTACTGGAACTGTTAAAGAACTTTAATAATAGTTTTAAAAATAAGTTTATCATGAGGAAATTTATATATTTACGTCAAATTAATTGACTATAAAAGGGAATAATTATGTCTGTAAAAGAAAGGCTTTTTCAAAAGAAAAACTGGTGGCATCTGATTGCAATATCAGTTTTTTTGATAGTATCATTTTCTTACTTTTCACCTGCACTGTCGGGTTATACCATTAAACAGGGAGATGTCCAGAACTGGGCAGGAGGAGCTCAGGAAATAATGGATTACAGAGAGATTACAGGTGAAGAAACGCAATGGACTAATTCAATGTTTTCGGGGATGCCTTCAGTACAAATTTCAATGAGACATCCTGGTTTAGGAATTTTAGATTTTATTAAAGATGCCTTTACGCTATGGTTACCACGACCAATTAATTTTTTATTCCTTTATTTTATAGGGTTTTATGTGTTAGGCTTAAGTTTAAAAGTCAAACCGTATATAAGTATTCTTGGAGCAGTTATTTACGGTTTATCATCCTATTTTATCATCATTCTGGAAGCAGGGCATAATACTAAAGCATTGGCAATTGGATTTGCACCTATGGTTTTAGCTGGATTTATATGGGCGTACAGGGCAAAGAAAATATTTTTACCTCTGGTACTTTCAGGATTGTTTATGGCTTTAGAGTTAAGGGTTAATCACGTTCAGATAACATATTACCTTGGTATTTTACTTGTAGGTATAGGGATACTGGAGTTGATAAAAGCGGTAAAATCAGGTCAACTGAGTAGTTTTGTCAAGAGGACATTTGGTATAGGGGTAATGTACCTGTTGGCCATAGGAATCAATTATGGAAACATAAAGGGAACATTAGATTATACAAAACATTCCACCAGAGGGAGTAGCGAGTTAACAATTAACGCTGATGGTACTGAAAAAAGCGCACCAACCAAAGGTCTGGAGGTAGACTATATTACCAATTGGAGTTATGGAATTGGGGAGACTTTTACATTTATTGTTCCCAACTTTAAAGGGGGAGCAACACAGGCCATTGGAGGTAATGAGTCAAATAAATCAATATTAAAGGATGTCGACCGAAATTACAGACAAAATATTGCAGGGAGAAATCAATACTGGGGGGAACAACCATTTACATCAGGTCCCGTTTATATTGGAGTAATAGTTGTGTTTTTAGCTGTTCTGGCACTTTATTATTTGGATGATAAATTAAAATGGGTCTTTTTAGTGGTAACGATTTTAACAGTTATGCTGAGTTGGGGTAAAAACTTTTTAGGGTTGACGGAATTCTTTGTTGACTACGTACCTGGTTATGGTAAATTCAGAGCAGTAACGATTATCCTGTCAATTGCAGCATTGATATTGCCAATACTGGCAATTTTATTCCTAAATAAGTTGTTAAAAGAAAGAGATAAAATAGCAAACAATATCCAGCCATTTTTCATTATTAGTGGTGTGTTTGCTGCATTACTGTTAGCGTTTTATGGTATGCCAACTACGTTTAATAATTTTATTGCTGAAGGGGAGTTGGCTCAGTTAAATGCTGTCGATCCGAATTCAGATCAATATAACTTCGCTATTGGCTTGTTTGATGAGTTGGAGCAGGTTAGAATCAGTATCTTTCGAAAGGATGTCTTAAGGTCTTTCGGATTTTTGGCTATTGCTATTGCAGCTGTATTTATTGCGCTTAAGAATGAAAGCTTTGCTAAAAAAGGACTTGTTCCTATCCTGGCCGTTTTTGTATTTGCAGATTTGTTAAGCGTTGATACCAGGTATTTAAGTAATGATACTTCTGGTAATGATGCACAATGGGTTAAGGTTTGGAAACAGCAATACCCTTACACTGCTAATGCGGGTGACAGGTTTATATTAAATGAAGAATTGAAGAATCCTTCCGTTGCCGAAAGCGTTAATGATCAGGTTAAAGAGACTAAAAAAACGTTAAAGGAAAACAGGATTAAAGGAGGAGAAGCTCAGAAGAAGACTGAACATGATAAGTATAGAGCGTTAAACAGGGCGACACACTTCAGAGTATATGAACAGGGTAATGCATTTAATAGTGCCAGAGCTTCCTATTTTCATAAATCTATAGGAGGATATCATGGTGCTAAGATGGGCAAGTATCAGGAATTGATAGAGTTTCAGATTGCTAAAAATAATCAGGCTGTAATGGACATGTTAAATGTAAAATACGTGCTTTCTCCAAATGGTCAACAGGCTGTTCCAAATCCAAGTACACTTGGTAATGCATGGTTTGTTAAACAGGTGAAAACTGTTGAAACTGCCAATGACTGGATTCTAAGTTTAAATACTAAAAATTCGTTTGAACTTGAAACTCATGATGGTTTTAAGGTTTCAGTAAACGGTAAATTAGATTCTATTGTTGAAGTGAAAGGTACAGAAGAGTTGGTTTTAATTGGCCCAAATCAGGAAACAATTCCATTAACAGATGTGCCTTTTCAGGCCTCTACGCAACAGGATATTGCCCTATATAATTCAGAGAATGGTGTGAATTGGGGCTATGCCAATGCATTAGTTCCGGATCGATTAATTACAATGCGTAATAAACCAAGTGGATTTAACCCTTCAAATGAGGCAGTGGTAAGAAAGGATGATCAAAGTAAGTTAAGCAGTGATGAGTACAGTGCAGAAGGAACAATAGTATTAGACAAATATTACCCTAATAAATTGATTTATACTTCCAGTACTTCAGAGGATCAGTTAGCGATTTTTTCTGAGATTTATATTGGAGAGGGCTGGAAAGCAACCATTGACGGAGAAGAGGCTGAGATATTACCTGCTAATTATGTTTTAAGAGCACTTGAGATTCCTGCAGGAGAGCATAAAATAGAATTTACTTATGCTCTTGATTCATATGCAAGAGGAAATACAATTTCCTTGATTTTAACAGTGCTGTTGGTGCTCCTTTTGGGAGGTGCCATTTATTGGGATTATATAAGAACTGAATCTGCTTAATTATAGATAATGATCGTAAAAAAAATAGTTATTCTTGGTAATTCGGTAGCATTAAGGAATCGACCTCATACAACCGAAAAAAGTTTAAACTATGGGCAATTAATCAGTCAAAGTCTTAATAACAAAGATTCTGAAACTTTGTATCTGGTGGAAAACATTGCCTTTGGAAGGGCAACAATGCGTGATCTTCAAGGAATATTCGATCAAATCATTAATTCTTTCGGTGATTTATACATCATAAATATTGGGGTTTCTGATGCTGCCACAAGGGAAACCGGACGTTGGTTTGCTGATATTCTAAACAGAAGAAAAGATTCTTTTACAACTAAAGTTGTGAAAGGTATTTACAGTGTTTTTATTAAACCACTTAGGACAACATTAGTTAAGCTAAGAGGGCGGAGATCCTGGACATCATCAAAGAAGTTTGACCAGCTTTTTAAAAAACTTATCAATGATATTCAGCACAACACCAGTGGAAAGATAGTTGTACTTTCATTGAATAAAGCTGGTGACAGAGTGGAAGAAATTTTGCCGGGAACTCAAAAGAATTATGAAAAATTTAATCTCATTTTAAAAGGGATTTGCTCCGAAAAGAATGTAAATTACCTGGATTTGGACGATTTAATTCCTGAAGAGCATTATCCTGATGGTACCCACTTTTCAGAAAAGGGTAATGAAGTAATTGCAAAAAAAATAATAAATTTGATTCATGAAAAAAGAATTGTCTGATCCCAATAAAAAAAGGGACTATTGGGAGAGATTATCTCAGAAAATTAGCAGTGCAGGAGAAACAAAAAATAAGAGACCGGATACATCTGATGTGGAGATTGATTTTTTGAAAAACTACTGTACTAAATCTTCAACAGTACTGGATTTAGGTAGTGGAACAGGCTTAATTACAAATAAGCTGCTCCCACTTGTTGAATCTATTGTAGCTGTCGAAAAATTTAAAGAGTTTACAAAGTTTATTGTTGATGATCCTTCAATGTTGGTTATTAATTCTGATTTAAAAGGATTTCAGATCAGAAAGGAATTCGATATTGTATTGTGTACCGGTGTTGCACAATGCTTCCCTAAAAACGAAATGATTGACATTTACAAAAATATTTTTGACATGTTAGATCAGGATGGCTATTTCATTTCAAGAATGCACTGTGGCATTAATGAGGATATCATTGTTGATGGTTATTCTGAAGAGCTACAAACAGATTATTTTGCAGAATACCGTAGCCTTGAATCTGAAAAGGAAACATTATATAATACAGGGTTTAAATCGGTAGAAGTGTTTGATTTTTTACCAGATACTATTAATGTTTGGGAAAACAGCAGACATTTTTATTTTGTATGTAAAAAATAGTTAGGTATGAGTAAAACTGTATTTTGTTTTGATTTGGACGGAACTGTAACCAGTCAGGAAATATTACCGTTGATTTCAAAAGAAATAGGCTTGCATGAAGAGATTGATTTGCTCACACAAATTACATTAAAGGGAATTATACCTTTTCAAACCTCTTTCAAGTTAAGGGTGAAATTACTGGCTCAAATTCCTGTCGATAAGGTCAAGAAAATTGTTGCAGCAGTGAGGCTTGAAAAGGCAATCTCAGAGTTTATCAGAAATCACCATGATGTTTGCTACGTGGTTACCGGTAATCTTGATGTTTGGGTAGCGGACTTTATTAAAGATGAGCTGGGGTGTGGTTTTTTTACTTCAAAAGCAAAGACCAATACTGACACTTTAGAATTGGATTCAATATTAGATAAAAAGGATGCAATACTGGATTTAAGGTCAAAATTTGACAGAATTATTACTATTGGTGATAGTATGAATGATTGTTCAATGTTTGAGGCAGCAGATGTCAGAATTGCGTTTGGTGGTGTACATGAGCCTGTACAAAGTTTGAAAAAAATGAGTGATTACGTGGTTTATGATGCTTCTTCACTAGTCAAATTATTAAAAAATTTTACAAATGAGTAATATTAAAACAGTTGTTATTTGTGCTGCAGGTCTTGGAAGCAGGTTAGGTTTAGACACCCCAAAGTGCTTGGTGAAAGTTGGTGAACACAGGTTGATTTATTACCTTCTGAGATTACTGAAAGATGTTGAAAATATTAGAATGGTAGTAGGGTTTAAGGAAGATGAAGTCATTGATTTTGTAAAATCTATCAGAAGTGATGTTGTCTTTGTGCGTAATTCGAATTACAGCTCAACTTCAAATGCTTACAGTCTTTATCTCGGAACTAAAGATTTAAATGAACCATTTATGACAATAGATGGAGATATGATTCTTGAACCTGAAAGTTTTAATAATATAGTTAAGGAATGTATACCTGGAAGGGATATTATAATGGTAACTGAAGCAAAAACTGAGGACGCAGTATTTGTTGAACTAAACGATAAAAATCAGGTAAGTCGGTTTTCAAGAGAAAAAATAAGTAATCTTGAATGGTCAGGAGTGGGTTATTTTTCCAATATCAAAATCGACAAGGATGGAAACTATATTTATCAAATTCTTGAAGATAAATTACCAATTGATGCAGTGCAATTGACCTGCTGGGAAATTGATACACCACAGGATTTGAATAATACTTTAAATTACATTGATTTTGAGTAAATGAGACTTACTGTTAAAGAAACTCAGGAGAAGCTATTTGAATTATTATTATTCCTTGATGATGTTTGTCGCAAAAATGATATTCCTTACTGGTTAGATGGTGGATCGCTATTAGGTGCAGTAAGACATAAAGGGTTTATTCCCTGGGATGATGATATTGATGTTAATATACTTCAGACCGATTATTCCCGTTTTATAGAAGTAATGCAACGGGAAGTAAAAAAAACAAAGAGCTTTTTTCTTTATAACTCTTATCGGCCTTATAGGTATTTTACTGACTATTTGGCAAATGCAGCAGTTGTAAAACAAAGTTATTTGCCTATCAAAATTGACATTATAAGGGTTAAATCAATACCCGACAATGAGAAGAGTGACCAAAAAGATAAGGCAATGGTTAACTTGTTAAAACATTTCATGGGAAAGAAATTTGACAAGAAGATTTTACCAGAAGATGAAGGAATTTCTTACTATAACAATAAAAAAATCAACAGGAGGAAGTTGTTTTATAATTACTTTATAGATAACTATCTTGATCAGTTAAAACCGGATGAAGGCGCTGTAAAATATAATTATATCTATAATGATGCTATGGTGAACAGGACCAGGTCTTATTACAGTAAAGATGATATTTTCCCCTTGGGAGAAATTGAATTTGAAGGAAAAATGTTCCCATGTCCAAATAATTTAAATAACTATCTGACAATTTTATACGGAGAAAACTACCTGTTACCACCTGATAAATCGAAGCAAATACCTTCGTCTGATAAAAATATTCAACACCGTTTACCAAGACCAATATTAGGGTTTTGGATATATATTGTGTATCTTCTCAAGGAAATTAAGTATTGGGTCAATTACCGTAAACATGCCAAATAACCTTAAAAAAGTACTGATTATAACTTATTACTGGCCGCCATCCGGAGGCTCAGGGGTTCAGCGGTATTTATACTTTTCCAAGTATCTGAACCAGTTTGGTTGGGAACCGGTAATATATACCGTTACTGAGGATAAATACACTATTATTGACAAAAACCTTCAGGATGAGGTTCCTTCGGGGGTTAAAGTGCTTAGAAAGGGATTCTGGGACCCGTCAAACCTGTTTAATTTTCTTACAGGAAGAAAAAAAAAAGTGATTAATGATTCTGTATTTGCTGAATCCAAAAGTTTATTGTCACGTTTTTTAATTTGGGTAAGAGGGAATTTATTTATTCCGGATGCTAAACTTTTTTGGATAAAACCTTCGGCCAGGTATTTAAATAAATATTTAAAAAATAATCATGTAGATGCTATCATTAGCACAAGTCCGCCTCAAAGCTGTCATTTAATTGCATTGAAAGTCTCAAAAAAAAATAAAATTCCCTGGGTTGCAGATTTCCGGGACCCGTGGACAGGAATAGGATATTTTGAGGATTTAAAATTGACCAAAATGGCACTTAAAAGACATCAAAAACTGGAGTCAAAGGTGTTAAAAGAAGCCAGTGAGGTAGTTACGGTCACCCAAACCTGGGTAAATGATTTAAGAAATATAGTAGAGAGGCCAATTCAATTAATTCATAACGGATATTCTGCTTCAGAAGCTATTACTATTGAAGCAGAAAAAGGCAGAACAAATTATATTTGGTCATATGTTGGAACATTAACAACCAGTCGTAATCCTGTAAATTTATGGAATGCCATTGAAAAAAAATATACAGGTGATAATGAATTTGCCGAAAAGTTTGAATTGAATTTTATTGGTAATATTTCTGATAAAATTAAAACAGATTTAGAACGTTACAGTTTTTTTTCAAAGGTCACTTTTGTGCCACAGGTTTCAAAAAAACAATTGGATGTTTTCTATTTAAATTCTGATGTTTTATTGTTAGTCGGGATTCCTAATGTACCTGGTGTTTTACCTGCAAAGGTTTTTGAATATTTAAAGTTCAATAAAAGAATCCTGAATATTTCGGCAAAAGAAAGTGAAACGGAATTGTTATTAAATAAAATAAATGGAGGCCTGAGTGCTAATTTTGAAGATACCGAACTGGTGAGTGAGCACGTCGACGTTTTGTTTGAGGCTTTTCAAAATAATGAGCCGGTAAAAATTGAAAAAATAGATCAATTTTCTAGGGTGGAGTTAACAAAAAAGCTGGCAGATGTTTTAAATGGTTTGAGTAATTAATTTCGGATGGGTATAATTAAAAGACAAGCTGTAAGATCAACCGTAATTAATTTTGCAGGTGTTTCTATTGGTTCAGTTTCAAGGTTGATAATGCCATTGATACTGACCAGCTCTCAAATTGGAGTATTAACCTACTTGTCTTCATTATCCGGCTTTTTTTATATGGTGTTTACTTTCGGGTATAATCTGATTCTAAAAAAGGTTTTTCCGGAATACAGAGATGATGAAAAAGGTCATTCCGGCTTCTTGTTGTTTGGTGTGTTTCTGTCCTTATTTGGTTGCTTGCTTGCTATTCTTACTTTTTATTCCCTGCAGGGGTTCTTATTGAATGGTGGTGAAGAAGTACCTTCGCTAACCCAGCAGTTTATTTTCCTGGTCCCTTATTTAATAATTTTCAGAATCCTGTTTATTAATATTGATGGTTATGTCAGGATGCAGTTTAAGACCATCATAGGTACTTTTTTGGATGGCTTTGTGGGTAAGGTTATTCTGCTGTCAGCATTAATTTTATTTCACTATACCTTTATTGGTTTTGAAAAGTTTATTTATCTGTATTGCCTGGCACTTGCCCTTCCGGGAGCAGTAATTGTGATTTATAGCTTCTTTATTACAAAAAAAATAGTATTGCCAAGCAGAAAATTATTAAATGAATATCCAAGGTTCAGAGTATTTGTGTTGTTTGGTATTTTAACCGGGGCCTCAGGTTCAATTATTCAGTTGATTGATACATTTATGATTTACAAAATGTCAGATCCGTTGGAAGCTGAATCGTTATTGGGGGTATATGGAATCATGTTTTTTGCTGCTTCATTAATTAATATTCCTTCAAGAAACCTAAGGCAAATTGCATCTGTTGTAGTTGCTGAAGAGTGGAAAAATCTGAACTTAAAAAAGATAAATGATATCTATAAACAAAGTGCAAACACATTATTAGTTGTAGGTTCACTATTATTTTTAATCGGTTGGGTATGTTTAGAACCGGTTTTAACCTTTTTACCTCCCGAATATGTCAACGGAATTTATGTTTTCTTCTTTCTTGGGTTAGGGCGTGTTATAGAGTTGGGGACAGGAATAAATATTGATATTATTGAGACATCACGAATCTACAAATACAATACCTATTTTAATTTGGTTTTAGCTGTTCTGGTACTGATTTTTAATTTGGTTGGAATTTATTACTATGGCATTGTTGGTGCTGCTTTTGGGTCTTTTCTGGCTCAAACAATAATTAATTTCCTTCGGGGGTATTATTTGTATAAAGAGTTTAAACTTTGGCCATTTGATCTAAACCTATTTAAAGCTTTTAGTTTGTTTTTGGTGCTCCTGGCACTAAGTTTCTTTTTGAATTATGAGGCAGCACCGATATATCAGATTATCATCAATCTTCTTGGATTTGGAGGGGTATATATTATTGCAGGATACTACTTAAACTTTTCTGAAAATTTAAATAAGGTAGTTGATCGCTACATTCTTAGAAAAAAATAGGTGCCTGTTTTTAGTCAGGCACCTATTTTTAATATAGTGTGTTAAGAACAAAGTAAAATATAGATCAGTACAAGTTGTCAGATGCATTTATAGTCTGCTGGACAGTACTTATTCTACTTCTTCATATTCAGTATAATCAGAATCTTTTAAATTCTCCTTATTGACTTTCTTTATTGTGGTTT
The DNA here is from genome assembly GCA_965230195.1 of Putridiphycobacter sp. Taxonomy (GTDB): domain Bacteria; phylum Bacteroidota; class Bacteroidia; order Flavobacteriales_D; family Crocinitomicaceae; genus Putridiphycobacter. The sequence continues at coordinate 2,151,935 of OZ245997.1, forward strand.
TTCCAAAGTTTTGTCTGGCTTTTTCTCTTTCAAAATCAGCATTTTTTTGGTTCCGGAAATGTTGATCCTGGGCGTTGATGTTCCTTCTGGCTGACATTACTTTTCCAATCAGCCTGATGAGAAGAATCACACCCAGAATAACTAATATTTGCCTGAAACCAACCACAAAACTATTTACTCAAATATAGATTTCTTTCGCTGTAAATTTCCATGAAGAAAGGATCTCTCAGATTTTCAATAAATCTGATGGCCTCACCCGTAGATTTCATCTCTGGTCCTAATTCCTTATTAACATTCGGGAATTTATCAAAAGAGAAAACCGGAATCTTAATTGCGTATCCTTCCTGATGTGGATTGAATTTGAAGTCAGTTACTTTTTTATCGCCTAACATTATTTTGGTAGCATAGTTCACGTATGGTTCTCTGTATGCTTTAGCAATAAAAGGAACAGTTCTTGAAGCTCTTGGATTGGCCTCAATTACATATACTTTATCATCCTTAATTGCAAACTGGATGTTAATTAATCCAACTGTTTTTAGTTCAATGGCAATCTTTTTTGTAATGTCCTCAATCTGGCTCATAACAAAGTCACCAAGATTATAAGGAGGTAGAACTGCATATGAATCACCGGAATGGATTCCGGCCGGCTCAATATGTTGCATTACACCAATAATTTTTACATTTTCACCATCACAAATGGCATCAGCTTCTGCTTCAATGGCTCCACCAAGGAAGTGGTCTAATAATATCTGATTTTCCGGAAGTTCATGGAGAATGTCTACCACATGATGTTCCAGCTCCTCATCATTCAATACAATCTTCATTTTTTGTCCTCCTAAAACATAAGATGGTCTCACCAAAAGAGGATAATCCAAATCTTTAGCAAGTTCTAATGCTTGTTCAGCGCTTTCAACTACACCATATTTAGGGAAAGGAATATTGTTTTCTTCAAGTAATTTAGAAAATTGCCCCCTGTCCTCTGCTAAATCAAGAGCTTTATAAGAGGTTCCCATAATCTTGATGCCATATCGCTCAAGCTTTTCAGCTAGTTTTAATGCTGTTTGTCCACCTAACTGAACAATAACACCTTCAGGATTTTCATGTTTAATTATATCGTAAATATGTTCCCAGAAAACAGGCTCGAAGTACAGTTTGTCTGCTGTGTCAAAATCTGTAGAAACAGTTTCCGGATTACAATTAATCATAATTGTTTCATAGCCTGCTTCTTTTGCTGCTAAAACACCGTGAACACATGAATAATCAAATTCAATACCTTGTCCAATTCGGTTAGGTCCCGATCCCAGTACTACAATTTTCTTTCTGTCAGTAACAATTGATTCGTTTTCTAACTCAAAAGTAGAGTAGTAGTATGGCGTTTCAGCTGGAAACTCAGCTGCACAGGTATCTACTATTTTATAAACTCTATTAATACCAAACTCTTCTCTTTTCTTGTAAACTTCCGACTCAAGGCATCTTAATAAGTGAGCAACTTGTCTGTCTGCATAACCTTTTTGTTTGGCTTCAAATAATAAGTCTTTTGGAATTGTATCGATTTGGTATTGACTGATCTGCTTTTCAAGGTTGATTAATTCTTCAATCTGTCTTAAAAACCAATTGTCAATTTTAGTCTTTTCCTTGATTGTTTTGAATGGGATGCCAAGTTTGATGGCATCATATATATGGAACAATCTGTCCCAGCTTGGTTGTCCAAGGCTTTGAAGTATTTTATTCTGGTCAGTAATTTCTCTGCCATCAGCACCTAAACCGTTTCTACCTATTTCAAGCGACTGACAAGCTTTTTGAAGTGCTTCCTGGAAAGTTCTCCCGATTCCCATTACCTCTCCAACTGATTTCATCTGAAGACCTAATTTGTCATCAGCACCATCAAATTTTGAGAAATTCCATCTAGGTATTTTTACAATAACATAATCCAAAGTAGGCTCAAATAAAGCTGAGGTAGTTTTGGTAATTTGGTTTTTTAACTCATCAAGGTTATAACCAATCGCTAACTTCGCTGCAATCTTTGCAATCGGATAACCGGTTGCTTTGGATGCCAGAGCAGATGATCTGGATACCCTTGGGTTAATTTCAATGGCAATGATATCTTCATTTTCATCATTACTTACTGAGAACTGAACATTACACCCTCCGGCAAAATTTCCGACCGAACGCATCATTTTAATTGCCATGTTACGCATTTTCTGGAAAGTAGTATCAGATAATGTCATGGCTGGAGCTACAGTAATTGAATCTCCGGTGTGGATTCCCATTGGGTCAAAGTTCTCAATTGAACAAATAATAACCACATTGTCATTATTGTCTCTCAATAGTTCCAACTCATACTCTTTCCATCCCATTAATGCCTTGTCAATCATCACCTCGTGGATAGGTGATTTATGTAACCCTGCAGTTAAATGCTTGTCAAAGTCAGCTTCATCATAAACAACTGCTGCTCCTGTTCCACCAAGAGTATATGATGCCCTTACACATAACGGATATCCAAATTCCTGTGCAATTTTCTTTCCTTCAAGAAAAGATTTAGCAGCTTTTTGAGGGGCCATAGGAATTCCTATTTCTCCCATTAAGTTTTTAAAAGCTTCCCTGTTTTCTGTAATTTCAATGGCATCAATATCAACACCTATAATTTTCACACCAAATTCTTCCCAAATTCCCATTTCATCACATTTGATGCAAAGGTTTAAACCGGTTTGACCACCCATTGTAGGTAATACGGCATCAATTTTATGATTATTCAGAATTTTAATAATTGAAGCTGGTTCCAGAGGCTCCAGATAAACATTATCTGCAACAACACTGTCAGTCATGATAGTAGCAGGGTTGCTATTAATTAAAGTAACCTCAATCCCTTCTTCTCTAAGCGATTTAGAAGCTTGAGAACCTGAGTAATCGAATTCGCAGGCCTGGCCTATAATAATTGGTCCACTTCCAAGAATTAAAACTGACTTAATACTGTTATCTTTTGGCATAATAATATGGTGTTAACAATTTTTCAAATTGCCCGCAAATTTAGGCAGAATTATTTTATTTAGACTTAAAAGCGCATTTTACTTTTTAACAACTTATGCCCATTTGGATCAAAATTTTGATAGTTGTTTTAAGTGTGAAATTAAACCAGGATTAGTTGTCATTAGTGATATTGGTATCGTGTTGATACTGAATAGGTATTTTATCCGGTTCTACCATTAATAAGCAAAAGTGATCTTGCGAAATGGTTTTGAAAAAAGAATATTGAACGCTTTAATGCTTAAATGAAGCGTTTAAAAAATGTATTCTGATTAAATTTTTCATTAAAATTATCTTATTTTTTAGGTAAGCCTAAAAAATAAGATATATATTTGCATTAAAATAATATTTGAAATGCTAAAAAAAATTGTTTTAACTATACTGATTTTCGCTTCTTTTAGCACTTATTCTCAATTGTATACTGTTAAAGGAGTGGTGAATAATGAGAAGGAGGCAATTCCGTTTGCAAAAGTTTGGTTTAGTAATACCTCTTATTATGCCATATCGAAAACAGATGGTAGTTTTGAAATAAAAGATATACCTAAAGGGAATTATACTTTAGAGATTACATCATCAAACCATAAAAAATACAGCGACTCATTAAAGATTGAGGGTGATATTAACCTGGGAACAGTAAATGTTGAGTCTATTGATTTGCAATTAGACGAAATTGTGGTCACCGGAACAATGAAAGAAGTTAGTATTTCGCGTTCTCCCGTTAAAATAGAGCTCATTACAAAGGAGTTTTTTAAGTCTAATCCGGTTAATAATGTAATTGAGGCTCTTGAAACAGTTAATGGTGTTCAGGAGCAGGTGAATTGTGGTGTATGCGGAACAAATGATATTCATATCAATGGAATGGAGGGGCCTTATACCCTGGTGTTGATTGATGGAATGCCAATTGTGAGTGGGTTAGCTTCGGTTTATGGCTTTAATGGTATACCAACATCACTGATTGATCGTGTGGAAATTATTAAAGGACCTTCGTCAACGTTGTATGGAACGGAAGCAGTAGGTGGTGTTATTAATATTATCACTAAGTCACCGGGCGAAAAGACCGGGTTTGAGTTGGATATAAGAGGTTCGAGTCATGAACAGTTTAACGGAGCTCTGGCTTTTTCACCAAAGTTAAACAAAAAAGTATCTACAATGCTTGGGGGAGACTTTTACTACAACCAAAAAATGTTTGATGATAACAATGATAATTTTACCGATTTTACATTGAATAACAGAATTTCGGCTTTCAATAAATGGCAGTTTAGAAATAGTAAGGATCAGGAAGTCGCTAATGTGGCTGTGCGTTACTATAATGAAAAACGATTTGGAGGGACGTTACAGTGGGAGGATGCCTTTTTAGGTAGTGATAGTATTTATGGAGAACATATCAAAACCGAACGAGTTGAATTTATTGGGAATTACTTTTTTCCAACCAAAAACAGGAATTTGAAATTAAGCTTTTCTGCAAATTCGCATAATCAGGATTCGTATTACGGGGATGTGAATTATAAAGCGGACCAGCAAGTGTTTTTTACCAATTTGCTTTGGAATAAAACAATAGGGAAAAGGAACGATATAATGATGGGCTACACAAATAATATACAGTTTTATAAAGATAATTCCAGCTCTCAGGTTGAAGAAAAAACATTCGTTCCGGGAGTATTTATTCAGGATGAATTTTCCTGGACCGAAGAATTGACTTTATTAGGAGGGGCAAGATTGGATTACCATTTAAACCATGGCCTCATTTTTTCTCCCCGGTTGAGTTTAAAAAAGGATTTTGGTTCGTATACAACCTTCAGATTTAATTATGGTAATGGATTCAGACAGGTCCGTTTATTTACAGAAGATCATGCTTTTTTAACTGGTGCAAGAGATATTGTAATTAAGGATGAGTTAAAACCTGAAAGATCTCACAATGTTACCCTTAATTTTAATCACACCTATAGTGTGTTGGGGTATGGTAATTTTGATGTAGATGCATTTTATACTTACTTTTTAAATAAAATTACACCTGATTATAATACAGATCCCGATCTGATTATATATGATAATCTTAATGGTTATGGTATAACCAGAGGAGTTTCATTTGCCGTTAACCACAAGTTTAAAATTCCTTTAAGAGCCAGATTGGGGGTTACATTACAGGATGTTTTCCTTGTTGAGTCTCCTGAAGCTGATGTGAAGGAAAGAGAAGAGCAGTTATTTGCTCCGTTTTTCTCCGGTGTTTTTAATATGTCATATAATATTAAAAGTTTAGGACTTAAGGTTAACTATACAGGAAAAGTGGTGGGACCACAGCATCTTCCCGTGTTTGATGAGCCATTTTCAAGACCTGAAACTTCTCCGTGGTATACCTTGCAAAATGTTCAGTTAACCAAACAATTTAAAAAGGGAATTGAGGTGTATGGCGGAATTAAGAATATCTTTAATTATACTCAAAATACACCTTTGGTAGATCCTGGAAATCCATTTGGAGACAATTTTGATACGTCATACGCTTACGGGCCAGTGGAAACGAGAAGGTATTATATCGGTTTCAGATACATTTTTTAATCATTTCGAATAAACTTTTCCAGGGTCTTGATATATGTGGAATATCCCATAATTTTGGGTATGTTGTCATGGTTAGCATCTTCGATTCTTTTTGCTTCCTTATAAGTGCCTTTGTAGTTGTTGTATATGAGTTCTCCGTTTTCAATGGCGATATAGTCATCCTCAATACCGTGAATCCATAAAAGTGGCATTTCCACATCCTTGATCTTTTCAGCATTTTTAAATTCAAGTGAAGTCACAAATTGAGGGGCGATATTTATGATTGTTGAGGTTTGAGCCAGGTTTTCAACTGAAGCTAGGAGGGATTCAAGTATTATCTTTGCAGGGGCGAAATCTTTTCTATATGCTGACCGGTCGATAACAGGAATACAGCCCAGGCTAAAGCCATAAAAAAAAGTATTAGAAGATTTTGCTCCCATTGATTTTAACCAGTTAATAGAGGCATCAACATCTTCATTTAAACCCGATTCCGAAGATTGCCCTTCAGATAATCCATACCCCCTGTAGTCCATCATAAATACGCCGTAATGGTGCTTGCTTATAATGTTTGCCAACAGGCTGGCTCTGTCCCAGTAAGCATCCATATGTTTGGCCTGGCCATGACAATACATGATTATAGTATCGTTAGGGATGGTGGTTAAATCTCCTATATAAACACCATAAATGGTATAAGTCTCTCCTGTGGCTTCATTTTTTGATTCCATTGAGATAAGAGTCCTGTTTTTGCTGTCAATTTGGTAGATGTCGGGTATTTTTTCAGCACCTGTATTATATTTCTCAAATTGATATTCTTCTAGTTTTTCACTTGGAAATGCAAGGTTGTCAAGGTTTTGTTTTTTACAGGCAATTAAAGTGAGGAAAAGTGTGAGTACTGTAAGTGTTTTCATGATTTAATTTTTTGAAATTACCCATCTGTAGCCTAAAAATATGCCTAATGCTCCTCTGTTGCCTGTAGCAGAATAATAAGGAATAAAAGCATAGGAATTATCAAGGTTAGGACCGAGAAACTTTAATTCTACACTTAGTTGTCCTGGGTTGGTTTTGCTTTTTAGTACGTGTCCGATTTGTGGGCTGAATAACCAGTGTTGGGCCTGTGGTTGATCAAGTGCCATTGTTTGGCTCAGCTCAAAATAATTATTAAAACCAATGTAAAAGTAATTCAATCGGGAGCCATAATTCCAATAGGCATTAATGTCAAATATTGGCCAGAATTTCGTGCTTCCGTCAAAATTTGAAATGAAATTAAAGCCAGGGGATATCGAAATATTTGGAACCGTTTTGTTTTGGTTGAGTAGTTTATAAGTGGCTCCCATGTCAAATTGAAGATTGCCAAATAGAAGTGCTGAAGTATGAAGTCCACCAAAGCAGGTTAAATTACTGTCAATACCATAGCCGAATTCAAGTGAAGATAGTGGAAGAGGGACCGGTACGCCATAGTTGAGTGTCGGACCGCCAAAAGAAAGACCAACTGCCAGTTCTTTTTTATTCAGGGGTTCTACAAATCGGGCCGGGGCGCATGATAATGTTATGGAGATTAGGCACAAGAATCGAAAAATCATTTTCATAGCTATATAAATTTATGAAAAAGAATTGAGAATTTACGATTCCCGCAGGGATGAAGGCTAATCTAGCGTTTGATGTCAACAAGGCCATTTTGCATAGCGTACATCACAAGACCTACACGGGATTTGACATTTAGTTTTTCGAAAACAGAACTCCTGTAGCCATCAATAGTTTTGGCACTTAGTCTCATGGTGTCTGCAATTTTTTCATAAGTGTCTTCTGAGCAGGCTAATTCAATAAACTTTAGTTCTCTTTTACTTAACGGGCTTTTCGTTTCACTTTTTGTAATCGGGTACTTAATAGCGTTAATGAGGTGATCAGTCAAGTGATCAGTGTAGTAATAGCCTTTGGTTTGCATCTCATCTAACGCCTTTTGTAATTGATCTGGCTCAATATCTTTGTTAATATAGCCTCTGACACCAAGCTTTAGCATTCTGATTAGGGAATATTCATCATTGTTCATGGTGACAATGAGTATTTTAATTTGTGGGTAAATACGCTGAAGCTCAGCAGCAGTTTTAAATCCATCCATAATAGGCATGGATATGTCAACTAAGGCAATATCCGGAATGGAATTGTCGGATAATTGGTTAATAAAGTCCCGTCCGTTTTTGGCTTCAATAATAACCTTATAAGTACTTCCTAACGACTGGATAAGTTTAATGAGCCCACTTCTGAATAGATTGTGGTCATCAACAACTGCAATTTTGATCTTATTTTTCATAATTTAAGATTTAAGGGAAATGCTAATTTCCGTTCCACTATCAATTTGACTTTTTATTTCTATATCTGCACCTATCATTTCACTTCTTTCATAAAGATTAATGAGTCCTGACCCAAACTTTTTAGTTGTGGTGTCGAACCCTTTTCCATTATCTTTAAAAGTTAGATTGCAAATTTGGTCTTTTTTCTGAATTTTTAAGCTGACATCACTTGCGTTTGCATGTTGTATCATATTGTTAAATATCTCTTGTGTCATTCGGTACAGAAAAATCTCAACTTCAGGGTTAAACTCAGGTAATAAGTCTAAGTTAGTTAAAGTAATATTAAAATAGCCTAATTTTTGAAGCCGTTTTGTATCGTCTTCAATCATTTTGGAAAGTCCAAAGCGCTTAAGGTTTTCGCCTTTTAAACTGATGGATAGTGATTTAATATCAGTAATAAGGCCTTTTAATAGTGTTAGTGATTCATCAATTTTATCCTTATCGTCTCCCGGAATTTGTTTTGAAACCAGGCTAAGGTTGATTTTGATTAATGATGCAATTTGTCCAAAGTTATCGTGCAACTCCCTGGATATGTTGCTTAAAGTTTGTTCTTGTATTTCAATTTCAGTTTTTAATAAAGCCTGCTTAAACTGTTCCCGTTCCCATTCAAATGCTTGTTGTTTTCGTTTGTATAAGACAACGAAATAAATCACAAACAGGATTAGTACTGTTATTAGTAAAGTGCCTGCTGCAACAGGGATTAAGAGGTCAGAATCTTTGAGGAAATTGTTATTCATTATAGTTCTTGTTTTTCTCTGCTTTCAGTGCTAAGTAATAAAATATATACATGGTGATATTAGCTGCCCAAATTACTATTGAAGCCCATTTTCCCGGATAAAAATGATAAAAAAAAGCGAATACAAAAAAGGTCAGGTTGTAGAAGATAAAGTTTCCTGTATTAAACCAAAACATTGGCTGTTTTTTTAATGGAACTGTACTGGGGTAACCAATCATTTTGGTAAATGTAATAAGTGTTAAGGTTATTGTGAATAAGCTCAATAGAATAATTCCGTTGGTGGGGAAAGTTGTGAATGGAGTTTGGTAAAATATGGAGTTGATTACAGAGAGTAAGCATGTTGAGCTTGCTAAAAATACTAAGAGTCTTTTCTGTTTTTCCTTTTCAGCTATTAACTCAGCGTATATATATGCTTGAAACATGATTGTGATGACTATTAGTAGATGATAGGGAGGGAATGATGCGCCAAAATAATAATAACAACATTTCGCTGAGATTTCACTAATAAGTGTGATAATAACAAGGATTGTTAATAGTTTGTATTTTTTTTTGAACTCTTTTATGTTTAAGAGCCCATAAACAGAAACAAATATTAATGTTGAGTAGTACAAAGCACTCTTAGTCGTATAAAAATATTCATCCATACGACTAAGTTAGTGTTTTGTATTGATTAACTGATGAATATTTAACTTGTTGGGTAGTTGCTAGGACAATGTGAAGGGCAAGGTTCACAAAAATCATAAACACATTCTTTCATGATTTCATTGTTTTCATCAATTCCCGCTATTAGAGTGGTAACACTACCATCAGAAGAGTTGATACCAAAGAAAATTCCAATATCTTCAGGTGTTGTTCCTTCAGGGCTTTCGTAGCTTAAGATTGCGTTAACTGTTGAGAGTTTTACTATCAGGCCTTTAAGCCGTCCAAGTGATGCCGGAGTGGCTGTTAAGGCGTTTGTGTTTGCGGAGCTCTGATAGTCCAGCATCATTTGCTTGGCTACAGCCCAGCTGATTTTGTTTGCTTGTGACATAGTTATATAGGTTATATTAATATACTCAAATGTAATAAGTGCATTTTTAGTTTTCAATATGTGTTCACAAAAACAGGGTTTTTCCTGTTAAAATTTACAGGGTTTTTCCCCTGTAAAAACAGGAATTTACCTAGTTGATTTATTTATAATAATTTTTAAAATTTGTTCCTAATTAGAATTATCGAACTATTCAATTTTTAATCGTTTTTGAATATTTCAAGGATACAGTAATAATTCTCACTTAAAACTAAAACGTCTCTGGCGATCATTGTTTTGTAAATTATAGGTCTGCTTTTATAATTTATATTTACACAATCGTCCAGGGGCGTTTTTATCTTATATCCTCTAATTTTTAATACTGAATTAATCTGATTAATTCGAATTGATAAAAATCTTTTTTACTTTTGTACCATGGAAATATCAGAGGATTACAAAAATATCGTGAAGCTTCGATTTAACTCTCCTGAATTGCTTACGTCCGGGTTTTATGATTCTTTTTATGTTGGGTTATTAAATCCGGAAAGTTTTGATTTAAGTTTATTTGAAAACTTCAGCTTAAAAGAAGTTCTGGATTATTTAAAAAAAAGTCATACTGAGTATTTGACTGTCTGGTTTCCAAAAATCGAAAAATTAGTTAATGAAATTCAAAAGGATTTAGGTGTAAATGATGTCACGTTAACACTTAAATCTTTTATTGTTAATTATTATAACGAACTCACAAACCATATCAATTTCGAGGAAAAGGTACTATACAATTTTGTTGATAAACTTTTGAGTGGGACTTATGTTGAGAAAGAGAAGATATTTGTACTAAACCATTTTTTAGAAACTCATAATCATGATGTTTCTGATGAATTGTCAATCATTCAAAAAATAGTATTAAATAAAGACCGTTCAATTGAGAAAAATGAAAAGGTAATGATGCTTTTCGAGATGTTGAATGTTGTTCAGAATGACCTGACTTTACATGGTGTGATAGAGGATGAATTGCTAATTTCTAAAATTCATCTGTATATCGAGGAAAACTTTTAGTTTTTTCCTTTAAAGGTTTTCAATTTTTTGCCAGTCGAAAGAAGCTTTCATTGACCGAAGTTTGGCTGAGAATGTTGAAAACGACGAGTTGCCCTGATAAAATAATGTTTTAGTTCTACTGAGTAATATCATATCTGATAATGCATCAGTTAATAATTGCTTTTCGTTAGAAAATTCTTTCTTATCGATATGAATTTGATGAATTCCCCGGTTCTGATCATTCGAAATTTCTTTTTTGATTGATCTGATATCAGAGAAATTATTATGGAAAAGTGTTTCAACTTCACTGTTATCAGTTGCTAAAAAAACGGGTGATTCAGGGTGATGCTCTTTCAGGTAAGTGACCAGCCTGTTAACGTCTTTTGACGGTTTTAAATCTGTTGATCTCACATGAACACCAATGCACTGTTCAATCGAAAATTTATCTGACCAGTCTTTCATAATTGCTTCCAAGTTATCATTTAGCCTAAAATAGCGTTGAACGATTTCATGTTCTACAAAAGGAATAAAGTCTGCATAAACAACCACATCCTGTGCGTACTTCTTTGAAAGATTTGCGCCAAATGGCATAGCTGGTCCGTTGAAAATATTTTTCAGATACACCGGAAAACTTGAATGGTTGGCATTTGTATACTTATTGTGAATCCAGCTGCCCCCAAAGCAACTAAAAATTTTCCATTTTGGTAGCCTTGCATGAATTTTTATCGCCAGTGAATTATGTACACTGATAAAATTGTGGTAAATGTCTTGTTCCGGTTTGTCTTTAAATATTTTCGGTACAAAAGATAGTTTTTTATCCGATAAAGCATCAGCTATCTCGTTTTGTTGAGGTGCTGTGTAATCAACATTATCAAGATAGAAAAAGTCATGAAAAAAATTGTAATCCATTGGGAAATATAGTCCGTCATTCCAATCTACAATGAGTTTACGATTGGTTTGGTGAGCGTAATGAGCTGCATTGACTAAGGTAAATAGCCTGTTGCCCAATCCGGCACACCCTTTTAATAGGACAATTTTTTTCATAATTTTTTATTTAGACGAAAGTACAGTTTTTTCATAAAAGCATTACCAAAAAAATAAGGTTCCAGGGGGAGTTCTTTTCAATAGGTGAAATCCAGCTTGCTTCAGGGGCATTTAAATGTTAAAGTACTCCTTGTTCAGGGAAGCGCCCTTTATATTGTTTGTACAACTGTTTTATCTCGTGAATATCTTCATCTATATTTCCTGATGGGTGATAAACTTTAAATACGCCGCCTGTTTTGCTGGGATAGTCCATGAAGCCTAGCAAAATTGGAACTTTTGCAGATTCTGCAATATAGTAAAAGCCCTTTTTCCAGTTGGGATTATATGATCTTGTGCCTTCGGGTGTAAAAATAATAGTGAGTTCATCTCTATTATTAAACATTTCAGTAATAGTGCTTGTTAATTTGGTTTTTGCTTTCCTGTCAACAGGTATTCCTCCCATCCATTTAAGGATCCATCCCAGAGGAGGAAAAAATAACTCTTTTTTTACAAGCATTTTGACCTTGATATTGTATACTCCCCAAAATGCCATGTTTCCAATAAAAAAGTCCCAGTTCGAAGTATGTGGGGCCATTACTAAGATGCATTTTTTGATTTCAGGAGGTAAATCGGGGTGGATAGTCCACCCCATAATTTTAAGAATTATTTTTGCAAAATACCGTTTCATTAGTGAAACTTAATCCTGAATTTCAATCTTTTCAATGATGTCTCCTTCTCTAATGTCATCAATGGTATCTACACCACTTGTTACTTTACCAAAACAAGTATGGTTTCCATCTAAATGTGCTGTATTGTCTCTGCTGTGGCAAATGAAAAACTGAGAACCTCCGGTGTCACGACCTGCATGCGCCATAGATAAAACGCCTCTGTCATGAAATTGCTTTTCGGCTGTAACCTCACAAGGAATAGTATATCCCGGACCGCCAACACCTGTTCCTTTAGGGCAACCACCCTGCACAACAAAATTTGGGATTACCCTGTGAAATGTTAAACCGTCATAAAAACCGTCTTTTGCTAATTTTGCGAAATTATTTACGGTTCCTGGAGTTTCTTGAGAATAAAGGTCAGCCTCCATTGTGCCTTTATTTGTGTGTATTATCGCTTTCATTTAAATTAAGTTTTTGCAAGATTAATGAAATTTCTTGTGTCAGGCCATTGATTTAATAATAATATTAGTATCATTGTCGATAAAATTACACAACAATGGAAGGAAATGATGCTATAGATTCTTTTGAGTCTCAGATCGGAGCTCAGGAATCGCTCCCAAATGCAACAGCTGTTTTGGTATTAGGTATTTTATCAATTGTAACTTGTTTTGCATGGGGAATAATTGGGTTGGTTTTGGGAATAATTGCTTTGGTTTTATCAAAAAAAGACAAAGAACTTTACGACTCTAATCCAAAGATTTATGCTAATTCATATAAGAATTCCAAGGCTGGGAAAGTATGTGCGATTATTGGAGTGTCCCTGTCCGCGCTTTTCTTCTTGTATATTGTATTCGCCGTATTGTTTGTAGCATCAAATGCAGCAGGTCTTCAGGAGTTCAATAATTTCTAAAGAATGTTTTCGTGCAGTTTTAAGTCGCATCTGGGGATAGAATGTCTTGGGTGTGGTTTTCAGCGTGCGTTGGTTTTATTGTTCGAAGGTGAGTTTCTTGAAAGTGTTAAGATGTTTCCTGCACTTATTCCTTTGTTATTTACCTTTGTGTTTACCTTTTTACATTTAAAATACAAGTTCAGAAACGGTGCCCGATTAATAATTATACTCTTTTCCGTTTCTACATTTTTAATGGTGTCAAATTTTGTCTATAAATTGATTTAAATTGGTCTTTCTGGTTTACTTTTGTAACTATGTTTAAGACAAAGTATACTTTTGAGGAATTTCAATTTTCAAGTCAGCTTATTCGTGACTTTAGTTCTGAATCAGAATCTGTAATGCCATTTATTAGCCGTTTTTTCTCCAAAAAAAACTTGGTTGATCAGGCGAATCAAAAATCCTTTTCTCATGATAACAGAGTCGTTCTCAGAGAACAACTGATTCTACAAAATAAGTCAATTGAACTTTCTGAAAAGACCAGGCAAAATATTGATTTAATTGAAAAGGACAATACCTTTACCATTACCACAGGTCATCAGTTAAATCTTGCTACTGGCCCGTTATATACAATTTATAAGATTCTTGAGGTGATTAACCAGGTTGAAGAAATGAATACTTTCGATACTAAACATCATTTCGTTCCCGTTTTTTGGATGGCCACTGAAGATCATGATTTTGATGAAATAAACTATATTAACCTTTTTGGAAGTAAAATAAACTGGCAGCATCAGAGCGTTGAAAATAAAGTGGTTGGCAGGATTGAAACTGAGTCAATCGGTACGTTTATTGACGACATTTTAGAAAGGTTTGGCAATGAAGCACTACGTGAGAAAGTGACATCTTTTTTAGCTTCTTATTCTGAAAGTTCCACCCTTGCTGAAGCTAACAGGGCACTAATCAATTCTGTTTTTGGTGAATACGGGTTAGTGATAATTGATGGGGACGACCCAATACTTAAAACACGCTTTAAGTCTGTAGCTTTAAGGGAAATTGAAGAGGGAGTGTCATATAATAATGTTATAAAGACAAACGCTTTATTAGAAGAAAAACAATACCATTCTCAAGTTTATGTTCGTCCGCTTAATTTGTTTTACATACATGAAAATGGGAGAAGGGAAAGGATTAAATCTGATGGTGATAAGTTCGAAATTGGAAATGACTCGTTTGAGAAGGAGGCGCTTACTCGAATGGTAGAATCTGCACCTGAACGCTTCTCTCCAAATGCACTGTTAAGACCTGTTTATCAGGAAGCAGTGTTGCCTAATCTTGCTTACATTGGTGGTGGAGGAGAAATTGCTTATTGGCTACAACTCAAGTCAACTTTCGAAGCATTTAATATTGATTTCCCACTTTTAAAAGTAAGGGATTCTGTTGTGTTGGTTACTGATAAAATGAATCAGCAGATGGAGGAATTCGGTTATTCTATTATTGATTTGAAACAAGATACTGATGCGCTGATCAAGAATTACATACTTGAAAATTCTGAAGAAAACATTACGCTTCAAAGTGAGAAAGAAGGTTTAAATGATTTAAAAAACAAGATCATTAAAAAAGCAGTAGCAGTTGATAAAAATGCTGAGCGATTTGTTGAAGCTGAATTTCAAAGGATTTCTAACCAGTTTGAAAAAATGGAAAAGAAATTCGTTCAGATGGAGAAGAAAAACAAAGAAAAATCTATCAAACAGCTGGAGCGATTACAGAAGAGTATTTTTCCGTTAAATAGTTTCCAGGAAAGGTATGACAACATTCTAAGTTATGTTCAATACCAGGATATAGTTGCTTATCTTAAAAATGAGCTAAAACAAAGAATGACGGAATCATCCGCCATTCATATTATTGAGATTTCAAAATAAATTACATTTTAAAAATAGGGTATTCGGCCATTAACTGGTTTACGCCCTTTTTTATTTCCTGTAATTTAGAATCATTGTCTTTGTTCATTAGCGCCTGATCAATAAAGTCTACAATTTGCGGAATTTTGGCTTCATCAATACCACGTGTGGTAATTGCGGCTGAACCAATTCTGATACCTGATGTTACAAATGGTGATTTATCATCAAAAGGAACCATGTTTTTATTAACAGTAATGTCAGCTTTTACTAAGGCATTTTCAGCTTCTTTTCCGGTAATATTTTTCGACCTTAAATCAATCAACATAGAGTGGTTATCAGTACCTTCCGAAATGATATTGTATCCTCGGTCAACCATGCCTTGCGCCAAAGCCTGTGCGTTTGAAACTACTCTTTTCTGATAAGCAACAAATTCGTCGCTAAGTGCCTCTTGAAAAGCAACTGCTTTTGCAGCAATAACATGCTCTAAAGGTCCGCCCTGTGAGCCAGGGAAAACTGCTGAGTCCAGCAATGCACTCATTTTTCTGATTGTTCCTTTAGGTGTTTTTATGCCCCATGGATTATCAAAGTCATGCCTTAACATGATTACACCACCTCTTGGTCCACGAAGTGTTTTATGTGTAGTTGAAGTTACAATATGACAGTGGTCAAACGGATCATTTAATAATTTAGCAGCGATTAAACCTGCAGGGTGTGAAATATCAGCTAAAATAACAGCACCAATTTCGTCTGCCACTTCCCGAACTGCCTTATAATCCCAATCTCTTGAATAAGCTGACGCCCCTAAAATGATCATTTTTGGCTTTTCTTTTCTGGCTATGTCTGCCAGTTTTTCATAATTGATTCTTCCTGATGATTCATCAACCCCGTAAAATACATTTTCGTACAATTTTCCTGAAAAATTAACAGGGGATCCATGAGTCAGGTGGCCACCATGAGAAAGGTCAAATCCTAAGATCTTATCACCTGGTTTTAAACAAGCCAGCATAACTGCTGCATTAGCCTGTGACCCTGAGTGTGGTTGTACATTTGCCCAGGTAATATTAAAAAGCTTTTTTAAACGCTCAATGGCAAGCTCTTCAATTTTATCTACCACTTCGCAACCGCCATAATATCTTTTATTGGGGAGTCCTTCAGCATATTTATTAGTCAAAATTGAGCCCATGGCATCAAGTACGTTTTGGCTAACAAAGTTTTCAGATGCAATTAATTCAAGCCCTTCCAGTTGTCTGTTTTTTTCAGCTTCAATCAGGTCAAATATAGCGGTGTCTTTCATCTTTATATCTTTATTGGTTTTTATGATCAGATTTAATTTCCCGTGTTTGCTTTTAGTTATTTAACCAAAAACAACACAACTTTTTTAACTAAAAATAGTGAAAACAAAGGTATAAAATTGTTCATAATAGCAGAACTTATCAGCTTATTTTTCGTGTAATTTTAATCACAAGGCAACTGTTACGTTACATAGTTTCGAAACCTAATATTGATAAAAGAATATGGTATCATATTAAACGAATGATTAAAAAAAGAATATCTTTGTTAGCTTAAAATAGTGATTAATGAATCAGTCTAAAAATGTTGACAGAACCCAAAAACTGATAGAATCAAAAGATTTATTGTTTGTTTGGCGTCTGATCCTTAAGAATATTGGGTTTATTATTTTGGTTCCCGTTATTGCTTATTTTGTAGGGTATATTTATACTTATAGATTGACAGATATCCATGGCTCTAAAGTTCAATTGCTTTTAAAATCTAACGAAACTTACGATTATCAGGATCAGATATATAAAGGATTAGGAGCGTATGGGGTTTATATGGATGCTCAGAATCAGATGAGGATTATTCAGTCCCGTGATCTGATAGGGGAAGTTATCGATAAGGTCAATATTTTTACTTCTTATTATGTAGTTGGAAGAATCCGAAAAAAAGAGGTTTTTGAAACATTGCCTTTCAGATCGGATGTAGAGGTAATTAATGGATCGGTTTATGAAAAACCTATTAAGGTATTTATCCTTGATAAAGAAACGTATAGAATCGATTATGAGGTTAACGGAAAAATGATTTCAATCAAACATAAATTTGATGAAATATTGATTAATGATGATTTTAAATTAGTCCTTTTAAAGAATTATGCCTTTACTGATAAAAATATTAAAAGTATCTCTGATTACGAGTACGAAATTGTTTTTCATTCAAGAGATTACCTGATTAATAAATACCGTTCAAGAATTGGAATCGAAAATGTGGAGTATACCAGTATTTTGGAAATTCAGTTATTGGATGAATTACAATATCGTGGCAAACGGTTTTTAGACACCCTGACTGCAGTTTATATTGATTATTCAAGACGAATTCAACTCGAAGTAAATCAAAATACCATATCAAATATCGAAAAACAGATCGATACGATTGCTTCATTTATTGAGTCAAAGGAAGAGGAGTTGATGTCATTTAAAAGTAAGCATGACATTTTGAATTTGCCAAAAGAAGAAGAGGAATATTTTGAAAGAATTGTTGAAACTGGTAAGGAAAAACGTGAATTAAGCGAAAAGATAAATGACTTGAAAGTTTTTGAGTCCTATATTATTAATTTGAATAATGAGCATTTTTTACCACCAACGTTTACCACATTAAACAATGATCTATACCTGACGCAAACCATAAAAAAGGTTTATGAGTTACAGTTGAAACTAACCAGTAATTCTTCATCTCAACTGGAAGGCAATTTTTATATCGAGAAGTTGAAAAGTGAAATAAATAGTTTGAAAAGAGATGCTTTGATTTATATTAATAATCTGGAAGAGTCTACTAAGGGGAAGCTAAAAATTGCTAATGATTACCTGGCAAAGAATAAAAGTAAGATCAAACAAATTCCCGAATCTACCCAGGGAGAAGCCAATATTAAAAGAGATTTAGAGGTAAATACCCGAATGTACCTGTATTTACTGGAAAAGAAAACAAATGCTTTGATTGCCCGTGCCGGAATTATCCCTCAGGTTCGATTGGTGGAAACGGCTTCTAATATGGGAGTTGTCCAACCGGATAAAAGAAAGATTGTAAACATGTTTTTACTGGGAGGAGTTTTATTAGCTTTCTTTATCGCAATCCTCAGAAAACTGTTCTTTGAGAAAATTGAAAATGTATCTGAGTTAGCCGAGTCAACATCTTTAAGCGTATTAGGTGGGTTACCATTTGTAAAAGAGAAGGAGTCTAAGTTGATTGTAAGAAACAAGCCTAAGGCTCAAATTACAGAGAGTTTCAGAACATTAAGGACTAATTTATCATATCTTGGAGATTTTAGTAAAGAGAAAAAAGCGCAAAAAATTCTGATTTCTTCCTTTTTCCCGGGAGAAGGAAAAACTTTTACTTCTACCAATGTGGCCAGTATAATGGCAATGAGTGATAAAAAGGTGGTTATTGTGGATTTTGATTTACACAAACCTAAGATTCACAAAACATTTGAAATAGAAAATTTAAAAGGTATTTCCAGTTACCTGATTGGTAAAAATGATTTGGAAGATATCATTAATAAAGATCTCTCTCCTAATCTGGATGTAATTACGGCCGGACCAATTCCGCCAAATCCATCAGAGCTGATTCTGAAATCCAGAATGTCAGATTTATTTGAAAAGCTGGAAAAAGAGTATGACTATATCATTATTGATACCCCTCCTTTTGGCTTACTGAATGATTCAATTGAGTTGATAAAATACCTGGATGTATTTTTAATTATTCTAAATACCAAATACATTAAAATAAGAGGGCTGAGAACAATAGAAGCCATGTTCGAAAAGTATGATGATATTTCGGTCGGTGTGGTCTTAAATGGAGTAAAAAGAACAAGATTCCAGTATTATTATTCAAAATATTCTTACAAATACAATTACAACTATGGTTATAATTATGGTTATGGCTACGGTGAATTGTACTCAGATTATGTAGAGAAAGAATAGCGGTTTCATCAAACAAAAAAAAATGATTATTTTTGCACTCTAAAAAATGCAAATTCAGTCATGATAAATGTAAATAATCTGTCACTTCAGTTTGGCAAAAAGGTACTGTTTGATGAAGTAAACCTTAAGTTTGTTTCAGGGAATTGTTATGGTGTTATTGGGGCTAATGGAGCTGGGAAGTCCACTTTCTTAAAGGTTTTAACCGGTGAGCAGGATCCTAATTCCGGAAATGTATCCATTGAGGCCGGACGAAGAATGGCGGTATTAAAGCAAAATCACCATGAATTTGACCAGTTTACAGTTTTAAATACCGTAATGTATGGTCACAAGCAGTTGTGGGATATCATTCAGGAAAAAGATGCTTTATATGCCAAGCCCGATTTTAGCGAAGAGGATGGAATGAAGGCATCAGAGCTTGAAGCAGAGTTTGCTGAAATGGATGGGTGGAATGCTGAAACTGATGCAGCAACCATTTTAAGTAACCTTGGTATTAAAGAGGATTTGCATTACTCTTTAATGGAAGATTTACCCGGAGAGTTAAAAGTAAGGGTATTGCTTGGACAGGCTATTTTTGGTAATCCTGATATTTTGGTACTGGATGAGCCTACCAATGATCTTGATATTAAAACCATTTCATGGCTAGAGGATTTCTTACTGGATTTTAAAAATCTGGTTATTGTAGTATCTCACGACAGACACTTTTTAGATACGGTTTGTACACATATTTGTGATATTGATTATGGTAAGATTAATCTTTTTACCGGAAACTATACATTTTGGTATAAGTCTTCACAGTTGGCTTCACGTCAAATGGCTGATCAAAATAAAAAAATGGAAGACAAGCGTAAAGAACTTCAGGATTTTATCTCGAGATTTAGCGCAAATGCTTCCAAATCGAAGCAGGCAACGAGCAGACGTAAATTGCTTGAAAAGTTAAAATTGGAGGATATTAAGCCATCATCTAGGAAATATCCCGGGATTATTTTTGAGCAGGAAAGAGAAGCTGGCGATCAGATTTTGCATATACATGGATTAACCAAATCATTGGAAGGGGACATCCTGTTTAAAGATTTAAATATTAATGTGTCAAAAGGAGATAAAATTGCTTTCCTTTCTAAAAACAGTTTAGCCATTACGGCACTATTTAATATTTTGAATGGTACCGATCAGGCTGATGCTGGTACTTTTGAATTTGGTACAACTATCAGAGCAACTCATTTACCAAATGAAAATTCAGCTTTCTTTAACAGTAACCTGAGTTTAATAGACTGGTTACGTCAATATGCTGAGACAGATGAGGAAAAAGAGGATGTGTATTTGAGAGGCTTTTTAGGAAAAATGTTATTTTCTGGTGAGGAAGCATTGAAACAATCAAATGTGCTGTCAGGAGGAGAAAAAGTGCGTTGTATGCTGTCCAGACAAATGCTGGGGAAAGGGAATCTGTTGATGTTAGATGAACCAACTAACCACCTTGATCTGGAATCTATAACGGCCTTCAATAATGCATTGATAAAATTCCCAGGTACTGTTTTGTTTACTTCTCATGACCACGAATTTGTTCAAACTGTAGCAAATAGAATTATTGAGATTACGCCAAATGGGTTTGTAGATAAGCTGATCAGTTATGATGATTACTTAGCCGATTCAAAGATTCAGGAGCAAGTAGAGACTTTATATTAATTTTTGTTGAAAAAGCTTAGGAATATTGCCCCGTTTTTCCCGGATTTATGGCAATACCTGGTTGTTATAGTCGTTTTTGTATTTGCAGCTATTTTCATACTTTAGTAAAACAAAAAATGACTAATGAGAAAAATTGCATCTGTTGCTGATTATATTGAATCCCATCCGGAATGGTTGGAAGCTTTAACACTCTTGAGAGATATTATCATTTCCACAGAGGTTTCGGAAACTGTAAAGTGGGGAGCTCCCACATATACTTGTCAGAATAAAAATATTGTGGGGATGGCTGCTTTTAAATCCTATGTTGGTATTTGGTTTCATCAGGGTGTTTTTTTGAAAGACGATCAAAAGGTTTTGATTAATGCAAATGAAGAAAATACAAAAGGATTAAGACAATGGCGTTTTAACAGTGTTGATGAAATAGAACGAAGTGTCGGGTTGATTCGTGAGTATGTTCTTGAAGCTATTGAGAATCAGAAAAATGGATTGAGAATTAAAATTGACAGGAGTAAGCCACTAATTATACCAGATATTCTTCAAAGTGCATTTGATGAAAATCAGGATTTACTAAAGGCATTTGAATCATTTTCTTTATCGAAAAAACGTGAGTTTACTGATCATATTGATGAAGCAAAGCGAGAGGAAACCAAGCAAAACAGACTAAACAAAATCATTCCATATATCATGGGGGGAATAGGGCTTCATGATAAATACAGACGAAAGTAAATGAGAGCAGAGCATATTCAATATCTTATACTGGCGCTAATTGTATTTGATTTCGTATTTAATAAGTTCGTTTCTTACTTAAATAATAAGAACTGGAAGACTGAGATTCCGGATGAAATGAAAGATGTACTTGATAGTGAAAAGTATGAAAAAGCAGCTGACTATCATAAAGAAAATGGCAGAATTGGTTTAATTGGATCAACCATTTCGTTTGTAATTATTATTGCTTTTATTTTAATGGGGTGGTTTGGTCAGCTTGAAGATTATACGCAATCATTATCTGACAACCTGTTTATATCAACGGCCATCTTCTTTTTGGTGTTATTCATAGCTTCAGATATTTTGTCTCTTCCGTTTTCAGTGTACCAAACATTTGTGATTGAAGAAAAATACGGCTTTAACAAAACCACACCACGAACATTCGTTTTAGACAAATTAAAAGGCTATGCTTTGGGTATTGTTTTGGGTGGTGGTTTATTGTGGGTGGTGTTATGGGTATACGCTCAAATTAATTCCGGTTTTTGGCTGTGGCTGTGGCTTATTATTTCAGTGGTTGTAATACTTCTGAATATGTTTTATGCCGATATCATTTTACCAATCTTCAATAAATTAAGCCCGCTGGAGGAGGGAGACCTAAAACAGGAGATTAGAATGTATACTGATAAAATCGGATATTCAATCAAACATATTTATGTTATAGATGGCTCAAAAAGATCAACCAAAGCTAATGCATTCTTCAGTGGACTTGGTCCCCGAAAAACGATAGCGTTATATGATACATTAATAGAGAAAAATTCCAATGAAGAGTTGACCGCAATATTGGCTCATGAAGTGGGACATTATAAGAAAAAGCACATTTTTACCTCTATGGTTTTATCTGTTCTTCAATTAGGTATTACATTGTTTTTACTTGAGCAGTTTATTAAATGGCCTGCAGTGTCAGTTGCTTTAGGTGGAACTGATGTTTCTTTTGCATTGGGGATAATAGCTTTTGGGTTTATTTTTAGCCCGGTAGGTTTATTAATCGGTATTGGAATGAATGTTTTAAGTCGAAAGAATGAATTTGAGGCAGATAATTATGCTAAAACAACTTATCATGCCGAGCCATTGATTTCAGGTCTCAAAAAGTTAAGCGTTGATTCTTTATCCAATTTATATCCTCATCCGCTGTACGTTTTTATTCATTATTCTCATCCACCTTTATTGAAAAGAATTAAAGCCTTAAAAAGTTAGAAAAAACTACCTTTGTTTAAAACGACAGAATATTAAGTTTGTAGCACATCAAAATATTGATAAAGCAAGATGGGATCAGGTAGTTGAACTCAAAAATGATAATCCTTTATTCCAATATTCCTGGTATCTTGATGCCGTTTCACCAAATTGGGATGCCTTAATCGACAAGGATTACACCAGACTGTTTCCTTTGACTTGTGTTAAGAAAAAAGGTGTTGTTCAGTTTTTTCAACCACCTTTTACAAGAGAGTTCGAACTAACAGGAGGTAGTATTGTCGACTCAGAACTTTGGCAAATGCTTAAGGGTAAGGCAAGATACATTCAGTTTAGAAATCAAAATTTGGTTCCTGAGCTAGCTGGTACGGCCAGAAAACATCAATACATTGAGTTGAATAAGGACTCCATTAACCAATATTCCACAAATGCCAGACGGTTGGTAAAAAAGGCAAGTCAAAACTTTGATTACAGAATTTCGGAGTCAACAGTTAATACCATAAATTTAGTTAGGACTTTTCTGGCGCCAAAAATTTCGGAATTTACCGCAGAAAACATTGCGAAACTTGAGCAATTAATGAAGAATGCTTTGACAAATGATAAGGGTGAGTTAATTGAGATTTATGATGGTGATGATTGTGTTGGAGCTGGTTTCTTTTTTTGTGACGGACATAGAATTACCTATCTGAAGGGAGTCGCTGATGAGGACTCTAAGAAGAAAGGTGCCATGTTTGGCCTGATTGATTTTGCTGTCAAAAAATATAATGAGAAATATGACGTTCTGGATTTCGGTGGTTCGGATGTTGAAAATGTTGCCAGGTTTTATAAAAAGTTTGGAGCAAAGGATCGGTTGTATTATAATTATGAAATTGATCAATTACCCGTTTGGTATAAATTGGCAAAAACTGTAGCTAAAAGGACCCGAAAAAAGTAAATTTAAAATAGGCTGTCAATATGGTTGAAATTGTGAAGTGTTCAGTACATTTGGCAGGTAAAAGAGATAAAATCAGATGAAAAAAACTGTCCTTATTATCGGAAGTTCAGGAGGCCTTGGGTCTTCAATTGCGGATAAATTTGATACCAATACTTATAATATTGCATTACATTATTTTACAAATAAGCCAGCAATTGAGGAAGGAGAAAGTATTAAATTATATCAAGCCGATATTACTAATGAGGGGGAGGTAGAGTTACTGGTTGAAAGGGTTGTTTCAGATTATAATACGATTGATATTGTGGTGAACAATGCCGGAGTTTCAATTTCCGAAATCTCGTGGAAAGCGAACCTGTCAAATTGGGATAAAACAATTGCAGTTAATTTAACCGGACCTTTTTTGGTGACTAAGCATGTATTGCCTCACATGAGAAAATCTGATTGGGGAAGAATAATATTTGTGTCGTCTATTGTTGCGCAAACCGGTTTTGCGGGAACCTCGGCATATGCTGCCTCTAAAGCAGGGTTGCTTGGTTTAACTAAATCATTGGCTAAGGAAGTGGCTTCAAAAAACATAACAGTTAATACAATAGCACTTGGTTATTTTAATGCGGGTATGATCAAAGATGTGCCGGAACAAATGAAATCAGAGATTATTGAGTCAATTCCTAAAAATAAGCTTGGTGATCCGTTGCAGTTATTGGAAACTATTCGTTTTATAATAGCAGAAAACAGTAGCTATTTGACAGGGCAAACGATAAATTTAAATGGTGGATTATATATGTAAATTGGTGATATTTTTGATGGAAAAACCATTATCTTTGTATAAAACCAAAAGGCTATGATCCATAACTTAAGTGATACATCTTCAATCTTTCAGCATTTCATTGCTGAAATAAGAGATCAAAACATACAAAAGGATTCGCTCAGGTTTCGCACAAATCTGGAGAGAATTGGAGCTGTTTTGGGGTATGAATTAAGTAAATCTTTGAATTATAGTACGCAAAACATTACAACTCCTTTAGGGGTGGCGCAATGTGATTTATTGAATCAACAACCAGTTATTGCATCTATTTTAAGAGCCGGTTTACCAATGCATAATGGCTTACTGTCAGTGTTCGATCAGGCTGAAAATGCATTTATCTCGGCTTACAGACGACATTTTAAGAATGGTGACTTTGATGTGCATGTAGAGTATTTGGCTTCTCCTGATATTGAAGGAAAAGATTTAATTATTGCTGATCCAATGTTGGCTACAGGAAGTTCAATGGTTTTGGTTTATAAATCTTTGCTCGAAAAAGGAATGCCGGGAAAAGTACATATTGTATCTGCAATTGCCAGTCAGGAGGCCGTCGATTTTGTAAAATCTAAACTACCTAAACAAACTGAGTTTTGGGTAGGAGCAATTGATGAGGAACTGACAGCTCAATCCTATATTGTTCCCGGACTTGGAGATGCTGGAGATCTGGCTTACGGTAGTAAATCTTAATAGAAAAAATGAATTGGGGATATTTTTCGTCGATATTTGGTCTTAGCACCATAAAGTATTTATTTTCTCACTGGGCTGCTCTAGGGGCTGCTTCAACTGTTTATACAGATGTTGAGGTTAATTTTATCAATATTTTCGGACCAACTTTTGCCGGTGCATTTTCATGTATGTTGGTGTTTTATTTTGCCAGTGATTTTTTAATGGATCGGGCGGCAAGAAAAAGAAAGGAAAAAATTCGTTTAGCCATTGAGAAAGGTGTGGAACCGAAACAAAAGAAAAAATTTACATGGTTAAACAAGTTTTTAGTAAAGTCTAAAGCACGATTTGGCATTTATGCCCTAACATTTATCGCTCCGCTGTTTTTTAGTATACCATTAGGTGCGGTCATTTGTGCCAAATTTTACGGAGATAAAAAAATGACCTTTCCATTAATGACATTTTTTCTGGCGTTGTACGGCCTTGTGATGACTGGCATAATATTACTGATTAATTAATGGATAACGTCCAACACATTTTCTTTGATCTTGACCATACACTATGGGATTTTGAGGTGAATTCTTCTGTAGCGTTAGCCAAACTGTTTAAAGAGTTTGAACTCCATGATGAAGGGGTGGATTTTGATGTTTTTATTGGTATTTATCGCGAAATCAATGAGCAGTACTGGGCCAGATATCGAAAAAATGAAGTTCAAAAAGAAGAACTGAGGGTAGGCAGGTTTTTGGATGCCTTTAAACTGGTTGATAAGGTTGTGGATTATAACTTTGCAGATCGATTTGCAAAACGGTATCTCGAAATAAGTCCCTACCAAACCAATTTGTTTCCCAATGTTCATGAAGTCCTTTCCTATTTAAAGCAAAAGTATCGCTTACATATTTTAACCAATGGTTTTGAAGAGGTGCAGTACATCAAGTTGGAAAATTCAAAATTGAAAAAGTATTTTGATACCGTTGTGTGTTCCGAAGAGGTAGGTGAGAAAAAGCCACATCCTTCCGTTTTTAAATTTGCATTAAATAAATCAGGGGGTAAATCTGAGAATTCGGTTATGATAGGAGATAGTTTACAGGCAGATGTCCAGGGTGCACTCGACATTGGAATGTCAGCTGTGTATTTTAATCCTTCAAAAAATGAAGTTGGTAGTGAATATATGCAAATACATGATTTACTGGACTTAAAAAAATGGCTCTAACAATTGAATATTCAACGCTGGCAAGTTAATTTAGAATCGTTCTAAATTAATATTTTAGTTGTTTAAAACCGCCTTTAATGTGTCCTTATTTTTAAATTTGCTCCCCTAAAATTAATTCCAAATAGATATGTCGAAGACTGTCAAGATAAGGAAAGGTTTAGATATTAAATTAAAAGGTGAGGCTGAGAAGGTAATTAATGCCGTTGACCTTACCAATAATTTTTCGATTAAACCTACCGATTTTCACGGCGTCACTCCTAAAATGGTTGTAAAACCAGGTGACAAAGTTAAAGCTGGAGATGTTGTGTTCCACAATAAATACCAAGAAGAGATTAAATTTTGTTCACCGGTTTCAGGAGAAATTTCAGAGATCGTAAGAGGTGAGAAAAGAAAAATTCTTGAGGTTAAGATAACAGCTGATACTGATATTAGTTACACTGATAACGGAGTAAAAGATCCAAACACTATGTCAGGTGATGACGTAAAATCACACTTATTAAGTTCAGGATTGTGGCCGTTTATTAAGATGAGACCGATTGATGTGGTCGCTAATCCAAATGATCAGCCAAAGGCTATCTTTATTTCAGCCTTTGATTCGTCTCCTTTGGCCCCGGATTATGATTTTATATTACACGGAGAAAAGGAAAACTTTCAAGCGGGAATTGATGCATTAAAGCAATTAACAACCGGTAAAGTTCATTTAACCTTAAACAGTTCTGCTTCTTCTGATGAAGTATTCAAGGGAGCATCCGGAGTACAAGTTAATGCTATTAATGGAATACACCCTGCAGGAAATGTTGGTACTCAAATTCACCATATTGATCCGATCAATAAGGGAGAAGTAGTATGGACAATAAATCCTCAGGATGTTGCAATTATAGGAAAGGTATTTAGAACAGGAAGATTTGATTTGACTAAAGTAATTGCGGTTACAGGGTCTGAAGTTAAATCTCCTAAATATTTTAAATCAATTATAGGTGCTCAGGCTTCGCCATTTTTAAAGAATAATTTGAATGATGGTGAATTGAGAATAATCTCTGGTAATGTTTTAACCGGAGATAAGATTAATGAAAACGGTAATATTGGATTTTATCACTCACAAATTACAGTGATTCCTGAAGGAAATAAACCAAGGTTTTCATTTACTGAAGGGTGGATGGAGCCTGGATTTAAGAAGTTCTCTGTTAGTAGATCTTACTTCTCATGGTTAACCCCAAATAAAAAGAGAGTAATTGATACCAATACCAATGGAGAAGAGCGGGCATTTGTGGTGACGGGTGAAATGGAAAAAGTATTTCCATTCGATATTTTGCCAATGTATCTGATCAAATCCACTATGTATAACGATTTGGATGAGATGGAAAACTTAGGAATCTACGAGGTGGCACCAGAAGATTTTGCATTATGTGAATTCGTTTGTACCTCGAAAGTAAATATTCAGGACATTATCCGAAATGGTTTGGATGAGGTTCAAAGAGAATGTATGTAATTAATATTTCATTTAAATTAGATAAAGAGTGAATTCAATAGAAAAATTAATGCGAAAGTTTGAGCCCGACCATGATGGCAAATGGGCTAAATTTCACCCGGTATGGGATGGTTTCTACACCATTTTATTTACACCGGGCGAAACAACCAAAAAAGGAACGCATATTCGTGACGGTATCGATTTAAAAAGAACCATGATGATGGTAATTGTTGCTTTGATACCATGCTTACTTTTTGGAATATATAACACTGGTCACTGGCACTATCATGCAACTGGTGAAACCACTGCTTATATGGATATGTTTTGGGACAAGGTTGGATACGGTCTGATCAAAGTTCTGCCATTAGTGATTGTATCTTATGGTGTAGGACTTGCAGTGGAGTTTGCGTTTTGTATAAAAAATCAACACCCTATTCAGGAAGGATTCCTTGTGTCAGGGATGTTAATTCCTTTAATTGTACCTGCTGATGTGCCGTTATGGATGTTGGCTGTTGCCGTTATTTTTGCAGTGGTAATCGGAAAAGAAGTATTTGGTGGAACAGGGATGAACATTGTCAATGTAGCATTAACTGCCAGAGCATTTTTATTCTTTGGTTACCCAACAAAAATGTCAGGAGACAAAGTATGGATGAGTGGAGCACCTGATGGATATTCCGGAGCAACACCACTTGGTGAGTTAGCTACTTTTGCATCTGACGAACCTGTTTATGAAACAGTAGGTGCTTTTACAGAAAACTGGTCCCTGATGGATTCTCTTTTAGGTCTTATTCCAGGTTCAGTTGGTGAAACATCTGTACTGGCTATAGGAATTGGAGCAGTGGTATTACTGGCAACCGGAATTGCAAGTTGGAGAATTATGTTATCATTTGTTCTTGGTGGTTTAGCTATGGGATATTTGTTTAATGCAACTGCAGTTAATCCATTTATGGAACTCGATCCAATACATCAGCTTGCTTTAGGTGGATTTGCATTTGGTGCGGTCTTTATGATTACCGATCCGGTAACAGCGGCACAAACCAATACCGGTAAATACATTTATGGCTTCCTGGCGGGATTCTTTGCTATACTGGTAAGGGTATTTAACCCGGCTTTCCCTGAGGGTGTAATGATGGCTATTTTGTTCTTTAACATTTTAGCGCCATTAATTGATCATTACGTGGTACAAGCCAATATTAAAAGAAGAATGAAACGATTAAAAACTAAAACAGCATAATCATGGCAGTTAATAAAGATAGTAACGGATATACTTTTTTGTTTGCAATCGTACTGGTAATGATTGTAGGCGCCAGTTTGGCATCTCTTTCGGTTTCATTAAAACCGCGTCAAACTAAAAATGTTGAGGTTAAAAAGAAAATGGATATTCTTAAAGCAATTAAGGTTGAGGGAATAACCAGAAAAAATGCTGAAGAATTGTATGATAAATACATTCTGTCAGAAGAATGTATTATCATTGATGAAAATGGTAATTCAGTTGAAGGTAATGCTTTTGATGTAGACATTAAAAAACAATTCAGAGATAAAACGTTAGATGCTTCCAAAAGAGATTACCCACTTTATGTGGCTAATGTTGACGGATCAAAAAAGTTCATTTTACCAATGGTTGGGAAAGGACTTTGGGGACCAATTTGGGGGTATGTATCAGTAAATGATGATATGAGCTCTATCTATGGAGCCGTTTTCGATCATAAATCTGAAACTCCCGGATTAGGAGCTGAAATTAAAACTGACGTATTCCAAAACAGGTTTCTTAATGAATTAATATCAGTAGATAATGTTTACAAGAAATTAAAAATGGTGAAGGATGGAACCGGTGCAGATGCTACTCATAAAATTGATGGTATTACCGGAGGAACCATTACTTCAAAAGGAGTGGAAGAGATGTTGGACCGTACCCTTCAGGTGTACGTAAATTATTTTACTAAATAAAAAATTGGGTCATGAGTGAAGTAAAAACAAGAGAACCATTATTCTCGAAGAAGAATAAAAAATTGATTACTGATCCTTTGGATGACAATAACCCGGTAACCATTCAGGTTTTGGGTATATGTTCAGCCCTTGCGATTACAGTATCAATCGAACAGGCATTAACAATGACTGCAGCGGTGGTATTCGTATTGGTTACTGGTAACGTATTAGTATCCTTATTACGTAACTTGATTCCTTCCCGAATCAGAATTATTGTACAGTTGGTGATTGTTGCCTCATTGGTAATTATTGTAAACGAGGTCTTAAAAGCTTTCTTACCTGATTTAGGAGAGAAATTATCTGTATTTGTCGGATTGATTATTACAAACTGTATAATCATGGGACGTTTTGAGGCTTTTGCTATGGGTAATAAACCTTGGGCTTCTGCCTTGGATGGTATCGGAAATGCAGTTGGTTACGGTGTTATTTTGGTAATAGTGTCTTTTTTCAGAGAGCTGTTTGGTTCAGGAAAATTAATGGGATTCCAAATATTCGGTAACAGTATTGCAGGTGAGGAATCCGGTTTATACGATATGGGCTATTTTAACAATAACCTGGTAATTTTAGCACCATTTGCCCTGATTACTGTGGCATTGGTTATTTGGGTACAACGTGCCAGAAACAAAGCATTAATTGAAGAACATTAAAGAGAGGAATCATGGATTATTTTAATATACTTATAAAAGGAATTTTTGTTGAGAACATGATCTTCGCCTATTTCCTGGGGATGTGTTCTTACCTGGCAGTATCTAAAACCGTTAAAACAGCTGTTGGTTTAGGATTTGCGGTTATTTTCGTATTAGGAGTTACCATTCCGGTTAACTGGTTATTGGAAAACTATGTATTACAGGAAGGTGCTTTAGCATGGATCAGCCCTGACTTTGCAGATTACGATTTAAGCTTCCTGTCATTCATCATGTTTATTGCAGTAATTGCATCTATAGTACAATTGGTTGAGATGATTGTTGAGAAGTTTGCACCGGCATTATATGGTGCACTTGGAATTTTCTTACCACTAATTGCTGTAAACTGTGCCATTTTAGGTGGTGCTTTATTCATGCAGGAAAGACAATACTCTACTATTGGAGAAGCTACCGTTTTCGGAATCGGTTCGGGAA
The DNA here is from genome assembly GCA_965230195.1 of Putridiphycobacter sp. Taxonomy (GTDB): domain Bacteria; phylum Bacteroidota; class Bacteroidia; order Flavobacteriales_D; family Crocinitomicaceae; genus Putridiphycobacter. The sequence continues at coordinate 2,182,873 of OZ245997.1, forward strand.
TCGGATGGTTACTGGCCATTGTTGCAATTGCAGCGATCAGAGAAAAAATTAGATATTCTCATGTACCGGGACCTTTAAAAGGTTTAGGAATTACATTCATCATTACCGGGTTAATGGGAATTGCATTCATGAGTTTTAGTGGAATTGATTTATAAATAATAAAGCGACAAAAAAATGGGAGGAGTTATTTCAATAACGTTAATAGTTTTTACAGTAATGATCTTGTTACTGGTAAGCTTATTATTGTTCGTTAAAGCAAAATTATCACCGGCAGGTAAGATTAAAATTACCATTAATGGTGAAAAGACCGTAGAAGTGGACGGTGGTGGAACTTTGTTATCTACATTAGGTAGTGAAGGGATTTTCTTACCGTCAGCCTGTGGTGGAGGTGGTACATGTATTCAATGTACTTGTCACGTTAAATCGGGTGGTGGAGAGATCTTACCAACTGAGAAACCACATTTTTCCAGAAAAGAAATCGCCGAAGGGATTCGTTTGGGATGCCAGGTAAAGGTGAAGGAAGATATGGAAATTGAGGTTGAGGAAGAAGTACTTGGAATTAAGGAATGGGAAGCAACAGTTGTTTCCAACTATAATGTGGCAACCTTTATTAAAGAATTTATTGTAGAGATTCCAGAAGATATGGATTATAAGGCAGGTGGATATATTCAAATTAAAATTCCACCATGTACTGTAAACTATTCTGAAATGGATATTACCGCACACCCTCAGGATCACCCTGGTGAGCCTGATAAGTTTAAGCCGGATTGGGAAAAATTTGGTTTATTTCCGTTGGTAATGAAGAATGATGAAGAAGTTGTAAGAGCATATTCTATGGCTTCTTACCCTGCAGAAGGAAGGAAAATTATGCTAAATGTAAGGGTAGCTACACCACCATTTGACAGAGCAAAAGGTGGATGGATGAATGTTAATCCTGGAGTGGCGTCATCTTATATTTTCAACCTGAAAGAAGGAGATAAAGCTATTATTTCCGGACCTTATGGTGAATTTTTCATTAATCATTCTGATGCTGAAATGCTTTATATTGGTGGTGGTGCCGGAATGGCGCCAATGCGTTCTCACTTATATGAGTTATTCCATACAATTAAAACAGGTCGTAAAGTATCTTATTGGTATGGTGGACGTTCAAGAGCTGAATTGTTCTATCTTCATTACTTCAGAGACCTGGAGAAGGAATTTCCTAATTTCAAATTCTATCTTGTGTTGTCAGATGCATTGGAATCTGATAATTGGAAGGTAAAAAAGGATATCCATGATGAAGAGGGTGATGGATTTGTAGGTTTTGTTCATAATGCTGTAATCGAGCAGTATTTAGAGAAACATGAAGCACCTGAGGATATTGAGTTCTATTTCTGTGGACCTCCATTGATGAATCAGGCGGTGGTTAAGATGTGTGATGATTGGGGGGTACCACCTGAAAATGTTAGATTTGATGATTTCGGGGGATAGACCAACGAAGTTAAACTATAAAATGCTTAGGGCTGTATCACTGATACAGCCCTTTTTGTTTAATATACCTTTGCAAGAAATACTAAAGTCCGGGCCTGGTTTATACCGGTCTGACTACCTGAAAGTAAACGACTCAAAAGTTGGTTTAAGAATAAAATATATTGTAATTTTGGCACAACAATTGAATAATACCTTAGTATTATTACAAAACAATTATATAAAGCCGACATGTTAAGTTTTTATTTCTTAACAGAATGATGATATGACGGTTAAATACCTGTACTGAGGACTCGAATCAAGCGACTTGTGTTGAGCCCAGCCGAAGTGAGTTGAGATTGAGCCAAAGTATAACAAAAAATAAATTATAAACTGATGAAAAAGATCATGCTCACATTTTTGATGTGCTTGTCTGTTTCTTTAGCCTTTCCCCAACTAAATTTTACTGATGAGCAGGAGATGTATGTCTCCCAAATCCATTTTATTGGTGGAACGGAGACCAGTTCGATATATGTTAATTCCAAATACTCCGAGCAAATTGGAGTTATTGACAGTTTGGCTTATTTGAAAGTACCTGTAAATGGAGGTGAGCCTGAATTTTTCTATAAAGAGAACCTGAAAATAGATAGTTTGGTGTGTCAGCGGTTGTCAAGTAAATTAGTGAAGGATACCATTTACGAAGCTTATATCGCCTATCAAAATAATGGGAAGTACCAATACGAAACATCAATTTATTTACTAAGAAGGAATATTAAAGATTTTGAAATAATGGGTGAGCCGGTATTTATCGGTAAACATGGTGAGCTGCCTTATATGAACTCTTATATAAAAATTTTCCCTGATGATAAAGGGCTTTTTGTATTAGGCACTGATAAATCACATCAGTCTTACCTGAAGAGAATGAGTTCTGACTTAAAGGAGGTCTGGACAAAAGATTTATCATCATTTTACCCTAAATCGGGTGTAAATATTGTGAGAAACATAGTTTATGGAGAGGAAGCGCATACCTTATTATTTGAATTGAACTTAAAAAAGTGTGACGATTGTGGATTTCTTAATCTCAAAAATGAAAATCCTAAAGCTGTAATAGGCTTACTTGTTTTCGATCAGGAGGGTGAACGATCCAAGTTTATTCCTACTCTGGAAGAAAAAATCGTTTTTACCAGAACAAAATATTTTTATAATCCTGAGTTAAACGAAGTAACTGGTATTTATTATGTTCATCAGATAGATACAAGTGATAATAGTATTAACGGTTGTGGCTATGGCTTTTTTGTCTGGGATGCAGAGACTGCTAATATGAAGGAGTCTACAATAAAAGAGTTAACTTTTGGAAATGTACTGGAGGGAGATGGAGAAAACTTTTTGGCTGCACTTTCCTCTTCTTCGGGATTTACTTCAGGAGAAAAGTTTCCATATTTATTACCACCTAAGGTGCACAAATTAGCTAATGGCAATTATATACTGTTGTTTAATAATTTGGGGTCGCGAAAAGAAGATATTAATTATAAGTCAGACTTAAACAGTGAAATTAAGTACTGCAATTATTACTTGTGCTTAGGGCCTAAAGGAGAAATAAAGTGGCATAAATTTGAGCCCTACTTAGTGGGGCAGGAGTTCTTATCGGGAGAGGTAACCACGAATTTAAACCTTGTAAGTTTAGGTTATGGGAAAAGTATTAATTATGCTGATCAGACAAATTTCAGTTTTATAGGAAATTCGGGAAGAGATGATTTAATTATATACAGTGTTATTGACTTGAATACGGGTAAAACGATTACCCGAAAATCAATCAATGAAATGCTGGCAACCGATAAACTTAACGCGGGAATAACAAAGTACAATGTACATTCAGGGAAATTTGTAGTAGGCATCCAAAACAGCTCCAGAAAGGGGTTAAGGAAAATGAAATTCGCCACTTTCGATCCTACTGTTAGTAAATATTAGTAGATTTTGAAATAAGTAGATGAATAACGATATTCATTCCTTAACGATCTTTTTAGTAAATCTGTTTCCGTTTTCCAATAAAACTTCAATAAAATAGACACCTCTGGTTCCTTCAATGTCAATTTCGATTGATGAATGATTATTGCTGTCCGGAATAAAATTCGTGGTCTGGCCAAAAACATTGCTAACATGTACACTACTTATTTTAGCAGAGGTTAAATTATTGATAGATATTTTCCCAAAGGTAGGATTAGGGTAAATTTCGAATGTCTCACTTTCTTTTGAAATTTCTTCAAGGTCCAATGATAAATTACAAGCACAAGTTCCTGGAACTTCTTTTGTATTTACGTCACCCCCCGAACCAAACCATGCTGACCAGGAAAAATCATAGTTGATATATCCTTGAGTACTCATGCAACCTAGATCTACAAAGTATTGCGATATATTATGAGAAAGCTCCCCAAGAAAACCAGAACGTGAACCAATCCCTTCTATGTACTGGTACCCATCAGTATGGAATACTCTTCTTTCCGAGTTGTTCACAACTATTGTATCAATATAAGATATAACGTGTTTTTCAGTCCTAAATTCGAGCCATTCTGATTGAATTGGGGGTAAAGATGTTAATACTATCATTTCGGTTGTGTCTCCAGCATCTAATGTAAAATCATAAGCTGTGAATTCCGAAATGGAATCTCTCGGAATGAAAAACACCTGGCCATTACTGTACCTCATAGCTCCTATATAGTAGGAAGAAATATCCCCGGTTATACAAAATTGAGCTTCAAGCTGTTTATATGAATTTGAATTAATTATTGTATCCATATTATTCGTGAAAATCTTACTGCTACGAGGGACTTTATAGTTAACCATACCATAATGATCAAAATAATATGTTGTATTTAAATTTACCCATGTGGCCTCTTCCAGAGGGAAAGGAAAGTAATCCTGTGCTGTGCAACAATTTTCTATTAAGAATACGAGGGATAATATAATTCCGAAAGAAAAAGTAAAGTTTGCTTTTTTCATATTCAAAGATCTGAATTCTAAATTTACTGAAAATGAATAGGAAAATCAATTGTTTTTTACTGCGTAAATGGTTGAATATATACGGGTCTATCAATCGAACAGAAATTTGTAATTCTGTTTATGCAATGCAAGAGCCATAACTAAAAAAATACTATTATTGTATTGAATTGCTCAAAAGCTTATATGAAGAAGTATTTTATTGCCTCTACTGTTGTATTGTGTCTTATATTTATCGGTCTCGGTTTTAAGGGTAAAACAGATAAAAAAGACAATACCTATCAAACCAAACATGTTATTATTTTAGTACTGGACGGACCAAGATGGTCAGAAACGTTTGGAGATCCTACAGCTAAACTTATTCCTAACCTGGCCAACGTATTGAAGCCACAAGGCGTTTTTTTTAATGATTTTGCAAACGACGGGCCTACATATACCATCAGTGGTCATACAGCACTGACTACAGGAGTATACCAAAGAATGGAAAATACCGGAAAAGAAATTCCCAAAAAACCTTCCATCTTCCAGTATTACCTTAAGCAATACAAGGCTGATAAAAGAAAGGCGTGGATATTGACCAGCAAGGGAAAATTGAATGTTTTGGGACATACTAAAGCGAAAAATTGGGTGAGAGCTTACTATCCTTCTGTTTATTCCGGGTGGAAAGGTTCCGGAGAAGGTTATCCAAGTGATGTGGCGTTATGGCCAACTTTTAAGGAAATTATACTTAGACACAGGCCAACTATCACATTAATTAACTTATTAGATATTGATGCCTGGGCACATCAGGCAAAATGGGATCGGTATATAAACTCCATTGTACAGAATGATAAACTGGCTTTAGATTTGTGGGAAACCATTCAAAGTGATTCTTTGCTGAAAGACAAAACTACCCTTTTTATAACCAATGATCATGGTCGCCACTTAAAAGGTGTAAAAAATGGTTATATCAGTCATGGTGATAACTGTAGGGGATGCCGCCATATTTCATTGATTGGCTTAGGGCCTGATTTTAAAAAAGGGGCAATTGTTAATAATCATTACGACTTATTGGATATTAATGCCACAGCTGCTGAATTATTACATGTAGATGTGCCAACCTCGAATGGAGAGGTGATTTGGGAGATGTTTAAAGGTTATCGATCAAAATGATCAAGTAAGGCCTTAATTTCTTCTTTAGTATTGTATGAATGAATACAAATTCTTATTCTTTCCGTTCCGGCTGGAACAGTTGGTTCTGATATAGCTCTTACTGCAAAACCTGAATCAATCAATTCCTGCGTTTTATTAACCAAAACGGCAATTTCCGGAATTATGATGGCTTGAATTGGAGTGGAGCTACAAATCAGATTAAGATTCTTCTGTTTAGAAATCTCTCTCAGATAAAGTACATTTTCTTCCAACAAACTTCTTTCCTTATCCATTGTCTCAACAAGCTTAACTATTTGTTCTATTCTGCCAACAGCATGTGGAGAAATGGCTGTAGTATAAATAAAAGGTCTGGAAAAGTTAATGAAGTATTCTCTCATTTCCTTTGAGCATAGAACAATAGATCCGGAGCTGCCATAGGCTTTACCAAATGTGATTAGTTTAATAAAAACGTCATCATCTAAACCCAGGCTGCTAACCAGGCCACGTCCACCTTTACCAATAATACCACCGGCATGGGCTTCGTCAACTATTAAACAGGCATTATATTGCTTGCAAATTTCAACAATTTCCTCTAGTGGTGCCACATCACCATCCATGGAGTATACACTTTCCACAACAACGTAAATATTACCAATAGCATTATTTAAGCGCTCTTTTAAGTGATCAAGGTCATTGTGCCTAAAGGCATAACCTCTGGCAAAACTCAAGCGAATACCATCACGAATAGAAGCATGACATAAACTATCCATAATTACAGTATCTCCTCTTTCGGGGATACATGAAAAAATACCAATATTGGCATCAAGCCCGGAGGTATAAAACAAACCGGATTCAAATCCAAAAAATGAAGCAAGTTCCTGTTCAACCTCTTCAATGTATTTTGAATTTCCTGAAATTAATCTTGAACCTGTTGATCCTTGACTTAAGGTACTCTCAAAAGGTATTTTGGAAACGCCTAAATAATCATTAGAATAAAAATCAATTAGGTGATCAAGGTCAACTAAATGTCTTAGTGTACCTTCTTCCTTTCGTTTATTTATTCTGTTTTTTAATGCCTTAGGAATTTGCATTTTGCCTTTTAGTGTTTCTGCAAATATAAATTTAAATATCACTTTTTAAACATTTCAATCTTACATTTGTGGTATGGATATTAAAAAGTTTATTGGCACAAAAACAGGTGTAAGTTCAATACAAATTCAGGCAGTATTAGAATTGTCAGAAAGTGGTGCAACAGTACCATTTATAGCAAGGTACAGAAAGGAAGCGACTGGTAATTTAGATGAAATACAGATTGAACAAATTTTAAATTCAGGGAAAGAATTCTCCCAAATAATAACCAGAAAAAAAACGATTTTAAAAACCATAGAAGAGTTGGGGAAGTTGGACAATAACTTGCTTGAAAAAATAAATGATTGTTATGACCTTGAAAGGTTAGAAGATTATTTTTTGCCCTATAAGAAGAAAAGAGTTACAAAAGCTGAGAAAGCCAGAAATGCCGGACTGTCGGGATTAGCTAAATTAATTATGAAACAGGATAATGGCGATCCTGTTTGGATGGCGGAAAAGTTTGTGCAGAAGGATTATGAGAGTGCTGAGATGGCATTAGAAGGGGCAAAATATATTATGGCTGAATGGATTAATGAAAATATTATTGTCCGCGATAAATTACGTCAGTCATTTTATGAATACGGAGTGGTTAAAACCAAAAAAGTAAAGAATAGTGAGGATGAGAAACAACGGTACCTGGACTTTTACGATTATTCACAAAGTATTAAAAAATGTCCTTCTTACAGGCTACTCGCTATTTTACGGGGCGAGAATGAGAAAATTTTAAATGTTAAAATCAGTCCGAATACTGATTACACAATTAACTGGTTGGAACGCTTTTTTGTTAAAAATAGTAATTCGTGTAGTCAAATTGTTAAGTCTGTGATTCAGGATGCATATAAAAGATTATTACAGCCCCAGTTAGAAACAGAGACCAGGAAACATTATAAAAAACTGGCAGATGAAAAGTCATTGGAAACATTTTCTAAAAATCTGAGAAAAATATTGTTGGCTCCACCAATCGGAGAAAAAAGAATATTAGCCATAGACCCTGGGTTTAGAACAGGTTGTAAAATTGTATGTTTGGATAATACAGGTAATTTATTGCACAACGAAACTGTATACCCGCATGCACCTAAAAATGAAAAATCGAAAGCTGCTTCAAAAGTTTCACAGCTGGTAGAAATGTATAAGATTGAAGCCATTGCTATTGGAGATGGTACAGCCGGAAGAGAATCTGAAAGGTGGATTAGACACATCAAATTCAGAAGAGATATTCAGGTTTTTATAGTGCGGGAGGATGGGGCATCAATTTACTCAGCTTCAAAAATTGCAAGAGAGGAATTTCCAAACTATGACATTACGGTTAGAGGTGCAGTTTCAATTGGCAGGCGATTAAGTGATCCTTTGGCTGAATTGGTAAAAATTGATCCGAAGTCGTTAGGTGTGGGGCAGTACCAGCATGATGTTAATCAAACTAAACTTAAGGAAACATTGGGCTTTGTTGTGGAATCGGTGGTCAATCAGGTTGGTGTGAATTTAAATACAGCATCTAAACACCTTTTGGCATTTGTATCAGGTGTTGGAGAAAAAACAGCTGAATCAATTGTGAATTACAGAGAAAGTAATGGCGTGTTTGGTTCACGGGATGAATTAAAAAAAGTGCCGGGATTAGGTGCTAAAACGTATGAACAGTCGGTTGGTTTTTTGAGGGTTAAGAATGAGGAAAAGCCATTGGATAATAGTGGTGTACACCCCGAACAATATAATTTGGTAAAAAAAATAGCTAAAAAGAACGATATTTCAGTTGGCAATTTAATTGGAAACGAAGAGGTATTAAATCAGGTTTTAGCTGATGATAATTTTAAAAAAGAAATAGGAGTTTTTACCCTAACAGACCTTATTGCCGAATTAAAAAGACCTGGTCTTGACCCAAGGCGAACTGCGAAAATTTTTGAATTCACTGCTGGTATTCACTCTATAGAAGATTTATCAGTTGGTATGCTGGTAAATGGTATTATTACAAATGTGACTGATTTTGGAGCATTTGTCAATATAGGAATTAAAGAAAATGGGTTGATTCATAAAACACAATTAGCTGAAGAATATGTCAATTCTCCAACCGATATTGTTTCTGTTGATGACCAGGTTAAAGTAAGAATAGTTCAAATCGATATTGAAAGAAAAAGGATAGGTTTGTCGCTGATAATCAAATAATAACTATATTACAATGTGGCAAGATTTATACTTTCATTTCTCTTTTTTGGCACTTTTTTAGTCGGTGCTCAAGTAACCAATCAGATTGGTGGCCGGCAATCCGGTTTGGCAAATACTGCTGGCTTAATTGTAGATGTTTGGGCAATTAAAAACAATCCTGCCGCATTTGGGATGAGTGAGCATTCGGGTATTGGATTACAGTACCAAAACAGGTTTTTAATTCCTGAATTATCAATTCAAAATCTGGCAATTGGGTATCACTCTTCTGCAGGTAATTTTGGTTTGTACTATCAACAATTTGGTTTCGAATTGTTCAGGCAGATTCAGTTAGGTGTTGGATATGGCCTGAAATTATCCGATAAATTTGCTGCTGGCGTTAATATTAATTACCATTTCATCAGACTGGGAGATATTTATGGATCAAAATACAATATGTCTGCCGGGCTGGGGATTTTTTATAAACCGGTTAAGAAAGTAGTATTGGGAGCTTCGGTTTTAAATGTTAACAGGGCACGTTTAGCAGATTATCAGGACGAAAGGTTACCAACAGTGTTAATTATTAGTGCTCAATATGCTGTTACTAATGCTACAAATTTCATGATTGATTTTGAGAAAGAAATCACTAGTCCCTTAAACATCAAAGGGGCATTGGAAGTTAAAACTTCCGATAAAATCAAGGTCATGATAGGAATCAACAGTAATCCGTTCTTGTCGGCATTTGGGTGTGGTATTAATCTAAAAAAATTGACAGTTTTTATTAGTGCTTCCTGGCATACCAGATTAGGATTATTGCCTGGTTTAGGACTGGATTATCAACTGAAATGAGGGCTTTTTTAGTAATATCAGTCTTGATTTTGCCTTTTATTTGCGTTGGTCAGATATCTGAACTGGAGAAGGCAAGAATAATTGAAAGGAGCATAGAGTTTATTAATGAACAGACAGATGGTGTGTCACTTGATTATACCGCTTTCTTAGATCATTTTTATCATTTTCTGGACCATCCTGTAAATTTGAATCAGGCTGAATTTGACGATTTACAGGAATTATACATTTTAACTGATATTCAGTGTCAGGCCATTATACATTACAGGAAAAGGTATGGACAATTTTTAACAGTTTATGAATTAGGAGCAATTGAATTACTTGACCAAAATACAATTGATTTTTTGTTACCCTTTGTTTATATAGGAGATCCGACTGTTGCAAAAACAAATTGGAAGAACGTGTTCACAAAGGGTAAAAATGAGGTTTTGATCAGATATCAACGTGTAATTGAACAAAAACAAGGATATGCCAATCAGATTGATTCAATACAGGAAATGAATCCAAATGGTTCTTATCTTGGGGATGAGAACAAGTATTTTTTGCGGTGTCGGTATAATTATCATAATAAGCTATCATACGGAATTTTAGCAGAGAAAGATCCCGGGGAACAATTTTTTAAAGGGAGTCAGAAACAAGGCTTTGATTTTTACTCAGGACATATCATGGTACGTGATATAGGTCCTGTCAAAAAGGTAATTGCAGGAGATTTTCAGGCTAATTTTGGACAGGGGCTGACATTGTGGACTGGTTTTAACCCCGGGCTATCTCCGAATGTTTTAAATGTAAAACAATATGGTACAGGTATAAGGGCTTCAACATCTGCAAATGAATCAAATTATTTTAGAGGAGTTGCAACAACGTTTGGAAATAATCAGTTTGAGGTAACTACTTTTGGTTCGTTTAACAGGATTGATGCTAACCTTCTGAATCCTGATTCTCTTGAAAATGATAATGCGGTCACAGCATTTCAGATGACAGGTTATCACCGTACCCTTTCTGAAATTGAAAAAAAGGACCGCATTAACAGAATGGTTTTAGGTGGCGCAGCAAGTTATAAAAATCAAAAACTCAAACTTAATTTTACAGGGATTTATTCAAAATATAATCTACCTGTTCAATTGAGTGATCAGGCTTATAAGGCATTCTCATTTTCAGGAAACCGTAACCTGTCTGTGGGGGCAGATTATCAAATAGTATTTAACAGGATGTCATTGTTTGGTGAGTTTTCGACAGCATACAATGGTAAGGTAAGCACAGTTAATGGTATACTTTGGCGAATTGATCAAGCTATTGATATTGTTTTTTTGCACCGGTACTTTGACAAAGCGACTCATTTATTGTACAGTAATAATTTTTCATCCCGATCAAGTAACGAAAATGGCATTTATATTGGCGCTAGGGCCAGGGTGTCAAAAAAGGTGGATGTTTCCTTTTATCTTGATCAGTCACAATCATCCTGGTTAAAATATCAGGTAAACGGACCTTCTGTTCAAAGACAATTATTTACTCAGCTAAATTATAAAATAAGCCGATATTCCTCACTCTATATCAGGTACAGAAATCGATATCAGGAAGGGAATTCAAAAGTTGATGACTCTGGAGTTTTACCTCAGGAGGATAAAGTAAACACTAATGTCAGGATCAATTATACTCAACGAGTCAATACGCAGATTTCTCTCAGATCCAGAATTGAATGGTGCAGTTACAAATTTGGTAATACAAAGTCAAAAGGATTTTTAATGTTTCAGGATGTTATTTACAGTTTTCGAAAAATTCCGCTAAAAGTTTATAGTCGTTATGCCTTATTCGATACTGACGATTACAATTCCAGGATTTATGCCTATGAAAATGATTTATTGTATGTATTCAATGTGCCGGCATACTATTACCAGGGAGCCAGAACATATTTGATGTTTAGATACGACTTTAAAAAGAGAATGGCAATCTGGCTGAAATGGAGTCGTTTTGCATATGCTAATCAATCCACAATTTCATCTGGACTTGAGAAGATTGATGATAATACCAGGTCAGAAATAAAAGTCCAGTTAAGATTGAAATTTTAAATTCTTGTTTAAGACAGTACAAATTGCAAACCTTCAATGATGGTGTCTTCATTAGTACTCTGGTCGGTTATAGCTTTTCCAATTTCAGTTACTAAAGTAAAATTGATGTCTTCCGATAAGTTTTTTTTGTCGTTTTTCATCAGGTCAATCAAAGCTGAAGGAGAAGTATTTTCTAATGTAATTTTTGGATAGAGGTCAGAAATGATATAATAAATCTCATCCCATTCCGCTTTTGAAATCATCCCGGATTTTTGTGCAATATACGATTCAACCACAATTCCCCATGCCACAGCAAAGCCATGCGGGATTACCTTTCCGGTGGCCAGGTGATATCCTTCAATAGCGTGTCCTGCAGTATGTCCAAAGTTCAGCATTTTGCGTTGATTTTTTTCAAAAGGATCAGCTTCCACAATATCTTTCTTAATAGTAATTGAATCAAAGATTAAGGAGTGATGATTGGGAATATCGGTGTGCTTAACTTGCTTAAGGTTATTCCAGTGCTTTTTTGATGATATTAAACCATGTTTTAACATTTCTGCATAGCCCGATAACAATTCTGTATCCTCTAAGGTAGAAAGGAAAAGCGTTCCTATCAAAACATATTTTGGCTCGGAAAAAGTACCCACCATATTTTTATGTGGACCAAGGTCAATGCCATTTTTACCCCCGATTGATGCATCAATTTGAGATAATAATGTTGTGGGAATATTAATAAAAGGAATACCACGTTTATATGTGGAAGCAATAAAGCCACCAAGATCAGTTACTACACCACCTCCCAGATTAATGATCAAATCATTTCTTGAAACCTGGTATTCTGCTAACGATTCCCATATCTGACCTGCAATCTCCAAACATTTACTGTCTTCCCCCTCCGGGACCTGTATCAATTCAGCTTCGCTCAGGCTGGGTACAGATGTAATCAGATTTTCCACCCATAACCCAAAAACTTTGGTGTCAGTCAGAATGATCTTTTTTACGTTTTTATATTCAGAACTTAAAATACTTTCAAGTTTTTCAAAGATATTTTCTTCAATAAAAAGCTGACTGTTTTTTGTTTTTATATCGTATTGCATACCCTTGCAAATATAGAATAAAAGCAAAATTATGCTATTTTTTGGTAAGGTAATATCCTCAATTAAAAACATGAAATTATATTTGCCATATGATTTCATTTGAAGATACTAAAATAGCGTTCAGCGGTAAGTCAGACTCAGATTTAAATTGGTCATACAGATTATTTAAACTAATGGCTAAGGCGTGGATGGTAAAACTGGGAAAAGTGGCTACAAATGTTGCTTTTGCAATTAGATTGCCAATTAATGGAATAATTAAAAAAACAATCTTCAAACAGTTTTGTGGTGGTGAATCAATTAATGATTGTCAGCAAAAAATTGAGGATTTAGACCAATTTAATATTGGAACTATTTTGGATTATTCGGTTGAGGGTAAAACAACCATTGATGATTTGGAAGCCACAAAAAATGAAATTATAGCCACAATCCATAAAGCTAAATCTTTGAAAGCAATTCCTTTTTCGGTGTTTAAAGTGACGGGACTATCGCGATTTGAATTATTAGAAAAGGCAAACAATGGCGTCGAAAATTTAACTCAACCTGAAAAAGAAGAGTTTAGTCAGGTGATTCAAAGGGTGGATAAAATTTGTAAAACGGCCTTTGAACAGGATGTTCCAATATTTATTGATGCAGAAGATAGCTGGATTCAGGATGCGATTGACAGAATAACTGATGCCATGATGGCAAAGTACAATAAGGAGCATGTCATAGTATATAATACATTACAAATGTACAGGCACGACCGATTGGACTTTTTGAGGAAATCGCATGAACTGGCTAAATCACAGGGATATAAACTGGGTGTGAAATTAGTGAGAGGAGCCTATATGGAAAAAGAAAGAGACAGAGCAGAAGATATGGGATATCCTTCACCTATTCAACCCGATAAAGCAGCAACCGATCGGGATTACGATTTGGCTTTGGAATACATGGTACGTCATCTGAATGATATTGCAATTTGTGCAGGAACACATAATGAAAAGAGTTCAGCTTACCTTGCTCAACTTTTGGAGGAGAACAATATTTCGAAAACACATAAGCATATTTATTTTGCACAATTATTAGGGATGAGTGATCATATATCATTTAACTTATCTCACGAAGGTTATAATGTGGCAAAATATGTCCCTTACGGACCAATCCGTGAAGTAATGCCTTATTTGATCAGAAGGGCAGAAGAAAATACATCAGTGGCAGGTCAAACCGGTCGTGAATTGTCATTAATTGTAAAGGAGAAAAAAAGAAGAAAATTAGCTTAATTTGCTTTGAACACCAGTTCGGCAAGACAATCAGCACATAAGCAATCATTGTACTCCTGATTGAGAACCTTTATTTTTGAGGGTGGGATATCAATCTTACTGCAATGACAGGTGTCAATCTGATCAGCCTTACATTCAAATTTAGCTTTACATTTTGAGCAGTATTTTGTCATTTTATCATTAATAATGATTAAAAATTAAACAAAAATAAATATATTTGACTAAATATTGAGCAAAATGATTGGAGAAAATTTAAAATTTCTTAGGAAGAATAAGAAGATATCTCAGGAGGAGTTGGCTAATGAATTAGGGTTAACCCGTTCATCATACTCGGGCTATGAGAATGGGGTTGCAGAGCCAAATGTACAAAACCTGCTAAAGTTTAGTGAGTATTTTGGACTTCCCGTTGATGTTCTGATCAAGAAAAATTTGTCTGAGCTCAATCCAAATAAATGGGCCGAACTGGAGCAAGGCTTAAATATTGACCTTGAGGGAAGACGATTGAGAGTTTTGGCAACAACAGTTGGAAATGATGATAATGAGAATATTGAATTAGTGCCTGAAAAAGCAAGGGCCGGTTATACCTCAGGGTTCAGTGATCCGGAATTTATAAGTGTACTACCAACATTTCAATTACCTTTTCTTCAAAAAGACAGGAAATACCGAACTTTTCCAATTAAGGGAGATTCCATGCCACCAGTATCGGAAGGAAGCTATGTGATAGGGGAGTATATTGAAAATTGGAAAAATATGAAAAGTGGTTATCCCTACATTGTTGTTACACAAAGCGAGGGAATCGTTTTTAAAATAGTATATAACCGGTTAGAGGATAACCAGTCATTCCAGTTGTGTTCCACTAATCCGTTTTACGAACCTTATGAGGTCCATGCTAACGAGATAGTTGAAATATGGAAATTTGTCAATTATATTAGTTTTGATATGCCAACAACGCCTTTTGAGGAAAGTGAATTAACTAAAGCAATATTAGATTTACAGGCAGACGTAAAACATATCAAAAATGTGTATATTCCCAAAAATGATTAAATAACGCCATATGAAAACCTATATTAAAGGTATATCACTGCTTGTTGCAGTGTTTTTTCAAATTAACGTATTTGCTCAAACAGATCAGGATTTTATCAGGAAAATATATGATGAGGCTTTAGAAAATGGAGAGTCTTATGAAAATTTAAGATCACTTTGTAAAGATATAGGGTCTCGAATTACGGGTTCTGCAGAAGCTGAAATGGCTGTGAGATGGGGTGAAAAATTGTTAAAATCTTATGGGTTCGATAAAGTTTATCTTCAGGAGATCAAGGTGCCGCACTGGGAAAGAGGAACTACTGAAGCAGGATGGATAATTGATAAAACAGGAAGAACTTTGAAATTGGATATTTTAGCATTAGGTGGTTCGGTAGCAACTAATGGCTTAATGGTAGGAGAAATTATTGAAGTCGAAAACCTGGAAATCCTAAAAAATATTGACCCGGCCAGGGTAAAAAATAAAATTGTATTCATTAATAAACCGTTTGATCAGAAGCTAATCAGAACATTTAATGCTTATGGGGCCTGTTGGCCAATCAGAGGGAATGGAGCAGTTGAGGCTTCTAAAAAGGGAGCAAAAGGCGTTATCATTCGATCATTAGCCACGCCAACCGATCATTTTGCACATACTGGTTCTATGAACTATTCTGATGATGTGAAAAAAATTCCTGCTGCTGCAATAAGTACAGCCAATGCTGATGAACTTTCCAAATGGTTAAAGAATGGAAAGGTGGAGCTAAAGTTTGAAATGGATTGCAGACAATATCCTGATGTGACCTCTTATAACGTTATTGCTGAAATAACAGGAAATGAAGATCAACAAATCATTACAATTGGGGGACACCTTGATTCATGGGATGTAGGAGAGGGAGCACATGATGATGGTGCTGGGATTGTTCATAGTATTGAGGCATTAAGGATTCTTAAGCAGTTAAATTATAAAAATAAACATACACTAAGAGTGGTTCTGTTTATGAATGAGGAGAACGGTAATTTTGGTGGGAAATCATATGCTAAGTTGGCCAACGAAAATAAAGAGAAACATATTTGTGCCATTGAATCGGACCGTGGTGGCTTTTTACCGGTAGGTTTTGACATAGTTGGTGACACAAATCAGGTGGATTTTATACAGAAGTTTTATAAAACACTCGATCCATTTCAAATTTATAAATTAGAGAAAGGTTGGGGAGGAGTAGACATTAACCCCCTTCTGGAATATTATCCTGATATGCTTCAATTGGGATTAGCCATTAGTTCGCAAAGGTATTTTGATTATCATCATGCTGAATCTGATGTTTTCGAAAATGTGAATAAGAGAGAGTTGGAATTAGGGTGCGCTGCCATGTCAGCCATGCTTTTTTTAATGGATTCTCATCTTTAATTTGTTAGTTTTTTAACATCAAACAAAAAAAAATAATACTTTTTTTGTTTTTAACTGTTAATCAGTTGTTTAGTGGTGTTTTTTGGTGGGATGATTTTTAGCTATTTAGTTCTTTTTCAATAGCTTAAATATTTTTACTATATTCTTAGGGTTGTAACATTAATTCAATTTTCCTCGTATGCTATTACATCCTTGAAATGAAAAGCAGAAAATTAAATATTAAATCCCTACTAATCAAAGTAATGTTTGTTTGTTTTATTTTGATTCAACCAACAAACTTAAGGGCAGATGGTCTCGATATTCAGGACCAGTTAGATTTATTAGAATCAAAAATAGCAGGTGAGAAAAGTGCCAGAGAAAAAATAAAGCTACTCATCTTAAAGTCCGAATTACTTATTGATATTGACTATGTCGAGGCAGAGTCTGTTCTATTAGATGCCCAAATTCTAACTAAAGATATCGATTTTCAGGAAGGGCTTTTAGAAATTAATATAATGCTATCAGATATTTACATCTATCATTATACTGATTTCTTCAAGGGATTCCAGATGGCGAGTTCATCTTTATTACTATCCAAAGATTTAAAGGACAAAAGTTCAGAACTGAAAGTTCATAAAAATATAGCTCACATCTTTTCTTCATTAAAAAACCTTAAAAAGGCATTGGGTTATGCAAAAAAATCCTACGCAATAGCTAAAGAGTTGGAAGATGAGGAAGAACTTATTGTAATTAATAGTATGATAGGTTATCTATACGAGTTGAGTGATGAACTGGATTCTGCAAAGTTTTATTACAATGAGGCAGTTAAGCTGGAAAGCGTGAGTCAGCTAAAAGCGCACCCTGAACTACTGTTAACCATTGGAAGGTATTATTTGTTATCAAAAGAGTACGACCGTTCAGAGCGGTATTATAGAAATGCCATTGATATTTTCAATTACAATAATGCATCAAGACCACTTTCGGTGGGTTATACACAAATAGCAGATTTGTATTTGGAGATGGGAGAGATAGAAAAAGCTAAGATAAATGCTGTAAAGGGTGTTGGTATAGCAGACTCACTAAATTTCGTAAATGAGAAAATCCTGGGTCTGAAAGTGCTTTCAAATATCTTCAGCAAATCAAACGATAATAAAGAAGCATTGTACTATTTAAAGCAATATTATCTCCTTAAAGATTCTATTTATAGTGAAAAGATTAATACTCAAATTTTTCTTTTTGAAGATGATGTAAGAGAAATGATTCATGAAAATGAAATGAAATCATTGAAGGAGCAGGAGTTGACTCAGAAATTACAACTCAAAAACGAAGCTTTAAAAAGAAATATATTAATAGGTGGATTGTTATTTGTAGTACTTTCGGCATTAACACTTTACTCAAGACTCAGGGTTACTACAACCTTAAATAATAAACTGATTAAGCAAAAAGATGAATTAGAGCAGCTATCAATTGTAGCTAGTGATATTAATAATTCAGTATCAATTCTTGATAAGGATATCAATATAGAATGGGTCAATAAAGGTTTTATTAATCTGACAGGTTATCAGCTTGATGAAATTAAGGGTGAAAATTTATTGGATTATTCGAAAGGTGCACTGTGGAATCAGGAGAAATCTGATTATATCAAACAGCTTTTTTATGAAAAGAAACCGTTTAGTTTTGAATATTTAAGTTATAAAAAGAATGGTAACCTGTTTTGGGCAGATACCAATGTAACCCCTTCATTTAATGATAAAGGAGAGCTTGAAAAATACATTGCGGTAGGAACAGATATTACAGAGAAAAAGAAAGCGGAGATTGAATTGAAGGAATCTTATGAATCTGCCAGGTTATTAAGTGAGATTGGAGTTGGAATTACGGCAGCCATTACCATTGATGAAATAGTTGATTTGGTATACGATAAGATCAACGTATTAATGGATGCGACTTGTTTTGGAGTGGGGCTTTTAGACAGTGAGAATAATGAGTTAAATTTTGTCAGTTTTATTGAACGTGGTAGAAAATACAGAGATGTTATTTGTAGTCTGGAGGACAAGAATAAAATTGGTGTTTTGGCCATGGTCAATAATAAGGAATACCTGATTCATAACCTGGATAAAGAATACAAAAAGTACTTGACGCAAAAACCAGATGTGGTGGCCGGAGAGTTACCCCAGTCCATTATTTATATTCCGTTATTATCAAAGGGAAAGAGTATCGGTGTTTTTACGGTACAATCATTTAAAAAGTACGCATACCAACAAAATCATTATAACCTCGCCAAAAATATAGCCAACTATGTTGCTATTGCCATTGAAAAAGCCCTTTTATATAAAGGCATGGAGTCTGAGGTAAAAAACAGGACAAAAGAAATTATTCGTCAAAAAGATGAATTACTCCAGACTTATTCTAATACCAAACTCTTAAGTGAAATTGGATTAAATATTGCTTCAACACTTAATTTTAAAGAAATATTTCAGACCGTTCACAGTAAGGTATCAAGGTTAATGGATGCTGAGATGTTTGGTGTCAGGATTTATCATCCCGATACTCAGGAAATAGAATATAATTACGAGATAGAGAGTGGAAAGTTAGATCCCGTAGGCTTGGTTTCAATGGAGAACAAGGATAATTATACGGTATGGTGTATTGAGAATAAAGAGGATATTTTTATTAAGGATAATGAAATAGAATATATCAATTATATCAGTTCTTATAAAGCCATTTCAGGAAAGTCTCCACGGTCGTTGATTTTTACACCAATGATTATTAATGAACAAGTGATTGGTGTCATTACTGTTCAAAGTATGAGAGTGAATGCTTTTGAGCGTCATCATCTGGATTTATTAAAATCATTGGGAGCTTATATTGGATCGGCTTTAATTAATGGATCTTTATATTCAATGCTTGAAACAAAAGTTCAGGAAAGAACCCTTGATTTAGCGGAGAAGAATAAGAATATTACTGATAGTATCAATTATGCCAAAAGAATTCAGAATGGTATACTGCCATCTGAAAAAATGATGAAGAATTTATTGCCTAAATCTTTTATCTACTATAAGCCTAAAGATATTGTAAGTGGTGATTTCTACTGGATGGCTGAAAAAAATGGTAAGATTTTCGTTGCAGTAGTAGATTGTACCGGTCATGGTGTACCAGGGGCATTTATGAGTATAATTGGTGAAAGTTTATTAGAGCAGGCGATTAACGAACCTTACATTACCAGAACAAATCAAATTCTGGACTTCATTCAGGAGGGGCTTCAGAAATTATTCGAGCAAGAGTATACAAGCGACAGCTATGATGATATTTTTGATGGTATGGATATGTCTCTATGTGCCATTAATATTCATAAAAAGAGAATTGAGTATTCAGGGGCAAGTAATTCTTTGTTCAAGGTCAGAGAAGGAGCGGTTGAAAGGATAAGGGGAGATAAATATGGAATCAGCGCAATTGATTATGGTTTGAAAAGAGAGTTTTCAAGTGTTTATGTAGATTTTGAAGCAGGAGATTCTTTTTACATATTCTCAGATGGAATCCCTGATCAGTTTGGAGGAACACGTAAGAAAAAATTCGGATATAAAAATACTGCAACTCTGCTTTCCAAAATCGGCCCAATGGGAATGTTAAAGCAAAAGGAAATTGTAGAGAAAACCATAGACAAATGGTCAAAAAATATTGAGCAAACTGATGACATTTGCCTGTTTGGATTTAAAATATAAAAAAAGGCTATCCAATTAAGGATAGCCTTTTTTATAATGTATTTTAGTTTTTTAAAATTGCATTTCAACCTGTAATCTGAAACGCACTGCACCGTCTTTACCAAATTGGTCAATATAACTTAGGTCAGATTGAATTTTTAAATTATGTCCTACAAAATATTTTGAAGCACCTAAAGTATATTCATTGATTTTCGAAATACCTGATCTGTCATTATCAGGTTCAATACCTGTAAATCGACCTGCTACTTCAAAGTTATTTTTGAATAAATAACCCAATTGCACATTTAATCCTTGACCTGTGTTGAAGTTTTTAGATGTATTTTCAGTTGTATTTTCAGCATTTGGTGGATTCAGGTTTTGAGTATTTGCGTACTCAGCCATCATTGACACACCTCTGTATTTAAACATCATATCCAATTGTAATGAGGCTAAATCTGCTGTTGCATAATTACCTGTGCTAACATAAGTCTCAGTAATAGCATCATACTCCTGTAAATAAACGAATGACCCTAATTGTCCTTGCTGTCTTACAGCATCATCATTAAAGTTAATTGTACCAGCTACTGCTAATTTTGGTGTTGATTGTCTCATGAGGTCAGAAGAGTTATAATCTTCTTTTTTACCTTCAAATTCACCCATTGGCAAAAACTCTAATCTACCAGTATAGTTATATCCACCAAAATTACCTTCTGTGATATTTCTCCCTTCTCCCATTGTCCAAGCAAATTTTGGCTTTACCACAAAAGATTCACCATATTTACCATGTAATTGAATCCCCATATCACGGTCAATATTAAACTTACTGTTTACGTTTGATCGGTTAACAAACTGTAAATTTGCTGATGAGATAACCCGTTCTCTGTTCCCTGGTAGTTTAGTTTGTCCAACCCAAACAGTCCAGTTATCATGGAATTTATATTTTAAAACAGCATCAAGTATTAAACGGGAACCGTTTCTCCCATTGCCATCTTCCTTGTTTGTACTAATGTCCCTGTTAGAAAGGCCTAACTCTACTTTATACTTTAGTCGTGGTGTATAGACGTGTCCGCCAAATTTTAACCGTGCCCGTCTTACTAAGTAATTTGATTCAAATCCATTTTCAGAAAACAGATCTTCACCAAGGTCCTGCTTCATTTCAAATAAATGTTGCATTCTTAGTTGAAATTTCATAGTCATTGATGTATCAGCAGATGTCATTTTGATACCTTGACCAAACTTTGCCTTAAAATTAGCTTGTGACATTGCGGGTGTACTTAATATACAAATCGCGATTGCAAGCTTAGCTCTAATAAATACTTGTTTCATTTTTTTGTTTCTAAAACTTGATGCAAAGGTTACATTAATTTAACAAATAGTTAATAATAGGATTTAATCCTTAACCTAAACTTAACATTGAGGTAATAGTGTTAATCATACATTAACCTGCCCGTACTTACAGGTAAAATGGTGAAACTAGTTGTTTGACGTTTAAGTTTTGTATTAATTACATGTTAATTGGAAAAAGATAAAAAAATCAGTTTTGTTAACATAAGCTTAACATTGAAAGTGAGATTTGATTCGACCAATCATTTACTTTTGTCGAAAATTAAAAAGTAGAAATGAAAACAATGTTTTTTTCTTTGTTGATGATTGGCTCAATGCTATTCTCAACTGTTGTGATGAGTAATCCACAGGATTCTGTTGATACAACTATGGCAGATACAGTGTCAATTGTTCAACCAGTATCGGTTCAATTAAACGGACTAGACTACGCATTTAAAAATGATAAAGACTCATTAACTTTAAAACCATTTAAATATGGTAATTTGACTTTGTCATGGGAATCAGTGAACTCAGAAGATAGCTTTTTAGGATTTAAATACAAGGCTATAGGGTCTGATAATTGGACAGAGGTAAGTGTAGGGTCGACTGATCATTCAGTTAAAATCGAAAATGTTGATGAAAATAAGATTTTTGAATTAATGGTAGGGTCTGGACAGACGGCTGAGAGTATTGAATATGATCCAACGATATACCATGTTAATTCATTAAGTCAATTTCTTTTTAAAAGTAATCAGGCTAAAGGTAAAGAGGAGGCTGCTGCTTTAACATGGGGTATTGAGAACGATATTTTACAAAGTATTTTATCAGTTTATCCTGAAGCAACTTTTAGTGTTAAATACAACACCAAAATTGGAAAAAAACAAAATAAAGCTGATAAGGATAAAGCGAAGTGGACTCAAATTGATGACATTTCAATTAATAAAGTGTCATATAAATTAGAAGATATCAGTGGAGGAGAAAGCTACGTTTATAAAGTTGGTATTAATACCGGAGATAAAATAGTTTGGGGTAAGGAGAGTAAGTTTAAAACAGAAAGAGCCTGGGGATTATTCAGATTATTGGTTTTAATCGGAGCATTAGGGATGTTTATTTTCGGAATGAAAATAATGAGTGAAGGACTGCAACAAGCTGCCGGTTCAAGATTAAGAAATATGTTAGGTTCAATTACATCTAACAGAGTTAAGGGGGTATTTACAGGTTTTGGAATTACTTCAGTAGTTCAATCGTCTTCAGTAACAACCGTGATGACCGTAAGTTTTGTAAATGCCGGTTTGATGACATTACGCCAGTCTGCAGGAGTTATGATGGGAGCCAATATTGGTACCACAATTACTGCATGGTTAATTTTATTATTTGGATTTAAGGTAAGTTTAGCGTCTTATGCGCTTGTATTTATTGCTTTTGGTGCACCTTTATTGTTCTTTACCAAAGGAAAAATTAAAACATGGGCTAATGTTATCATTGGATTTGCCTTACTATTCATGGGGCTTGGGGAGTTAAAACATTCAGTACCTTCTTTAGGACCTGATTCAGCTATTGTACAATTCTTTATTGATTTTAAAGATGTTTGGTACGGTCCATTAATGTTTGTCTTTTTAGGAGCTTTAGTAACTGTGGTTATTCAGTCTTCTTCTGCTGCAATGGCATTAACAATGACAATGGTAGCCGGAGGCGTTATTCCTTTCGAAGTGGCTTCGGCAATGATTTTAGGAGAAAATATCGGTACCACAATTACTGCTGAGTTGGCTTCATTAATAGGGAATGTTCATGCAAAAAGATCTGCAAGAATCCATTCATTGTTTAATATCATAGGGGTGACCTGGGCATTGCTATTGTTCCCTTTTATATTAAAAGGTATTTCTTATTTTATTGATGGAGATCCTTATACTGATGGGGCAGCTGCAAATACAGGTTTAGCAATTTTCCACTCGCTATTTAATACCTTAAACGTACTATTATTATTAGGTTTTGTGCCAAAATTAGTACAATTGGCAGAGCGAACGGTAAAATCTAAGGGAGCAGCAGACGAAGAGTTCCATTTGGATTATATTGGAACAGGAATGATGGGAACGCCGGATTTATCAATTTTGGAAGCCAAAAAAGAAATTGCAAAGTTTGGGGCTATAACCAGTAGAATGTCCGGATTTACACAAACTTTACTAACAGAGCAAAATTCCAAGATAAAAAACAAGCTATTCATAAAAATTGCGAAGTATGAGGAGATTACGGATCGGGTTGAAATAGAAGTGGCAAATTATCTGGCAAAAGTGTCTACAGGCGAAATGACAGATGAAACGGCACAAAGGGTAAGAGCAATGAACAGTATCGTAAATGATTTGGAAAGAATAGGCGATATATTTTATCAGATTTCAAAGAGTATTGAAAGAAAGGATGAGAAGAAGATTTGGTTTTTACCTAAGCAGAGAGAAAGCCTACAAGGTATGTTCAAATTAGTTGATAATGCTTTTGAAGTGATGATAGAAAATCTTGAGGCGGATTGGAGTGGCGTATCTATAGAAAAGGCTCAGGATGCAGAAAATGCGATTAATCAAAAGAGAAATCAAATGAAGGAAGAGCATTTATCTAATTTAAATGAGAAAGATTTCAATATGGAGAGTGGTATGATTTTCAGTAATTTATTTTCACTTTGTGAAAAAGCGGGAGATCACATCATTAATGTATCAGAAGCTGTTGTTGGAAAAATATAAGAAAGTTTATATAGAAAAGAAAAGCCGGGAAATTTACTTCCCGGCTTTTTTATTTTGATTTACAATATTTGATTGGTCAGAATTTGTTTCGGGCTATTCTAAAACCAAGGTCATCAATTTTAAATGAGGTTGGATGACTCCGTCTGCGGTTAGAAGCAAGACAACCTCTTTCCTGATCACTCCAGCCACCTCCTCTGAAAATACGATAAGAACCATAAACTGTTTCATCATAAATATCAGAGCACCATTCCCATACATTCCCTAACATGTCGTATACTCCCCAGTTATTTGGTAATTTGGTTCCTACAGCATGTGGACTGCCACCTGAGTTGTCCTTAAACCAAGCGATTTCGTCAAGAATACCATATCGTACTTCTTTTGTATCTGCCTTGCAAGTGTATTCCCATTCAGCTTCTGTTGGCAAACGGTAACCATTGGCTTTTTCGTCCAATACAAAATCCGATTTGCTCTCATCAAACTGATAACATGGTGTCAGACCGAATTGCTCTGAAAGGGCGTTACAAAATTGAATTGCATCAACCCATGTCACTGTTTCAACAGGGTTATCAGAATTATTAAATGTACTGGGATTACTGCCAACAATGGCCTCATATTCATTTTGAGTAACTAAAAACCTTGACATCTTGAATGGTTTGATGTTAACGGTCCATTTTTTACTGATACGATCATCATTCAGTGTAATTTCACCAGCCGGTATATCGATTAATTGTTCTTCGATAGTTTGTAGTACAGACACTATATTCGGAGTAGTCATGTTTAAATTAATTAGGGCTCAAATGTAATACTTTTTTGAATTTGAAATTAGCAGTTATTTGATGTAAATAAATACCTATTTTTGTATCCTGATCATTTAGATTAAAAGTCAACAAGGATTCAATTTCGAATACAATCAATTACATTTTACAAATTAGAACATGCAGAACAATGGCAGTACCTCACAACTCGAATTTATAGCACTAATGGCTTTTTTAATGTCAAATGTGGCATTATCAATTGATGCGATACTGCCAGCACTAACAAATATTGGGTATACTATAAATACTACCGAAGATGCCAGCCTTCAGTTAATCATTACAATGATTTTCCTTGGTTTGGGGGTAGGTCAGCTCATCTTTGGCACGTTTTCAGATAGTTTTGGTCGGAAACCAATCATTTATGTAGGGGTAGGGCTATTCGTTGTAGCCAGTTTGATTTGTATCTTTGCTCCGGATATCGAAACAATGCTACTTGGGCGTATGTTGCAGGGCATTGGTTTATCTGCTCCCAGAACTATCAGTGTTTCAATAGTCAGGGATTCTTATACCGGTGATAATATGGCAAGAATTATGTCATTTATAACAGTAATTTTTATTTTAATTCCTATGGTTGCACCACTATTAGGACAGTTCATATTAGACAATTTTAATTGGCAGGCCATTTTTTATTTTCAGTTGATTTTTGTGGTGGTCACAATAGTATGGTTTTGGTTTAGGCAGGAGGAAACACTATCAAAGGCAGATCGGATTTTATTTACAAGGCGATTGTTTATTGATGGAACCCTGGAATTTTTCAGACACAAATCATCAGTTATTTATACTATTATTTCAGGCTTTATTATGGCTGCTTTTATGGTGTATTTAAGCGCTTCTCAGCAAATTTTTCAGGAGCAATATAATATGGTAGATGAGTTTCCATACATTTTTGCTGCGTTGGCTTTTGTGATAGGGATCTCTACTTTTATAAATGGTTCAATGGTTATTAAATATGGAATGAAGAAACTTGTCGGTTGGGCACTGTATTTATTCAGTATTACTTCTCTAATCTATATAATTGTTTTTAGCACTTCATCTAATCCAGGTTTACTGACGGTGATGATGTTTTTATTTATACAATTTTTGTCTGTTGGTTTTCTTTTTGGAAATTTAAGTGCACTGGCTATGCAACCAATTGGACACATTGCAGGTATTGGTGCTGCATTGAATGGTTTTATTTCAACAGTAATGGCAGTGCCCCTGGCTATTGTAATGGGTAAATTCATATCGACTTCAGTTTTACCACTTTTTACAGGCTTTTTTATATGTGGTATAGTTGGAATACTACTGCTAAAGCTTGTAAGAAACGATATTTCAATGTCTGGTAGGAGGGACTGAGCCATTGAATTATATAAAACCGTTCTTCATTAATTTCAGCCTCCTATGTAATAGATGAACTTATAACTGGGGGTGAATTTTGTTTGAATTGTCTTGAAGGTATAAACATAAAAACAATTCAAATGATGAAGAATTCACTAATTATTTGCTGCATGTTCTTTTTGATATTAGGAAGTAAGGCGTGCAAAAAGGAAAAGTTTGAAATTGGAAATAATACTGAATCCGTTTTCCATATTTCTACTGATAATTACTCTACTCCTGTTTTAGTCAGGGGAAATACAGCTTCTAAGAAGATAATCTTATATGTTCAGGGTGGTCCGGGATTAAATACACTTGACTTTGCTTTTACCGATTATCCTGAGTGGAAAAATAGCCTTGAACAGGACTATGCCGTTGCCTATTATGACCAAAGGGGAACAGGAAACCGACAGGATAATTTTGAAATGGATGACATTTCAATACAAACTTATATTGAAGATTTGCATACCATTTCACAGTTTTTGGAAAAGGCTTATAATGCCGAGGTTATTTTGATGGGACATAGTTTTGGAGGAATTTTAATCTACAGGTATATTGCTCATTATGCCGAACATGGTATTCCGGATAAGTATATTACACTTAATGCTCCTGCCACATCTGATAAAGATGAAATTCGCTGGGAATTTCGAAGAGATTATTTATTGAATACAGCTAATGCAGAAATTAATAATGGAATTAATGTTAATGAATGGAAAAAGGTGCTGGTATGGTTGGATGAGCATCCTGAGATTAAAAAAATACCTGGTGATGATCCATGGAGAGATATTAAACAATGGAATCAATTTGTTGAAGATTTGATTTTGTATAAATACCCGCTAAAGTCAGCGTCAGCAAGTGATTATCTTAAGGTTCTCTTCAGGTCTCCCTATAACCCGATTCCGGCCTATTTGAACCGAAGCATTATTGAACAGGTTCAAGACAGGTTGTTTGACGATTTTTACAGTTATAAAATGATCGAGCGACTGGATGAGGTTAATCAACCAATTTTAATGATTACCGGACGACATGATGATATCTGTCCCCCTGAAGAAATGGAATATGTGATAGACCATATTTCGAGCCAACAGAAGAAATTGGTTGTCCTTGAAAATGCATCCCATGATAGTTTTTTACACCAGAAAGATCAATTTGTTAACGAAATCAAAAATTATATAAAATGAAAAAGTCAGTTTTAATACTTGCAGCCTTGTTTGCTCTTATAAGCGGGCAGTCTCAGACACTCAAACCAAATTCAGTGAGTATTGCTTACTTTGGTGAAACTATTACCCACCCGGGACTCAGAATTAGTGTTGGTTATGAAAAGCAATTACAAACCAAAATTAAAACGGGGAAGGCAGAGGAAAGATCTGTACTAAGGTCAATTGTACTAAGACCATCAATGGGGCTTTTTTATCATAAACATTACCAAACAGGTTTTTTTGTATTGCCCGAAACAGGTTACAGAAGAGTGAATGATAAGGGAACATTTACAGGTTTTGGGGTTGGAATTGGGTACTTACGAACAGCTGTACCTAATACTTATACATTGTCTGCTTCAGGTGATATTAGTCGCGTTAAAACAGGAAATAATCATTTAGTTAGTAGTTTGTATTTTGTTGCTGGAAAAGATTTAAGTGTGAGAAAAAACAGTCCAATATCCTGGTACATAAAACCTCAGATTATGCAATCTGTCTTTAGTTCAAATGCGGGAGCAGGCTATTTTATGTTGGAGCTTGGTTTGTCGTATAAGCTTTAAAAACAGTTGCCATGATGAAATTGTAGATAAAATAAACAGGAGTCAACTGGTTTTGATTAAAAATTAATCTTATTTTTGATTATAATTTAATCTTTATCTAGTTTTGAATCGTTCAGGTCATAGTGATTTGCCATTACATTATGGAAAAGTGCCGGAGTGGCTGGCCAGACGAATGGCTACTTTAGGAGAAGCTATTTGTGAAGCCATTATTCTGGATTACGGAAAATCAGGACTTATGAGTCGTTTGAGTGACCCCTTTTGGTTTCAGTCATTTGGGTGTGTTTTAGGAATGGATTGGCACTCATCCGGAATAACGACTTCGGTAATGGGTGCTTTAAAACGAAGTCTTAAGTATCGTGAAAAAGAATTAGGGATATATGTATGTGGTGGAAGAGGTAAATATTCCAGAAGAACCCCGGAGGAATTATTGAGAGTTGGAGACCGGACGGGACTGAATGGAGAGGATTTGGCCAGGTGTAGTCGGTTAAGTGCTAAAATAGATAATACTGCCATTCAGGACGGTTTCCAATTGTATTTGCATTCTTTTATTGTGACTGATCAGGGGGAATGGGTTGTGGTACAACAGGGCATGAATAATCAAAACGGAATGGCAAGGAGATACCATTGGCATTCTGATAATATCAAAACATTTGTTGATGAACCACATACTGGCATTTGCGGTACAAACCAAGGCAAAATTCTCAATTTAACGCACCATAAAGCTGGAGAAACGAGAGAGGGAATATTAGAGATTACAAGAGAAAAACCAACCACTATTCTTAATGAAACCAGAAAGTTGTTGATGCCCAGACATCATGAGGTCAGGGCAAAAGATGTGAATCTTAAGCGACTGGGGAGTGTTCTGGTTACGGCACAATACGAGGAGGTAAGAGGCTTCGAAGATTTGTTATTACTAAAGGGACTTGGCCCCAGAACGCTACAATCGTTGACACTTGTTAGTGAAGTTATTCATGGTACCCCATCCCGTTTCTCCGATCCTGCCCGTTTTTCATTTGCTCATGGCGGGAAGGATGGTTACCCGTTTGCTGTACCTACCCGTACCTATGATGAAACAATCGATACATTAAGAAAAGCGATTAACAAGTCGAAGATAGGATATTCAGACAAACAAAGGGCATTTAAAAGTTTAACTACAATATCTCAAAAAAATGAATCACGCTTCAGGCCAAAAGAAGGTGGCTTTGAGGCTTTGATTGAACATGAACAAAGAACCTCATATGCTTTTGGAGGAAGAACAGTGTTTGGACATTCAAAGCCTCCAATGGACGATCCGCAAACCGGTCAACTGTCTCTTTTTTAAAGATCAATTCTGAAGAGATAGTCTTTATTGTTTTTCAAACTTACCTTTACAGGCCTCAATGCAGGGGTAATTTATAATTAACGTGGAACCATCTAATTCATAAGTTAAAGCCAGAGGTGAATTTGTACAGTCAGATGAGGTAATTGTGGAATCACCGGTAGAATAGGTTCCTGAAGAGGAAGTATTTGACTCAATTGACAGGAGACAAATTGAACCATTTGACGTTACTGTTCCGTCACCATTAAAAGTGAGTGTTTTTGAACTGTTAACTGCTTGAAAAGTACCACTACCATCTCCTGGATCAGCTAAAGTTTCGGTTAGAAGCCATTTTCCAACTAGAGCATTTTCTGTTCTGTTTTTCTTGCAACTGCAAAATGCTGTAAGTATCATCACATATAATATTCCGTTTTTCATTTCAAAGATGTTTTAATCATTTAATGAAGTGATGATATATAACAGAATAGGGTTGTATGGTATTACTTTTTTACTGTTTAAATAGTAGTAGATCATGTAAATAAAACAGTTGGAGTAGTTAACAGGTACTCCCATTGTCATTTTCTGTCTTACCACTACAGTCCTCTGTGCATCTGTTCTTTCTTTCGTATCCTAATATGCTGCCAGCGGCTCCTTGCGAAATATTGCAACATTCGGTAAATATATCCCTCAGCTTTCTTCTTCCTCTTTGAACTTTAGACCGAACTGTAACATAATTCATATCCAATCGAACAGCAATATCTTTTTGAGGAATGTTTTCCAGTTCTGAAAGCCGCATAATTTCTCTATAGTCTTCCGGAAGTTTCTCAATATACGAAGTGATGCAGGTGCTTAGCTCCTGAACAGCATTGTTGTCATTGTAATCCTCCATAATCACCTTATCCTCTAATTCCTCAGTATAGATTTTCCTTTTGCGATAGTAATCTGTGATTGTGTTTTTGGCAATAGTATAAACCCAGCTCTTTACATTATTTATTTTATCACTATCTGATTTCGATAGTTTTAAAAAAACTTCCTGCGTCAAATCTTCAGCATCTTCCTGACTGCTGATTCTTTTTCTGACGTAAAGAAAAAGTGGTGTGTATAGTTCCTGAACTAATGTTTCCATGCTGTTTAATAAAGTTAATGAATAAGATTAATATTGCTAGTGAGAGTATCGAAAATAAATATTGTGGTCCGAGTAATTCCAATAAATGAATACCAATTAGAGCTCCCAGCGCTGCACCAAGATCCCACCACGTTGAAATACCAGAGATAATTTGTAATGATTTTTCGGCTTTATCATCATGTTGTATTGCGATAAAAGGGGAAAATGTAACAATTATAGTATTGAATAAAAAAGCAAGTACTATTCCTGTTACAGTAAAACCAAAGGCAATAAGAAGTAGTGCTAAAATACAAGCTGTTACTGAAATTATATACAAAGTATAAATCCGGATTTTAATGGATAGTATACCGCCTATCAATGATATTCCAAGGCTAAAAAAACGCTTAATGAGCAAATAGAATGCTACTGTTGTTAAAAGTTGTACAGTATCTGCTATGACAGACTTAAAAAGAAGTGATATCGTGACAACCAGTATGCCGTCAATAGCTATAGATAATGCAAAGATTAATAAATTGATTGTTGTTGGTGCAAAAGTTTTCCGGACCTTAACCTTATCTGACATTATTTTTTTGGAGTCCTGAGATAATGAGAATGCGAGAGGAATACAGATCATTGTCAGAGCACAAATAGCAAAAAAAGCATTTTTTAAACCGTAGGCATTTACAAGAATAGGGCCGAGCCATAAAACAAATAAACCACCTGCAGATTTGATACTTTGTGTCAGTCCAAATGCAAGTGCTGATCTTTTTTGTGTCAGAGCGGCATAATTTAAGGTGGTCAGTTTTAACCCGGAATAGGAAAGTCCCCATATAATACGAGCAACCAATAACAGCACTATACCGGTTTTTATACCATAAACCATGGTTGTTAAAACAGAAAAAACAGCGCAAATAATTATTGTGTTTTTCATTCCAATTTTTCGGATAGTATTCGCCACGGTGGTATTAACAAGTATTCGGATAAATCGGTTAACCGAAAGTAATAAGCCTATAAAAAGCGTTGAAAATCCCATTTCTTTGCCAAAAACAGGAAGTGTGGAGTAAAGAAAAGTATCACCAAGTCCCGCAAATGCCATCACACCACCTGATAACAAAGCCTCTTTGAAATGGAGGCTTTGTTGTTTTTTACGTTTTAATCTTAGCAGCATCCGCTTACCTGTACTTCTTCTTCTGCTACGGTCGATTTAGCTGGTACACAACATCCAGGTCCCGAATCATTTGCAAGATCTGAACTGCAAACTCCGGTTTCAGGTAAATCCAGTTCCACGCGTTTTGCTGCTTCAAAATCGCCATCAAGATACGCTATTACTGACCTGACTTGTTCATAACCGGTAGCCATTAAGAAAGTAGGTGCCCGACCATAGCTTTTTGAGCCAACAATGTAAAAATCCTGTTCCGGGTGTCTCAATTCATTTTCACCGTGAGGCCTTACAGTACCGCAACTGTGAACATTAGGATCGATAAGGGGAGCGAGATCAAAAACAGACTCCAAAGCTGAATCTAAATCCACTCTTACTTCTCTCAACATATCCAGGTTAGGCCTTGATCCTGTATTACTGATAATTTCGTCAATATTGTTAATGAATTCTCTGTCTCCGTTTAAGTCGCCTTCAATTTTAATTCCTGTTGATTCATTCGTTAATTTTAAGATATGAAAAGGGGTGTAAATTTGAAGTTTACCACTATTCACCAGTTGCTCTATTCTGATACCGAGCGTGCCGCGGGCTTCCAGTGCATCCGACTCCTGTCCGCCATAAACAGCTGAAACATGGTCTTTTCTCAATACCCAATTAAGCTGTGTGTCAGGATATTTTTCCTGTACATCAGCCAGGTCAAGAAGAACATTAATGGCCGAATGGCCGCTACCCACTACTACTACATTTTTGTTTTTATAGCGGTTTAATTGGTCCTTTTTAACATCAGGTATGCCATAGAAAATATGTTGGTTAAGTACTTGCTCACCCTGGGCATAAACACCACCCGACCCAATTGGATTGGGTTGATTCCAGGTTCCGGAAGAGTCGATTATGGCTTTTGCTTCGTAATAAATGGTATTGCCATTTTGTTCCACTTTAATAGAAAATGGTTTTTGAGATCTCCCGGATGTTTTCATTTTATCAATTCCTTTTCTGCCAATTGAAATTACTTTGGTATTAAGGTGAATACCTGAGGCTATTGATGGAAGCTGCGCCAATGGCCGTAAATAATTTTCCACTAATTGTTTTCCGGTTGGCAAGATTTTCAGATCGGGACTTTTCCATTCTGATTCAATTAAAAGTTTTTCTGCTGCCTTGTCAATTACATATTGCCAGGGAGAGAATATTTTGATATGTTGCCAGGATAATATATTATGCCCTACTGTATCTCCTGCTTCAAACAGGATAAATGGAATTTTTCTTTGAGTTAAATGTGCTGCGGCAGCCAGTCCAACAGGACCGGCTCCTATTATGGCAACTGGTAAATTGTCGTTCGTCATTTTATGTGTTTTGTAATTGTTTCACCTGTTATGACGAAAGAAGCAAAAAATGATGCAGGATTACTTTAATTATTTATGGCAGATATTTTAAGACAAATTGCAATTGCTCCTTATGGTTGCTATGAGTCTAGGCGTCTGGCAACATTATATTCAATAACTGAAAGTACGATTACAATTAACACTTCTCCAATAATGTATAACCAGCCTAAAGTTGTTACTACTTCAAAATGATAAAAAGCTAACCCAATTGATAAAATACAGTACGATAAATTTGCCATTGCAATTCCTTTAAGAAATTTGCCGATTTGTTCTCCTTGTCTGTAACAATACAAATCATAAATAGCGAAGCCTATAGGTATTGCTGCCAAAAAGTACAATGTTGCTGAAGGAATTCCGAAAATAGTTTCAAATCTGACTAAAACAACACCTAATAGAAATGCAGATAGAATGGCTCCTGACGCATCTATCAAAAAGAGTTTTTTGGAGGTATTATACATGTTGGGCATATGATTCGGAGAATTTTTAAAAGTTAATACCAATGTACAAGTTAGGTTCGAACAGAAAAAAATTATTGTATTTTTCTACTTGCTCTTTAAAGCCTTCCGGACCAGGAGAGTTTACCGGCCAATAATTGCAATGAATTTGAGGTTCAATAAATAGCCTGTTTTTCAGAAATGAGATATGGTAACCAACATGATAAGAGGTATACAATCTAAAACCGGTTGCTATTTTGTTATTGTCCATATCCAGAAAAGTTTTTTTCATAGGCATTACCTCAACAGAACCATAGAGTCCTTTCCATAACATCCGCTGATAGAAAAGTCCAAATCCAAATTCACGGATTCTACCGTCGAACCATTCACTCTCTTTTAGCAAATTAGGATCCCATAGCTGAATTCCCATTGGTTCAAAAATTTTCCATGTAGCTGATTTGAGGCCAACAATGTCCTTACTGTTTAATCTATACCCCAAAAATAGTTCATACATCTGTATATTAACCGGTCCAATTGAGTTTGTAAAAGGATGGTAGGAAGTTCTGGCAAAAAAATTGTAAAATCGTGTTGAATCTGTATTACCACCTTGACTTAAACCCTGTAAAATTGATAGAAAGAAAAGGACAGTGCATGTTGTTTTTTGTAAGTTCATAACCTTAAATTTTATTGGTTATGACAAATAACCGGAGTTCTTCCCGTTTTGTATATTAACTTAAGTTAAGAAAGGTTATAAAGTACGGTTAGAAGCAGTTACTTCTTAGCTAACCTTCTTCGTATTCTGCTAAGCGATTCAGGCTTCATCCCCAAATAACTTGCTATTTGATGTTGAGGTACTCTTTGAATTAAGTCAGGTCTTTTTTCTAATAAATTCAGATAGCGTTGTTCGGGGCTGGAAAATTTAAACAACTTGAATTCATTTTGTTGACTGGCTATTACCATATCGTTCATAACACGGGCTAAAGATTCCAGCTCCGGGTATTTTTGAAACATTTCAGTTTCCAATTCAGGTGTTCCCACACTGGCAATCGTATCTTCAATACATTCAAGGTATTGTTCTGAAGGGGTATTCGTGCCGTAACAGGGAGGAGAAGCTACTTGTTCTTCGGTGTAAAATTCAATCGTTTTTTCCTCAATATCTTCCATATAATAATCTCTGATACATCCCTTAAATATAAAGTAACATTCATTTGATATGTCTCCTGGCTTTAGCAAAACCGTTCCTTTTGGGTATTGTTTTACAAATGCACTTTCAGTTAATGCTGTTTTGAGTGTATCAGTCATTTCAACATATCTTGAAATATACTTTACTAATTCGTCCGTCATATTTTAGTATTTGAGCATATTTATGATTTTCAATTAATATCCAATTATTAGTAACAGTCCTATTAACAAAAGAACAATCCAGCCCGGATGTCTTCCTTTAGTTCCAATTAACACTAAAACAGAGGAGATTAACATAGTATAAATAACAGATTTAGTGATGAATTCCATCAGTAGATTATCAGTGGTAAAGGCTATTTTAATAATAAGTGCACCAATACACCAACCAAAAACTGAAGCAAGGTGCCAGGTGGCCCAGATAATTCTTAAATGACGTTCTTTCAATACCGTTTTCGTTCTGGAGGGCACAAGCTTACCCTTGTTTCTCTTATCATGAAAAATAAGAAGTTCTCCAAGAATTGAGTGCGCTATACCCAGTATAAAGCATAAGATTCCGGCAATGAAAAAGGATACATTCATTATAGCAATAAACAACTGATAATTTACCGCTAAATATACGTTTATTTAGATTATGGTGTCAGCCATTATTTCACATTTGTATCCGACAGCTTTAACTACTGTTATAATATTGGTACTATCAACATATTCTCCTTCAACCCTTAGTACCGAGTGCCCTTGAGGGAAGGGTAGGTCAGTTTCTCCTAAGTCAAAGTTAATCTGAAGTCCATTAAAAGTCCGCTTCAAAATTGCTAACAGGTCTTCGCTTTGTGATTGTGTATTGATATCAGTGATAAATATTTCTACCATTCTTGCAATCTTTAAAAGGAATTAAAACTGTTCGTTGGATAGTTCCATATTTACTATTGCGCCTACCATGTTACCGGATGCAACGGCATTGGCAACGGAACGTATAAAGGTGCAGTTGTCACCACAGGCAAATGTACCCTCAACTGTGGTTTTACCCATTGGATTGACGGCAATATATCCAAGATCAGTCAGTTCACAACCTAATTTCTCTGGTATATCAGAATGTTGTTTAAATGGAATAGCGGCATAAACTGCTTCAAAATCCATTTTACTTTTGTCGGCAAATACTACATTTTTTATTTGTCCTTCAGAGTGTTCTATTTCTAAAATTTCTTTTTCTACAACTTTAATCTTGTTTTCTTTAAATTTTGCCAGTTCTTCCGGGCTAAAATTTGCTTTACCAGATGTTAAGATTGTCAAATCTTCAGTCAGGTTTTTGACCATTGGAGATAAGTGAAACGCCCGTTCGCCATTTGCGAATATTCCGGTTTTTTTGTGTTTTATTTCATATCCATGGCAGTAAGGACAGTGAACAATTGTAATTCCCCAGCAATTTGAAAAGCCTTCTATATCTGGCATAATGTCTTTAATCCCGGTTGCAAAAATTAACTTTTTGGCAATAAATTCTTGTCCTGCTTCAGTTGTGACCCTAAAATTTTGTCCTGTCTTTGTCCCTGTTAAGGCTTTATCATTTAGAAAATGAACAGTATCATATTTCAATACCTGTTCTTTTGCTTTTTGTGAAATTTCAGAAGGTTTGGAGCCATCATGAGTAATAAAATTATGTGAATGAGGGGTTTGACGGTTGCAGGGCGAACCACTGTCAATTATTAAAACATTTCGTAGGGATCGTCCCAATGTCATTGCTGCTGATAACCCGGAATAGCTACCGCCAATAATAATTACGTCAAATTTGTTAGTTGTGTTCATAGCATTGTAATTTTTAAAATTGTGTAGTGAAATAGGTAATGTAAGTGCCAGTGCAGCTGTACTTCCCTGTTTAATTGCTTCTCTTCTTGTCATTATTTCAAAATAAATGCGATAATGTCGCATTAGTGTTTGCAAATATAGAAATGTTTTGTATTATTGCAACAGGGTCGCAATAATATTTTTTAAAAGTCATGAAAAGAAGAAATACCGTAGCAAAAGAAGCTGTGCTTTCTGTTTTACATTCGTCAGGTAAAGCAATGAGTCAAAGTGCTATTGAAAAAAAAATAGAACTGGATGTTAACAGAGCTACCATTTATAGAGTGTTAAACCGCTATTGCGAAGATGGTGTGCTACATAGAATAGCGGGAAATGATGGCAGACAATATTTTGCACTTTGTATTAAATGTGATGACAATTCCAGACCATTACATCATTTCCATTTTCACTGCAAAAACTGTGAAACAATAGAGTGCTTACCTATTCCGGTCAATTTTTCTTTACCCGCTAATTACAAGGTTGAAAGTGTTAATTGTGTACTGACCGGAACCTGTAAAGATTGCGCGTAGAAACAACAATTCAGAAAAAAATTATCCAGCTGTAATATCCGGTTGATGTTGGATTTTAAAATTGCAGGAATTGGCAATAAAACACATTTTATTCGCCTCCTCATGCAATTCTTTTGCCCTTTCAACCATATCGGGATCACTAATTCTTACTTTAGGGTAGAGGATCACCTCAGTAAATTGTCCACTGCCGTCTTTAGTTTCCTCCATTATGCCCTTAGCGTAATCAATATACTCAGTGACTACAATTTTATTGACAGAGCACAGGTGTAAATACCATAACATATGGCAGGATGAAAGAGAGGACAGAAAAAGCTCTTCAGGATTATACCTGGCTGGATCTCCCATAAATGAGGGGTCAGAAGAGCCATTGATTTCATTATACTTTCCATCAACTGAAACTGTATGGTCCCTTTTATATGATTTGTAATTTTCTGTACCTTTTCCTTCGTTTCCGGTCCATTCAACTTTAACTTCGTAATTGTGTTTTTTCATTTTTTATGATTCACCCCTTAGTTATTAATAAGGCTATGATAAAGATACAACTTCATTTTAATTGTTACTTTTTTCATTGCTGTTTCAATGCATAAACAATATAATTCATCCTTAGTAAAGCAGGAGTATTGTTTAATGTGTTATGTGATGATTTTGCTTGTTAATTTTTGTTAAATCGGCATGGTTGTTGTGCCGTTTTGCGATTAGTTCTGATTGCTATAATCAGGTATTTATTAATATTTTAAAATAATCGCAAATGAAATTTTTAAGTTTATATAGCTTGATTGCTATACTATTAGTTGTCCAAAGTTGTACCATTATCAGACCAGGAGAGGTTGGGGTTGATGTAAAATTTGGTAAGGCCAAAGAGAATCTTCTTGAACCCGGAGCCCATCATTATGCTCCAAAAATTTTCCGTTATGTTGTACGGTATGAAACCCGAACCATTAATCACAATAAGGAGTTTCACTTTCACTCCAAAGAAGGTATTTATGTGGATGTTGATTTAACCATTCTTTACCATGTACAAAAGAGTGCTATTTTGGAAATCCACAAGAAATATGGTCCGGATTATGAAAGCTTACTGATTGATGATTATATAGAAGCCAATTTAAGAAAAATTGGTTTGAAATATGAAGCGCAGGGTTTAATTCCGGCACGTACCGAAATCGAAACTGAATTGATGCTTAAGATGGATAGTATACTTAAGGTTAGGGGGATTATGATGGAAAGTGTTATTCTAAAAGATTTCCGCTTACCGGAAGGAATTGTTACAACAATTCAGCAAAGGTTAAAAGCAGAGGAAATAGCCAAGCGTACTGCGGTGGAGAATAAAACAGCCAGAGAACGATTAGACTTTGAACTTGAAAAAGGTTTAAGAGAAAAGGAATTGGAGATCAGTAAAAAGAGACTGGATCAGAAGTTTGCTCTCGAAAGACAACAATTAGAAGCTGAGAGAGTAATTGTTGCTGCTGAAGCAGAAAAGAAGAGGCAGGAACTGGAAAACTCCACAATTACTGAGCAACTATTGAAACTAAAAGCTATTGAAATGAGCGCGGAAGCCCTTAAATCAAATTCTAAAATTATTATCACGGACGGAAAAACACCGGTTGTTTTAGGGGGGAATGCTATTAGTATCACTGATTAATAATTAAATACTTCAGATTAAGCCCAACATTGATCTGGACTATAATTAAATCAGTGAAATTTGAGGTCCGGTTCAACCGTGAGGCCTTGAAACAGAACGGATCCGGTAATATGCCTGATCCGTTTTTTTTGTATTATTCTGAATTTGATTTTTTAATAGATTCAATCAAAATATTAATGTCTTGTTCATCATTAAATACATTTAGGGAAACCCGGATATCAGTTCCCCTCAATGAAATATAGATATTATTCCTCTCAAAGTTTTGTGTTAAGGCATCAGTGTCAAATTTTTCAGGTAGTTTAAGTGAAAATAAATGGCTGGAAAAATAGGGTTTAGATTCAAATTTAACATCTATTCCCGTCAAGTAATCTTTAAGTGGCTGAATCAAATCATAACAATAGGTTTCTATTCGTTTTGGTTCCCATTCCAGTATTTGTCTCAAAGATTGCCTTAACATTGGCATTAAAATGAAGTGGCTGGTTTGGCCAACATTATACCGTCCTGCACCAGGATTGTACTCATCTTCATAGTCAGTTAAAGTACTAAAGTTCCTGGCATTTGTTCTGTTAATCCAACTTTCTTCTAATGGCCTTCCATTCGAAAACTTTTCTCCGAAATGAGCCAATGCAATGGAATACGGACCAAATAACCATTTATAAGAAGCACATACAAGTGCATCAATATGGTACTTGTTAATATCCATATTCAGTACACCAACAGATTGAGTACCGTCTACAATAAATATTGCACCAACGGCTTTACATTTATTGCCTATTTCTTCGAGGTTAAATACTGTACCATTCATCCAGTGTACCGAAGACATAAGTACCACAGAAGTATGTTCATCTATGGCATTTAATAGGTTTTCATTCCATGATTTACCAGGAAACTCTGCTTTATCATCCGGACCAATAATATTAAGGAAATTCTCATTCTCTGTGCACCATCTTTTCAGAGAAAAATAACCACTGGGAAATTCATTTTCTAATGTTATGGCATGACCACTCTTTTTGCCGACAACATTATTTAGAACAGAGCTAAACCCGTAGGTTGTTGAAGGCAGAATGGCAATATTTGAGGAAGATGAATTGATCAATTCAGAAAATAATTGTCGTACATCTTCAGTATCATTAAAAAAGGTTTCAGGGGCCAGTTTTGTTGGTGTCCTGTGAGCAATGAGTTCTTCAATTGCAGCTGTTTCAGCTGACTTTAACAATGGTGCTTTATAAGCGCAATTTAAATAATGTACATTATCCTCAATAGTAAACAATTCTTTTTGACATTTCAACTTCATAAATCTCTAAATAGTATAGGTACAAATGTAATTATTGTTTTGTGTTGAGTCGCTTTTTTCTTAAGTGCAGGATTTAAAGAGGATACAATCGCATCAGATTATTTTAGAGCTATTCATGGAAAACTGAATTTATACTCTATAGCGATTCGAATTGCTGTAACATTTGTACGATAAAAATGTTATAAAATTTATAATGAAAAATACGGTTATTTTAATTAATCTATTGCTCCTTACCTCATGTGGGTATATGCGAATTTGTGACTCTTCTTTAAGACAATTTAGTCTGTCAGACAAGAACAAACTAAAGAACGCCGGTAGAAGAATTCTTGAAGATGATCTTGACTCTATTGCAACAAAGTTTAAATTTGATTTTTATAATACGTTTTCTGGATATCAGAGCGTTAGTCCAGGCGTTATTTCTTTGTCCGATTTAAAAATTTGGAGATATAGACCAAGAGTTAAGTCAAAACAGTACAAATATGACTTATCTTATTTCATTCAATATCAAAAAATCGATATTATATGTGTAAGAATTCCGTTGGATTCTAATATTAGTTTAGATTCCAGTCGGGTAGCGTTTGAGACATATCAGAAAAACGTTGATGACTTGTTCAATATATACTTAAAGGGTGGACTTAAGAAGGTAGATCAGGTTTTGTGTCAGGCTGAAAGTTATGATTTTAAAAGGGCTCAATGTCATGGTTTAACTGAAAGAAACAACAAACAATATTTATACTTTGTCAGGTATTTCAAGAACGAGTTTTTTAAGGGGGAGGTTCTATTAGTAAATATCTTCAATCCTGATGATATAATTTTAATGTCAACAGATGATTTTTATAGTCCTAAAAATCAGAGTTAAACCTATAACATAACTTGTATGAATAAAGTGCCAGGTCATTTGTTCTTCCTGCAAAAGTTCCCTCAATTTTATGGTTATTATGTTGTCTGAGCCTTTTAGAAAGATTGGTACAACTACCAATATAAAATTTATCAATCGAGTCTGAATATATAATGTAAACAGTTGCCATACTTACTTATTTTTACAAAACAAAAAAGCCTCCTCTAAAAAGAGAAGGCTTTTTGTACTCGAGGCGGGTCCCGATAGCTATCGGGATGAACCCGCACGTCCTAATGGACACAAGATTTTAAGTTCTATTGAAATTTAAAATGTTACAAACTCAGCAGTCTATATTTTTTGTTACATCTATAAGTTTTATCGTTTAGTATATGAAAAGTAGGCGATTCAGAAGCTCTTCAATGTCAAGATATGATGAAGATTGATACGGGTCATAACCTTTGAATTTACTTATAGCCCACCTATTTTTTTATATAGATTGTTACCTCATCGCTTTTAATCGTTTTGTACTGATTTTCAAATTCACCTAAATTTTGTTTCCTCGAATATTATGATTTTACTGATATGTGTATATGATCAGAATGGTTATTTAATACTCCATCGCTAAAATTAAAAGGGCTGCCATTTTTATAATTCCACCTATTTGGACCAGAAGGTAAAGCCCCACCAGCATTAAATATAATTTCGTCAATATCAAATAATGCTATGTTTGAGGGAATAGCCAGTTTTGGCAGTAAACTATTTGCAATTTCCTCATTACCAATATCAACAGCTGTTCTTTTACCATGATCACTTAGGATATTTGGATTTCTAACTATTGAACTAATTCTGATATGTGTATCAGTGGATTCTGCGAGAAAAACAACCAATTTTTGTAATTTTTCACTGATAAGTTGACCAGCAATTTCTTGAAGAAGTTGCTGTCTCAATTGAGTAGAATTATTATCAAATATAATTTTACCAGAATTGATAAGACTTTTTAATTGTTGAACTGTTTCCATATTTTACTTTATTGATTTATTTAAATGTTTAACTCCTTCATTGAATTTCTTGGATTCAGTTAAGAATAATTTTTTTGGTTTCTTGTAAGGGAATAACAAACCATTCAAACCGTTTTCCGGATAAGTATTTGAATATAACTGAATTTTATATTTTGTTCCTGTACTATCTGTATTGTAAATCATTTTGAATATTGGTGTTTTTATCTCTGCTATACCATGTAAAGCCGTCCATTCAATAGGCCAAGACAGAATTTCAAACCAAGCATCATATAAGTTAGGAGGCATTTTAGCCCTTGCAACGGTTTTTATTTGGTTCGCTAATGCTAATGAATCTAGGCAAGTCAATTTTGATGGTCTGAAAGGGATTACTGATAAACCTAAATTCGACCACAAAGGATTTAATAAATTGATGTCAATTTGAACTTCTTTCAAAATGGTTTCTTGTGTTTCTGAAAGTAAGTACATCCAAGTAAAGTCAACTAATTTACTCTCACCGTATTTAGAATAAACTTCAAACCCGTTGACTGAATTTTGTGTCAGCTTTAATACGCTTGGTAAATGTTCTTTGGATTTGATGAGCTCAATGACATTTTTCCTTTTTCCTATTATTAGTAACGTCTTATTTTTTGAAAGATTCTTACCGTATATAGTGCCTATGATTGGAGTTGGAGAATTTAGATGTTCGCAGAATAAGCCTAATTCAAAAAGCCTTTTTTTAAACTTATATACGTTATTGTTGTCGATACTTCTGATTTGAATAGGTAAGAATTCAAGTACTTCTTTATTCAATAGAAGATTGTCAATTGCTACCTTTAATTGATTTATTATTGGATACCACTTAGTTTCTAATTCTTCACTGACCCAGGTGATTCGTTGAAATTCTGGCATGTCAAACTTAATGTGATCAGCTAATTCCATAACCATTCAATTTGATTTTTGTAGAATTTATTGTTTGATCAGACCAAAGCATAAATTGGTCAACGAACTTTTTTCCTTTATTATCTACCTCCATATGTTTTTCAATTATTGAATGACCTTCTTTCATTTTCAAGTATGTGTCTTTTGTCAAAGCCAGAAATTGTAGAAAGTCATTGTGACCTTCTTCGAGTTTAAGAATGAGGTTATTCAAATACAGAACATGTATAAAGGAGTATTGTGCATGAAATATAGCTGACATTGGTCTTTCACATTCTTTAATTGGACTGTAGAATTTATCACTGGACTTATTGATGATTATTCCTTCAGAATGCTCATAGTCAATTCCAAGAACGAAAAGTTTTATATGAGCCATTTCATGAACCATTGCTTCTGCAAGGGTGAATGGGTGTCTAAAAGTTGTATGAATTACTCCCAATTCATCCTGTGATGTTCCACTTGAGGAGTAAAAAATGTTATCAGGATAGTTTGAACATGCTATAGGGTTGATGTATTTCACGTATTTTGTAATCTCTTCAGAAATTTCTGGCCAAGTACTTAAATAATTTTCCGCTTTCTTGAATACAGATATACTTGGTGTTGCATTTATAACACCATCATAGGAAGAGTTTTCATTTATATGGGCAACATTAATCTCATTATCAAATAATGTAAAGAATACGGCTGGCTTTTCTGGCTCAAAGAATGTCATTGCAGGTTTGTCCATATTCCTAATTA